>SXID01000041.1 GCA_005772955.1 Planctomycetia bacterium
ACGTTCTCGTCGCCGATCTGGACGAAGATGCTGCCGCTCTCGGTGAGCAGGTCGCGGGCCGCGGCGAGGCGGTCGCGCATGTAGCTCAGGTAACTGTGGATGCCGAGTTCCCAGGTGTCGCGGAACGCCTTGATCTGCTCCGGCTGGCGGGTCAGGTCGTCGGCTTTCGCGTCCTTCACGTCGCGCTTGCGCGTACTCACCTGCCAGTTGCTGCCGAACTTGATGCCATACGGCGGATCGAAGTAGACGCACTGCACCTTGCCGCGCAGTCGCTCCTTCTCCGCGAGGCTCGCCATCACGAGCAGGCTGTCGCCGAGGATGAGCCGGTTCGTCCAGTGCTGGTCGTGCTGGTAGAACTCCAACCGCTTGGAGAAGTCGTCTAACCCGTTGAAGTCCGCGAACAGGTCGTACACCGGCTTGCCCTGCTTCGCCCACCCCTTCACAGTGTCGATGATGGCTTGCGGGTGAACCTTCTCCTGAACGTGGAGCGCCACGGCGGGCACTTCCAGCGGCTTCGCGTCCTGCTCGTCCTTTCCCTTCCACACGAGTTGCGGGTCGAGCGAGCGGTCGCGGTTGACCACGAACTTCTGCGCGCCGTCCTCACTCGCGAACGCGGCGGTCTCGCGCGTGGGGATGTTGGGCCGCGTGTCCGCGACGTGCTTGTGCGCATCGACCGGGACACTCGCGGCGGTGGCTCTCTTCTTGGCCATCATGACACCTTCAGGGCGTGGGCGGAATAGACAGGGGAGCGGGTGCCGTCGGAGTTAGCGGGGCGTCGAGCAGAGCGAGAATTTCGTCGGCGCAGTAGACGCGGTTGCGTTGCTGCCCGGTGATCTCTCGGAGTATGCCAGCGCCCACGAGTTTGGTGATGGCGCTTTGCGCCGTCTTGTTGGCTACGTTGGCCACGTCGGCGGCCCGGCGCAGCGTGATGTACGGGCTGGCGAACAGTTCATCCACAACGCGCAGGGTCGCGCTCCCGCGCACCGCATCGCGCCGCAGGTAATTATCGCGCAGGTCGGTGAGCCGCCCGGCGCGGGCGGCGGCGTCGCGGGCGGTCACGGTCACGCCGTAAGCGAAGTACGCGACCCATGAGTTCCACGCGCCGCGGCGGCTCACGTCGAGCAGACCGTCGTAATACTCGTCCCGGTTCCGCTCGAAGAAACCGGACAGGTAAAGCAGCGGCACAGGGAGCACCCCCCGCGCGGACAACAGGAGGGTGATGAGCAACCGCCCCAACCGCCCGTTCCCGTCATTGAACGGGTGAATCGTCTCGAACTGGTAGTGCGCGACCGCCAGTTGAACGAGCACCGGCAACCCGCCGCCTGTTTGGAGGAACTCGACCAAGTTCGTGAGCAGCGGGTCCAGTTCGGTGTGGCAGGGGGGCACGAACCGGGCGGTTTCGTAGGTCTGCCCGGTGCGCCCGATCAGAACGCCGCGGTCGCGCACCACGCCTGGCCGCTTCTCGCCACCGCGCACCCCTTCGAGCAACAGCCGGTGCATTTCGCGGATCAGCATCAGACTGAACGGGTGCCCGACACGCATTTGCTCCAACCCGAACTCGGTTGCCCGAACGTAGTTCAGCACCTCTTGCGCGTCGGCCGGGCCGCGCCCGTCGTCTGGCCCGGCCTCGAACAGCAGCAACTGGTCGAGGCGCGTGACGGTTCCTTCAATGCGGCTCGATTCCACGGCCTCGCGCCGGATGAACGGGCGAATAAGCAACATCGGGTTCGGGAGCACGCGCCCAGACGCCGCCAACTCGCCGAGCGCCCGTTCCGCTTCACTCACCCGCTGAACCGTCGCCCAATCGGGCTGAAAGCTCGGGGGAAGCAGGTCTGGGAGGAACATCCAGTGCCCGGCAATCGCCCGCACAACCCTTCCGGGCGCGGTCGGTTCAAACTCGTCCGGTGTCACGTCGCGGCTCCAATTAGTTACCTATTGTGCCGAAATCGAAACTAGTGGCTTCCACAATACTCCTTTCGGTTACTAAGCGGAATGCGTAGTTACCAATTTGCCGAAAACGGTAACTTATCTCTTCAACAGTTTGCGGATTTCCTGCTTGGTCTTGTGCAGGTTGGTGCCGTCGATTTCGAGGAACGCCCACCGGCCGAACGTGCCGAGATTGTTCACACCCGGAACCCACATCGTTTGTGCGGCCTGCACCTTCGCTTCCTTCTCGCGCTTCTTCTGCCCGGACACTTCGAGGATGAGGTTCAGCAAGTTCGCGTTGCCGTGCCCGTCGTCCAGCTTCACGATGAGGTCCGGGTAGTAGTTCCCGGCGCGCCCGTCGCAGGTGTACGGGATGCGGAACCCGATGCCCTGGTTCTTCGCGTAGGCACGCACCTCGTCCATGTCTTCGAGCTTCGCGCACACGGCGGTTTCCCAATCGCTGTCCTGCGGCACGAGGTTGAAGTGGCACTTGCTCGCGTCGGTCGTCCAGCAGTCCTTGATCGTGTCGAACGACACGTTCGCCGTGGTGCCGAGAAAGTCGGTCGATGGCACTTCGGCGCGCAGGCGCTGCGCCCCGCCGGACGCGGTGACAATGGCGCTGAAAATCTTCCCGCAGACGGCGTGCTTCTTCTGCCCGAACAGCAGCAGACCGGGGAACGTGTCGTCGCCGTAGTCCACGTTCGGCGAATCGCCTTTGCCGTCGGGTGGGTAATCCCCCCCGGTCCCCCCTGGGTCGCCGAGCCAGTCGCGGACGATGCCGAGCAGTTGCGGGAACAGCCAGGGCTTGTCCGCGAAGTGGTGCTGTTGCAGGTGCGTGGCGAGCTTGAACGCGACCGTCTGCGGGCGCATCCCGCGCGCCTCTTCGAGCGTCAGTTCTGTTTTCTCGCCCACGATCGGCGCGTTCAGCGTGTTCGTCGGCATGTCCTGCGTTTTCACGACTTCGCGGTGCGTCGCGTCGAACGTCGCGGTGAGCCGGTCGGCGGGTACGTCGAACCGGTAGCCGACGACACGCGGGAACGTGACTTCGAGCCACGGCGCGCCGACCAGCCGTTCGGGGATCGCGCGCACGCCCTTGCCGGGCTTCGGCGTGGCGGGCGCTTTGGATTCGGGCAACCCCGCGACCGGGAACCCGCTGAACGGCACGCCGAAGATGTCGGCATACTCCGGGGTCATCATCCCGTCGTCGCCGACGGTGTAGCTCCGCCGGCGCAGCCCGCGGCCCATCACCTGCTCGCACAGCAGTCGCGTACCGAACGCCCGCACGCCGAGGATGTGGCTGACCGTCTGCGCGTCCCACCCTTCGGTGAGCATCGATACGGACACGACGCAGCGGATGTGTTCGCCGAGCTTGCCCTTCTTCCCGACCGTGTTCAGTACCTCGCGCATCAGGTCTTCGTCGGTCAGGCTGTCCGTGTCGCGACCGGGGAACCGGCGCCGGTACTCCGCTTTGAACTCTTCAATCTGATGCGCCGCGAACTTGCGGAAGTCGTCGGACATGCTCTCGCCGGATTCGAGTTGTCGGCTGTCCACGAGGATCGTGTTCGGCTGGTGTTGCCAGCGCTGGTTCTTCTCGTTGCTGAACAACGGCACCGCGCCGGGCGCGACAATGGGCGCGCCGTCTGGGTGCCGGTGTTCGGTTTCATAGCCCGCGACGTAATCGAAGACGGCTTTGCTCACGTTCGTGTTGTTGCAGACGACGATGAACACCGGCGGCGTGCTGCCGTTGGCTCGCGATTCCTCGTCGGTTTCCCACTCCTCGAACTTGCGGGCGTAGTGCCCGTACAGGCTCTTGAGCGCGCCTTCGAGCAACCCCGGCAGCAGCGGCGGCTTGTGTGCGTCTTCCGGGCCGCGGCGCACGTCCTTCAGCCCTTCGCGGATGTCCACCCAGAGGTTGCGGTACTTCGGGTAATCGCCGGTCATGGCATTGTCCGCGATGGGCACGCGCGGAATCTTGACGATGCCGCATTCAATGGCGTCCATCAGCGAGAAATCGGACACCACCCACGGGAACAAGTCGCCTTCACGATAGCCCGAACCCTTCAGGTAGAACGGCGTGGCCGAGAGGTCGAACACGGCCTTCACGCCGATTTTGGCGTTAACCGCTTCCAACCCGGTGATCCACAACCGCGCGTCCTCGTCGCGGGCCTTCGCCTCTTTCTTCTCCTCTGCGGTCATGCCCTTCGTATCGACCGGTTTGCCCCGATAGCAGTGGTGCGCCTCATCGTTGATAACCATGATCTCGCGGTGCTTGCCCAGGTCGCTGCACACACGGTTCACCATCTCGTCGGCCGATTCGGTGAACGCGCCGGGCGTGTTGGTCGTGAGAACACGCTTCGTCAGCCCGCCCGCGTCGCCCTTCTCGCGCAATTTGAACGCATGGAAGTTGGTGATGATGATCTTCGCCGTGTCGAGGTCGCCGCGGTACTCTGGCGGAACGATATCGAGTTCGCGGTAGTAGCTATTCGGGTCGGACGGGAGCAGCACCCGCAACCGGTCGCGGATCGTGATACCGGGCGTGACGACGAGGAACGCGTCGGTGAACCGCTTGTCGTGCGGGTTGCGGCGCTTGTTCAGCACCTGCCACGCGATGAGCATGGACATCACGACCGTCTTGCCGCTCCCGGTCGCCATCTTGCACGCGACGCGGAACAGTTTGGTTCCGGCTTCGGCCGCTTTCTCTTGGAGGTACGTTTCAATCCAGTCGTGCCCGTACTTGGTCTGCTTCGCGACTTCGGTGATGAAGATGAGCGTTTCGAGCGCCTCGATTTGGCAGAAGAACAACCGGCGGAACCGGTCGTCGGCGTGCCAGTGTTCGAGCAGCGCGCGTGTGGCGTGGGTGATATCGGGCCAGCCCCCGTCGCGCCACTGCTTCACCAGTTGCCGGATTCGGTTGACGTGGGTACTCTCCGCCTTCTCTTCGAGGTCGTCGTCGAACAGCCCCGGCGCGGCCTTCTTCTTCGGCGCGGCGATGGGTAGGAAGTAACTGCTCCCGCGCCGCCCCGCGTCGACGGTGTTGACGATCTGCCCGTTCTCGTCCCGGAAGTGTCGGGTTGGCTCGCGGTAAGGCGAGTTGATGATCGGGTTCTCGATGACAACCGGCGGCATGGGCGCACCCAATCGAGGATGAAGAGGTGAAGTCTACCGAAGTCGTGGAGGAACCGCTATGTGCTACTTCCGCTCCGGCTAAACGATCAAACGATCTGTAGATGTGTCAGGCGCACGCCGACGTACCCCAGCCGTAGACGCACGATCTTGCCGTTTGCTTCCAGATGCGCGGCAGCGCGCTGTGCGGCCTTCCGGTCTGTCTCGTCCAACACCCGGTCCAACAGCGCCGCGAAGTCAGCCGCGACGATACCGGCTTCGCAACGGTCGCGGCAGAGCGCAGTTGCAAGTCTGCCCGCCGAAGTGTGTGCGTTTCAACGGCCCGCAACCGTTCTACCTCGCGTCGAATCCCACGCAACAGCAGGCTGGCAAGGCGATCGCGCTTGGTCATTCTTCACCCCCAATTGTCGCAAAGTAACTGTGTCTATCTCGCCGAGTGTTCCCGGTGCGGGGCGCGCTTTGTGGTTCTCGCGGAAGGACCCGTGAACCCGGTGGAGTGTTCACCCGTTCGCGGTCGTGCGGGCCTTCACCATCGCGGTGGACTGCTCGGTCGCTCCTACCATCACACATCTCCGGTCGATATGCTTTGGGTGATCGCGGTAAACCCTTTCCGAGACCTCCGATGAGTACCCCAGCGATCACGCGACTCCGCCGGGCTATCGAGCATGCCGCGCACCTGCTGCCCGCGCAGGGGCCGATCGCGATCTTCATCCACCACAACACGCTCCACGCGTTCGAGGATTTGCCATTCGAGCAAGCCGTCGCTCGCGGCGCGGCCGTCTTCGGGTGTCAACCGTACCTGACCGAAGAACGGTTCCGGGCGGCACTCGCGCGGGGACGAATCCGCACCGATGACCTTCGCGCGGTCATGCGGGAAGACCTCGGCGGCTGGGTCGAGGAACGCGTCCTGGGGTTCGGTTCGCGGCTCGATCTGCGGTTGGGTATGCTCCAGTACCCCGTGCGCGGCGGGATCGAGGCCGAACTGCGGTGGTTCATGGCCGAGACCGATGCGCTCCGTAAGGTGCGCCCGGACGTGTCTGCCGCAGTGCGCGAACGTCTGATCGCCGAAACGCGGCGCTGGGTGATGCGCGACCTGCGGCGCGGCGGCGAGCAACCGCTCTGGGCCGGTGAACTGCTCAAGCGGTTCCGCGAAGCCGACATCGAGAAGTGGTCCGAAGAGACCTGGGAAGCATTCACGCTCGAATCGCTTTGGCGGGTCAGTCAGCAGGGCGTTCGTGAGGTTCCGCAGCCCGCGATTTCACCGGTTCCGCCCGTCCGTCACCGCGACCTGCTCCTCAGCGTCGCGAACGTCGATACCGATTTACCCGTTCACGACGTACTCATCCGGTTCTGCGCCGCGTTCCTCGATCAGGGCGTGTCGAACTGGCCGCTGCCGCACCGCGAGGAGGGCTTCTTCCGATCGTTCTGCGCGCTGTACCGCGACGGGCGGGGTTCGCCGCAGGGGTGGCAGAAGGAGTTGCCCGCCGAACTCGCGCGACTCTACGACGCGAACACCGACCCGCTCGAATGCGCCTGCGATTCGCTGCACGCGCTGGGCGTGCCCGAAGGCGCGTGGGA
>SXID01000042.1 GCA_005772955.1 Planctomycetia bacterium
CCGCCGCCGCCGAACTGGCCGCCGCCGCCGCCGAACTGGCCGCCGTTGCCAGCGTTTCCGGCGTTTCCGGCGTTTCCGGCGTTTCCGGCGTTTCCGGCGTTTCCGGCGTTTCCGGCGTTTCCGGCGTTGCCAGCGTTACCCATCGCCGTCCCTTGCTGGCGCCACGCGCCCGGAGGCACGTACGAGTAACTTGTCACCGGACGGAACCGCCCGTTCGCAGGGGGCTGTGCCTTCAAAACGCCCGTAAGGGGGAGAAGGGTCAGCACACCCAGACCGAACACCAACCAGGTTAGTCGTTGATGGAGAGTTCCAAGCATGGCAGGCTCACCTCGATGAAGATTATCCCGCAGGGGTAGGAGTTCGACCGGTCAGGTACGGCGGTTCCACGCACCCGGTGTGCCGGACAGGCACTCCGGATCTGCTAACAATCCAGATTACCTGCTTCGGGGATAAATGCAACAGGTCACTCCCACTTGCGCTGCCTCTCAGAATTTTTTCCCGAACTCGCGGGCGCAAGTAACGGTTGCGCCACCTGCCGTGGGACACAAACATTGAGTCCGGACAAGTTGGGCAGCAGCGAGTCTGCGTTCCCAGTCATCACCCAGCAACGAGATTGGCCGAGTAACGCACATCGTTGCCCTGGATCAGTCTGGGACGGCGGTGTCGGTTGTCGGGCGAGTCGGAAATCACGGAGCGAGTCGAGGAGCCCGTTCCGCTGTTGAAGCTGAACGGCTTCCCGCCACCCGAGGAACTGACCACCGCGCTGGAACAGACCACCGTTCCCGGCGTTTCCTGGGTTGCCCATCGCGGTCCCTATAAGCTGGCGACACGCGTCCGGCGGCACGTGCGAGTATCTTGCCACCGGACGGAAACGCCCGTGCGCGGGGCTGCGCCTTGCGTGTGTGAGTGGGAGAAGCGTGAACACGGACAAGCCGGAAGGCCGTCCACGCCAAAGAACGGTACAACGAAAGGAGCAGAATCCGCCTCACCGTTACCAGAGGTTGCTCTGCGAGTCTTGGTTGCCCGTTTCGGGTGAAATCACCAATTGGGTGAGATGTTGTGGAGAGTGTAACAACGCGACCGCAAAAAGGTTGCATTTCCTCCAATTCGCGCGAATTTCTGACCTGGGCCAGAACTAATTACACGGACGGTCACCCACTTCGGAGGTTTCCTCGTGAGTCGTTCGCTTTGCTTTCGCTGGCACGCGGCCCAAGGCGCTCTGCTGGGCCTTCTCGTCGCGGCCCTCGCTACCACCCCGTTTGCTCCCACGCGGCTCGTTACCGCACAACCCCCGGCCACGCCGCTCCCGATCGAACTGCGGTACGTTCCGCATGACGCGGCCGTCTTCCTCTACGCGGACGCGGCCAAAATTTGGTCCCACGACGCCACCAAAAGTTTTCGCGCCGCGGACAAGAACACCTTCGGCTTGTTGGAAGAGTCCGCGGCCAAGCTCTCAGGCATGACAATCGCCGATCTGAAGACGGTCGTGCTGTTCTTTCCGAAGTTGAAGGAACCGCAAGACACCGGGAAGGTCGGGTTCGTACTCACCTTCACGAAAGCGTTCGACAAGAAGAAACTCGAAACCGGCCTTGCGGGGTTGTTCGGCAAGAACGCGAAACTGAAAGTATCCGCGCCGGACGAGAAGACAGTTCTCGCGCTCCTCGGACTGGAAGACGCCTACGCGAAGCAGCAGTTACCCGCCGATGATGGCCCCCTGTCGCCGGCGATCAAATCGGCTGCCTCCGGTAAGCACACACTCGTCGCGGGCGCCACGTTCACGAACTTGCCGGACGAACTCCGCAAGGATGACCTGCCCGGTCAGGTTCGCGGGTTCCAGCCGATCTTCTTGGCCGATACGCTCATCGCGACACTCGATCTCGGCAAGTCGCTCGACCTCGACGTACGAGTGAAGACCCGGCGCGCGGCACAGGCCGTCGACGCGGAGAAGGCGCTCGGCGCGCTCGCCAAGTTACTGGGGGACGAACTCACCAACGAACTCCCCGGCCTTGACAAAGAGTCCACGAACGACGCTGCCCTGAAGGACGTGGTGAAGGTGCTCAAGGCGGTGGTCACGACCGCGAAAGGCGCGAAGTTCGAGGTGGAGGGCACCGAGGCTCGCATGACCGCGACGCTTCCGCTCACGGGGTTGCCGCTCGCCAGTGCCTACACCGCCGTGGTGAAGAAAGCCCAGCAAGCCGCGGCCGTTCAGCAGTCGGCCAACAACATGAAGCAGATCGCGCTCGCGATGCACAACTACCACGACACGAACAACGCGATGCCGCCGGCCGCGGTGTGCGACAAGAAGGGCAAGCCGCAACTGAGCTGGCGCGTCCTCATCCTGCCGTACATCGAACAGGAGGCGCTGTACAAGCAGTTCAAGTTGGACGAGCCGTGGGACAGCGACAACAACAAGAAGCTGATCGACAAGATGCCGCAAGTGTACGCGATGCCGGGCAAGTACAAGCCGGGCGACACGGACACGTACTATCGCGTGTTCGTGGGCAACGGGGCCGCGTTTGACTGGCTCACCGGAACGAAGATCGTCGGGATTGCCGACGGCAGCTCGAACACGATCATGTGCGTGACGGCCGCGACAGCGGTGCCGTGGACCAAGCCGGACGAACTCGAGTTCGACCCCGAGAAGGACATGGGCAAACTGATCGGCATGGTGGTGAACGGCAAGGCGCAGATCTCACTGTGCGACGGCTCGGTGCGTACACTATCGAAGTTGCCTTCGAAGGAGACGATCACCGCGCTCATCACCAAGAACGGCGGCGAAGTGATCGGAAACGATTTCTAATTTCGTAGGTGTTTTGGCATTGTTAGCCGCGAGCCGAAGGAGCGTGTGCGTCGCGCACCCCTGCGAGTTGCGGCCAACCAAACACCCATCCCCAAAGGAGTCCGCTCTATGCGATTCACCCCCTTCGTGCTCGTCGCGGCGCTGGCCATCGCAGTCACACTGGTGCGCCCCGATGTGGCGCCGCACACAAGTATCGCCGCCGCGGCGCAACCAGCCGACCTGCCCACCGACCTCGCGCTCGTGCCCGCCGACGCGGTCGGGTTCGTTCACGTGAAGCTCGCGGACCTGTGGAAGAACGAGGTGATGGAAGGATTCCGCAAGACCTGGGAGAAAGCCGGGCCGAAGGCCCTCGCGGCGCTCGACGCGCAGTTCGTGCCCGCACCTTCGACGATCTCGCGTGGCACCGCGTTCGTGATGCTCGACGACAAGAAGAAGCCGCTGCCGGTCGGCGTGCTGACGTTCTCGGCCGCATTCGACCCGATGGCGGTCGTGAAGACGTACATGACCAACCACACCACCGAGAAAGTCGGCACCAAGACCGTGTACCGCAGTCCGGACAGCGAACTGGAACTCTACTTCCCGGACAACAAGCACATCGTCATCGGCTACGACCACTCGCTGAACCACTACCTCGCGAAGGCGCCCGCGAAAGACGGACCGCTCGCGTCGGCGATCAAACTGGCCGCGAACCCGACGAAGGTGATGGTCGCGTCGGCCGACATCACGGCGCTGCCGATTCCGCCGGACGCGCTCAATGGCATTCCGCCCGAATCGCTTCCGATCCTGAAGGCGAAGCAACTGACTGTCGCGGTCGATCTCGGTGCCGACGCCCGGTTCGACGTGCGCGCGACCTATGCCGACGCCACCGCCGCGCAGGACGCGGAGAAGGCCATCAAGGCACTCGCCGAGCTGGGTCGCAAGGAATTGGCGAAGATGAAGAAAGAAATCGAGGACAAACTGTACGATCCGAAGATCAAGGCGCCGCGCCCTGCGGTGGATCTGCCTGAAGCGCTGGGCTCGGTCTTCGCGCTCGGGGCGATCAACCGGCTCGACGAAACGCTCACCGACCCGAAACTGATCACCCGCACCGGGGCGGAGTTGGCGCTCGCGGTGCCGCTCCCGAAGGAACTGCTGGTCGTCGGCGGTGGGCTGACCGCGATCGGCGTCGGGCTGATGCTCCCGGCCATCCAGAAGGTACGTGAAGCCGCCGGGCGCATGCAGAGCAGCAACAATCTCAAGCAGATCGCCCTCGCGTGCCACAACTACGCGGCCACCCACGACCACCTGCCGCACGACATCCTGGACAAGAACGGTAAGCCGCTCCTGAGCTGGCGCGTGGCGATCCTGCCGTACATCGAACAGGACAACGTGTACAAGTTGTTCAAACTCGACGAACCGTGGGACAGCGCGAACAACAAGGCCGCGTCGCAGGTGATGATCAAGACCTACCTGTCGCCGAGCGCGGTGCTGCCCGCGAAGCCGGAATGGGGGATGACGAACTACCGCGCCATCAGCGGTCCGGGCGCCGCGTTCGAGACCGGCAAGAAACTCAAGTTCACCGACTTCACCGACGGCACGTCGAACACGATCATGGTGATCGAGACCGACGAACTTGTGCCGTGGGCCAAGCCGGGCGACTACCCGTTCGACGAGAAGAAGCCGCTGCCGAAGATCGTCCCGGTGGGCGGCAAGAATATCTTCCAGGCGGCGTTCGCCGACGGTTCCGTACGCGCGATCAGCACCTCGGTCGCCGAGAAGTCGCTGAAGGGGTACTTCACCCGCGCCGGCGGCGAGGTGATCGACGACAAGGACAAGTGAGTTTGGTGTTTGCGCGAGTTTTGGGCGAGCGGGGGGCGTAAGCCCCCTGTTTCTCTCGCGCCTTCTCGCGTAATGTTGGTGTAATAGGGGGCTTACGCCCCCCGCTCGCCAAGAGACACCTCATGCACTTCCCGCTATCGCGCCGCGAGATGCTCCTCCGCACCGCCAACGGGTTCGGGGCCGCGGCGCTCGCCGCTCTCCTCGCGGACGACGTTCGCGCCGACACGCCGAAAGCGGACCCGTTGGCGCCCAAGAAGCCGCACTTCGCGCCGAAGGCCAAGTCGGTCATCTTCCTGTTCATGGACGG
>SXID01000043.1 GCA_005772955.1 Planctomycetia bacterium
CGAACGACAGGGCAGGACCCCCGGCGTTCACGATAAGAACTCTCCGGGTTTGGTGGGCTCACTTCGCAGGGATCTCGTTGAGCGTGTACGCACCGGTCGGATAGACCGGCCGCTCGCCAATCGCGGAGAGAACGCCGGGCATGCTCACAAGGTAGACGCGATCCTTCACCAGCGTGGCGGTCGTCATATCCACGCTCAGTCCGTCGGCCGCAACTTCGACTTTCTCGACCTTCACCGCGGCGCGGTCGAGTTCGGGCGAACCGTACGCGCCGGTGTACTCGTACCGATAGCTCTCCAGTTTGAATGACGCGACCGCACCGGCGTTGGCCTTATCGACCGGTGTCGTGAATACGACACGGAAACCGCGCGGTCGCACGTGAATCGACTGCATCTCAAACGCCGCCTTGCCGGTGAAGTCGATGCGGAACAGCGCGCCGCGGTCCGGCTGGGCCATCCAACCCGGTTCGGTGATACCGCCGACGTACAACTTGCCCCGCGGGTCGAACGCGAGGCAGACCGGCCCGAGCAACCCCCGGCCCCAAAACGGGAAGCACGCCCCCTGGTACACACCATTCACCTTCTCCACATTCGCCCGGACGATGCCGCCGCCGAACATCAATTCGGCCATGAACAATTGCCCCGCGAACGGGCCGAACTTGCCTCCGGTATTGTCGTAAGCGACGCCGTGGATCGACCGCGCCCAGCCGTATGGCACCAACACCGTCGGCTTGCCAGCAGGCTTCGCGATGTGCTGCTTCTGGGCGGAGTTCGGCCAGCCGTAGAACTTGCCCTCGCTCACGTGACACAGTTTGTTCGTCGCGACCCAGTCGCCCTGGTTGTCGGTGAAGAAGACCTCGCCGTCCGGCCCGGCGCACCAGCCGAGCGGGTTCCGCATCCCGTAAGCAACCTCCTCAGCGGGTTTGCCCGGTTTCATACGGAGCGCGCCGCCGGAACCGAGAAGTGTCGCGTTCGCGTGCGGCGCGTAGCTGAGAACGAAGGCGCCGCTCTTGTCGCGTGCCAGGCCGTAGGCCATGTCGTATGTGTCCGCGATTCCATGCGGTAGCGCGAACACACGATCGAAGCGATCAGGCACGCCGTTCCGCTCAACGATCTTTGTGAGGTTGCGGCGGTGGAGGACGTACAACCCGTCATCCTCCGCGAGCATCGACAGCGCGTCCTGGTACAGCCCGCGTCCGTACAGTTCAAACTTCGCGCGATTCGCATCCGCAGGGTCTCGAAGGGTGAGCAGCTCGCCTGTCTTCATCGACGCGACGAACACCTGCCCATCCTTCGGGCGCACCGCGACCGCGCCCGGCATGATGCGGTCCTCGCCGGACACGGTCTTGGGCCGCGGGTACATCACCGCGTTGTAACCGGGGCGTTCGAGCGAGCCGTCGGGATCGTCTGGGAAACTCAGAGGCTTGTTGTCCCACGCGGGCGGTGCCTTCACACCCGCCAACAGCGTTCTCACCGCGACCGGCTTCGTATCGCCGGCCGGCTTCAACTCGCGAACGAGTCCGCGCGTGCCTTCCTCGCTCACGAACCGCAGTGTCTCCTCAACGTCCAGCGTTTCCTTGTCGAAGCGGGACTCCCACCGGAGCCGCACGCCATCCGGGAGGCGGTCGTAACCCAACAGTGTGCGTTCGGTCGGCTTCCCTCGTTTGAGGAGTTCCCACACGGGCAAAGACTGGAAATCGACCGAACTACCGGAGGCGATGAACTGGCGAATACGCCCCTGCACGTTGCGAAGAATCTGCCCGCCGGTGAACAGCGCGACCAACTTGCCGTCGCCGAGGTCGTACACGAGCAGGTCGTGATCGGCCGACAGCACGGAGATGCTTTCGACCGCCTTTCCGTCGGGCAGCCGAATCGGGATCTGCGCGACGATGACGCTTTCGCCTCTGGTCGGGGGCGCAACCGGCACCGCGGGCGGGGCGGCCGGTCCGGGCGCGTCTTTGCCCAACGCAAGGTACGCCCACAGCGCGTCCTTCTGCCGAGCCGGATCGCCGTCGAGTACGCTCGCGAGCATCGCCCGCTGACCGTGCGGGAACACTCCCGGCATCGGCGTTCCGGGATGGAACCGCATCGGCGATTCGAGGTAGCGGTCGAACCAGTCGCGGCGGATACGACCCGCGGTGTGCGTCAAATCCGGGCCGGTTGCGACCGGGTCCGGCGAACCGATCAGTCGCCCGTTCCAAACGTGACACGAGGCACACGAATAGCCCTGAAAACCCGCGAGGCGCGCCCCGTGGAGCGTGCCAAGCGTCGGATCGGCCACGACCGGTTCCGGCGTGTCGGCTTCCTCCGGTAGCTCGCCATCGGCTTCCGCGAGTGCCTGGAGGAGAACGTTCGCCTCTCCACCGAAAGCGGGCATACAGACAGGGGAACGATGTCGGGCCGCAGTACCGCTCTGTAGTCTTCTACCACTCCGAGCGGCAACGGGAGTTGGCAGATCGCTACAAGTCAAAGATCGACGCTGCGGGTGTGTTCCGATCGCCGATGGTGACCGAGATTACCCAGTTCTGCGAGTTCTTCCCGGCGGACGCGGAACACCAGAACTACTACGCGAACAACCCGCGACAAGGCTACTGCCGCGCCATCATCGGACCGAAGGTCGAGAAATTACGGAAGGTGTTCCGCGACCGCTTGAAGGACGAATGACGGTTGAGTCAGTTGCCGACTCACTAGCTCTTCGATCGGGGCGATGTCGGAGTGGTTCATGATCATTCGCGCGCAACTGTTCCAGCGCATGAGCGCGTCGTCGTTGGCCAGTGGCGCCAGTTACTCGGCCTACTCGTATTGCTTCATCGTGTCGCGGAGGCACACATGGTAGGCTAGTTGGCGCCCGGCAGCCGAAGCGCGTGACGGAGGACTGTCGCGATCCATTTCAATTCGATTAAGTTGCGGCCGGTCAGCATCCCAATGGGCGAACTGTCGCCCACGTCGATATGGAGTTGCGGCAGCGGCCTATTGTTCACCGACACGCCGCTCGGCCCGCAGTCGATGTCATTCAGCTCGGCGCGGTTCCACTCGCGTCTCTTGGAGGACAGCGGGCCGCACTCGTACGTGAGCAACCGGTCGCCGACGATCGCGAGTACCACCCGCTTGCGCCCGCTCTGAATCGCGGCCAGGACAATCCCCACCCCAACGCACGTGAACACGACGACGATCACTATCCCCAGATTGAACTTCGCGTTGCCTCGCAGCAGTTCGGGGAGCGTCATCACGGCTAGGATGCCGCCGACCGTGGCGAAGATGACGCCAATAAAGATCGCCCCACCGAGTGCCGACCGGACCCCGAGCGGCGGGACAGTGATCGTTACGCCATCCGCGTGCCGCTCCACTATCACGCGACTGCCGGACGGCTGTTCAAGCACGTCGCGGTTCCGGCTTCTTTTCGATGCGAAGAACATGGCGAGTCCTCCCGCGAAGCCGCAAGCGGCTGAGTCAAGTTGGTTTCGTCTCCGCCAACTCGTCCTTCTTGCGCGGCTTGAAGACCAACTGAATCAGCTTCATTACGGGGTCGTAGTACTCGTCGACGACGCGTTCCTTCAGCGGGATGATCGCGTTGTCGGTGATGGTGATGTGTTCCGGACAGACCTTCGTGCAGCACTTCGTGATGTTGCAGTAGCCGATGCCCTGCTTCTCTTTCAGTTCCGGGATGCGGTCCTCGGTGTCGAGCGGGTTCATCTCCAACTGCGCCACGTGAACGAGGAACCGTGGGCCGATGAACTCCGGGTGTTTGTGGTGATCGCGCAGAACGTGACACACGTCCTGACACAAGAAGCACTCGATGCACTTGCGGAACTCTTGCACGCGGTCCGCGTCTTCCTGGGCCATCTTCCAGGTGCCATCAGCGTTGTCCGGCTTCCTTGGGCGGAATGGCTTGATGCGCTTCTTCACCTCGTAGTTCCACGACACGTCCGTGACCAAATCCTTCACGAGCGGGAACGCCTGCATCGGCTCAACGACGACCATCTCGCCGGGCGGGAGGTCGTCGAGTCGCGTCATGCACATGAGTTTGGGCATGCCGTTGATCTCGGCGGAACACGACCCGCACTTGCCGGCCTTACAGTTCCAGCGGCACGCGAGGTCCGGCGCTTGCGTAGCTTGAATCTGGTGAACGGCGTCAAGGACGACCATCCCTTCACCGGCCTCCGCGGTGTAGTCCTTGAATTCGCCTTTGGCGGCATCGCCGCGCCAGATGCGGAACGTTGTTGGCATCTCGAATCCTTGGTTTTCAACGAGCCGCGACCGCAAGGGAGCGGTTCACGTTTGCCGCTCCCTTGCGGTCGCGGCTCGTAAGCCACGAGCTACTTCAACTCATCCGGCAGCGCGCCGCCGGCTTCAGTCTTGATCGCTTCCTTCAGTTCGTCCGGCATCGGCGGGAGTTGCTCCAACTTGATCTGCATCTCGCCGTTCGGCCCCTTCGCGATGATGGAGTTAACTTTGCCAAACTTCGCGTTGTCCTTCTTCGGGTAGTCGTCGCGGAATTGCGCACCGCGACTCTCCTTGCGCTGGATCGCGGCCAGTGCCACCGCTTCGGACACGGTGAGAAGGTTGTGCAGGTCCATCGCGGTGTGCCAGCCGGGGTTGAACTCGCGATTACCGGTCACCTGCACCTTCGCGGCACGGGCGCGCAGTTTCTGCAGGCCATCGAGGGCGCGAACCATCTCGTCCTCTTTTCGCACGATCCCGACGAGGTCTTGCATCATCTCCTGCAAGTCTTCCTGAACCTTGAACGGGCTTTCCGAAGTCGCGCGGTCGAACGGTTCGAGCGCCCACTTCGCGGCGCTGTCCACCTGATCGGCGTGGATCGCGCCCGCGGCGTTCTGCTTCTTCGCGTAATCGGCCGCGAACTCGCCAGCGCGCTTACCCAACACGAGAAGGTCGGAGAGCGAGTTTCCGCCGAGGCGGTTCGCGCCGTTGATGCCCGCGGCGCACTCGCCGCACGCGAACAGCCCCGGAATGCGCGACATCTGCGTGTCGCTGTCGACCCGCACGCCGCCCATCATGTAGTGCGTCGTAGGGCCGACTTCCATAGCTTCTTTGGTGATGTCCAGTCCGCCGAGCTCCTTGAACTGGTGGTACATGCTCGGCAGCTTCTTCTTCCAGTGTTCGGCCGCGTTGAACTTGGGGTTCTTCTTGCCGAACCACTCCGCAAACGTTTGCAGTTCGAGGAACACACCGCCGTGCGGACTGCCGCGACCCTCGCGCACCTCGCGCACGATGCACCGCGCGACGTGGTCGCGCGTCAGCAGTTCCGGCGGGCGGTTCGCTTCCTTGTCGCCGAGTACGTAGCGGAAGCCTTCTTCCTGGTCCTTCGCGGTCTGCGGTTTGTAGTTCTCCGGGATGTCGCCGAACATGAACCGGTCACCCTTGCTGTTCCGCAAAACGCCGCCTTCGCCGCGCACGCCTTCGGTCACGAGGATGCCACGAACAGAAGGCGGCCACACCATGCCGGTGGGGTGGAACTGCACGAAGTCCATGTCGATCAGTTCGGCGCCCGCGTCGTAGGCGAGCGTGTGCCCGTCACCGGTGTACTCCCACGAGTTGGATGTGATCTTGTACGCCTTGCCGATGCCGCCGGTAGCGAGAACGATCGCCTTCGCGCGGAACACGGTCCACCGGCCGCGCTCGCGGTCGTAGGCGAGTGCGCCCGCGATCCGGTCGCCGTCCTTGAGCAGCCGGATAACCGTACGCTCCATGTAAACGTTGATGCCCTGGTGAACGCCGTGATCTTGCAGTGTGCGGATCAGTTCCAACCCGGTGCGGTCGCCGACGTGCGCGAGCCGTGGGTATTTGTGCCCACCGAAGTTCCGCTGAAGGATTTTGCCGTCGGGCGTGCGGTCGAAGACGGCGCCCCATTTTTCGAGTTCGCGCACGCGGTCTGGGGCTTCGCGCGCGTGCAGTTCGGCCATGCGCCAGTTGTTGACATACTGCCCGCCGCGCATCGTATCCGCGAAGTGGACCTTCCAGTTGTCGCGGTTATCGACGTTCGCGAGCGCTGCCGCGATCCCGCCCTCGGCCATCACGGTGTGTGCCTTGCCGAGCAGCGACTTGCACACGAGGCCAACCGACGCACCGGTGGCGCTCGCTTCGATCGCGGCGCGAAGGCCCGCGCCGCCGGCGCCGATAACGATGACATCGTGTTCGTGAGTCTGGTATTCAACAGGCATGGGAGAGAAATCCAGGTTACGTTTAGCCGAGAGCGATACCTCCGCGATCCCTTCGGGTCGCGGATAACCTAATCAGTCACAGAATTCGCAGGTCCGTCCACACGCCCATCGAACAGAGCCGGACGTACACGTCTGCGAACATCACCCCGACGAGGCTCACCCATGCCCAGAGCATGTGGCGCTTGTTCAGCGCGCTACAGCCCTTGTACATCTTGTGGCAGGTTGGCGATTCCGACATGCAGTCCTTCACGCCGCCGACGAGATGCCGCAGCGAATGGCAACCGAGTGTGTAGCCGCTCAGGAGAATCACGTTGAGCGAAAGCACCAGCGAGCCGACGCCGATCCCGAGTTCGCCCTTGCCGGTCACCTTGTCGGTGAACCAGAAGGCTTTGACCGCGTCGACGCCGAGCATCACGATGAACAGCAGCGCGACGTACAGGAAATAGCGGTGAATGTTCATGATCCGCAGCGGCCAGTTGCTCTCGCCGATGTAGCGTTTGCGCGGCTCGCCGACGGCGCAGTTGGGCGGGTCGGCCCAGAACGCCTTGTAATACGCACCGCGATAGTAGTAGCACGTGAGCCGGAAGCCGGCGGGCGCCCACAGGATGAAAAGCGCTGGCGAGAATGGCATCCAGTCCGGCCACCAACCCGGCTTCGGCCCGAACCACGAGTGCGGTGAGTCACCGAAGATTTCCGGCGAATAGAACGGCGACAGGTACGGGCCGTGGGTGTAGTGCTCGCCCTGCAGCGCGGCCCAGTTCGCGTAGAGGAGGAACGAGCCAAGTCCGAGTAACACCAGGAGCGGTTGGAGCCACCACCGGTCGCGCCGCGAAGTTTCGCCGAACGACCGCTGCTTGAGAATTGGGAGAGGGGTGCCCGCCATGCAACGCTCGGGGTTGGGTCTGACCACGATGGAAAAGGACGATGATAAGTGTGCGGGGAACGCACTTCAAGGGCCAGAGCGAAAATGCGCTTCAACAGCTCTTCTTGCGACTCACGATCGCAGCGGTTGGATGGGTTGGCCTTCCGTCAGGCGGTGCGGGCGGCCCTCGGCGTCGCGGAACACCGCGTCACCGGCGATACCCATCAGGTGAAGGACGGTCGCCGCGAGGTCGGCCGGCGTGTACCCGTCTGTCGCTGGCACACCGCCGTGCCTGTCGGTCCGGCCGATGACCTGACCGCCGCGAACGCCCGCGCCCGCGAAGAAGCAGGGGAACACGTCGCCCCAGTGGTGACGGCCCGGCGTGAACACTTCGCCCGACGCGTTCTTCCCGCCCACTGTGATCGGCGAAATCTTCGGCGTCCGACCCATCTCGCCGCACATCACCACCAGTGTCTCATCGAGGAGTCCTCGCTGTTCGAGGTCGTCGAGGAACCCGCTGAGGCACCGGTCGATGGACGGGAGTAGTTTGCCCTTCAGGTCGCGGAACGCGTTCTGGTGCGTGTCCCACCCGCGGAGGTTCACTTGTACCATCCGCACTCCCGATTCGACCAGCCGGCGTGCGACGAGGAACCCCTGCCCCCATTCCTCGCGGCCGTAGCGGTCGCGCACCGCGGGCGATTCGCGTGTGAGGTCGAACGGGTTCGAGCCACCCGGTTTCAGAGTTGCGAGAAGCTCGATCGCACGCCGACGGTTGACCGCGTGCGACGCAGTGGACGGCGCGGCGGCGGTGCGGCGCATCGCGTCGAGCCGATCCAGCAGCGAAGAGCGGTTCTCCAGTTCCACCGCGGAGACGCTGACCCCGCCGAGGTCCGGGAGCCGGAATGACGCGTCGCGACAACTGCTGTTGTCCCACCACGCCTTCGGCCCCTTCCCCGCGGCGCGTGTGAGGTCGTTCGGGTCGTCGTGACTGAAGCAATTGGGGCACGACCCGGCCGCGTCCGGCGAGCGGCACGCGGGCGCGAGATCGACGCCCCACGGCTCGTAGTTCGGCCCGAGAATGCCGGCCCCGCGACCAGGGTATCGCATCAAGTTGGTTCGGGGCAGTTCCACCACGGCGGGAAACGCAACGCCGGGTGCGGGCGGGTTCGCGTAAGCGATCATTGAGCCGATGGACGGCCACGCGAATCGCCCAGCGCGCGGGTTCACGATGCTCGCGTTCGTGTCACCGACTGGCATTTCGGCGCGCCCGGTGTGAAGCAAGTACGTCGCGCTGTTGTGTTCGTTGCGGAACTCGCGCCCGGCCGGGTGGTACATCGTCCGCACCACCGCGAACTTGTCCGATCGCGCTGCGAGTTGAGGCAGGTACTCGCAGAACCGCACGCCTGAGGTGCGTGTTTGCACGGTGCCGTACTCGCCGCGAATGCTGTCAGGCGCGTCCGGTTTTGGGTCGAACGTCTCGTGCTGACTCGGCCCACCCGATTGGAAGATGAACACAACCGACTTCGCCTTCGCGGCACGCGGTGCGGGCGCAGCGGCTTCGAGTCGCGCGAGGTCGGGCGTACCGAAACCGAGGAGGCTGAGCCCGCAGACATGGAGGAGGTCGCGCCGCCCGACGCGCGGGTGATCCAGGCGAACGCAACCGAAGCGGTGGTTCATGGGTAGCCTCGAAACCGGAGAGTGCTGCCCCGATTCTACCCGCACCACCGGAGCGAGCGAGGTGAATTCGCCGAGCGCGCTCAATCATCCAGGTCGCGAGAACGCGTCTCGGCCGCGAACAGCACCGCGACCATCGTGACGAGCGCCATTCCCACCAGATACACCCCGACCGGCCACGGAGCGCCGTCAAACTCGCGCAGGAGTGCCGTCGCCACCAGCGGCGCGATGCCGCCAGAGAGCGGAGCCGCTAACTGATAACCCAACGACGCGCCGGTGTACCGCACCTTTGTGCCGAACAACTCCGACAGAAACGCGGCCTGCGGACCGTACATCGCGGCGTGGCCGATCATGCCAATGACGATCGCGGCCCAAATCCATTCCGTCTGTCTCGTGCCCATCATCTGAAAGAAGGGGAACGCGAACGCACCCAGGAAGACCGCACCACCGAGGTACACCGGCTTGCGCCCGACGCGGTCCGACAACCCGCCAAAGAATGGCACCGCTATCAGGTGCGCGACCGCCGCGAGCAACACACCATCGAGCAACACACTTCGTGGGAGTTTGAGTTGTTGCGTACCATAGCTCAGGCAAAACACCGTGAAGAAGTAGTAGAACGCGTTCTCAGCGATCCGCGCGCCCATCGCGAGTACCACGTTCCGCGGGTGCCTGCGCAGCACTTCGAGGAGTGGCAGTCCGGTCGCGGGCTTCTCCTCAAGCACCTTCGCGAAGAGCGGGCTTTCGAGTATCTTCAGACGGAGAAACAGCCCCACGCCAGTCAGCACCACACCGAGCAGGAACGGAATACGCCAGCCCCACGCGAGGAACTCACTTTCTGGTAACAGCGACACCAAGCCGAACGCGCCGGTCGCGAGCAGCAGCCCGACCGGTGCGCCGGCCTGCACCCAGCTCGCGGAGAACCCGCGCCATCGCGGGTCCCCACGTTCCGCGACCATCAGCACGGCCCCGGCCCACTCGCCGCCAACGCCAAGCCCCTGCACAAACCGCAGGACAACAAGCAGGATCGGAGCAAGCACGCCCGCCGCGTCGTACGTGGGAAGCAGTCCGATCGCGAACGTGGAGAGGCCGACGATCATGAGCGTGGCGACGAGCGCCGACTTCCGCCCAACGCGATCCCCGAAATGCCCGAACAGCACCCCGCCGAACGGCCTGGCGATGAACCCGACAGCATACGTCCCGAACGCGGCCATCGTGCCCGCGACCGGATCTCTCGTCGGGACGAACAGCTGGTTGAAGACCAGCGCGGCGGCGGTGC
>SXID01000044.1 GCA_005772955.1 Planctomycetia bacterium
CGCTGCGGAACGTGGCGGTGTACCTCCTGCGCAACGCCGACTACCCGAGCGTGGCGGCCGCGACCAGAGCCATGGTCGCGCGACCGGACCTCGCCCTGGACTTCCTCAACGACTCGGCTTCAATCTCTGAGTAGCCCTGACTTCTGAGCCGAGTAACCTGGATTTTTTGTCGCGTCGTGTTTATTATCCTGTTGACGTTGGGCCTGGATGACGTAAACTATTGGTAGTTGGAAGCACCGCACTTTCCAGCGTCGCGAGCCGAAATTTGTCGCGGCTCACAACGCATCTTGACTTCCCCCCCTGTTATCTGGCACTGTAGTCCGCATCGCCCAAACGCCTTTAACGAATGCTGAACCAAAAACGAACCGCAAGCGAAGTGCGAACGAACTACTCGCCCCACCTGGGGAAGTCCGTGCGAACCCTCTGACCTGAGTTTTTGTTGCTTGACGAGTTACAGGGAATTGGTCCCGCGTAACGTATGTGGTGGCGCAGGTGCCACGTCTGACCGGAGGCGATTCACCGCCACCGAGTCCCCTTTTCCTTTCTGACCGAGGATTTGCTATGCCCGACGCCAAGGGCGTCGAAGGGTCGCCACTGCCGCGCCCCTCACTTCTCCGCGCGGCAGCCGCCAAGCGGCCCTTTCGTAAACCCACCGACGGACCCGCCGGACCTGCTCCCGCTGCGCCGCCGACCCCGGTTGCGCCGCCTCCCGTTGAACGGGCCGAGCGCGAGCGGATCGAGCGTCAGGAACGCCCCCGCCCTGCGGGCAGCGGTTCCCGGCTCGACGATCTGTATCGCATGCCGATGCCGGAACTCTTCGCGCTCGCGGAGAAGGAAGGCATTCGCGAACACACCGGCATGAGCCGGGCGCAACTTATCGTCGGCGTCGTCCGCCGGCAGATCGAGCGAGGCGAGGTGGTTCGCGGGTCCGGCACGCTGGAAGTTTTGCCCGACGGCTACGGGTTCCTCCGCAGCCAGGCGCATAACTACCTCGCCAGCCCGGAAGACATTTACGTCTCCCCGAGCCAGATCCGCCGCATGAGCCTGCGCACGGGGCTTATTGTGGAAGGTCCGATTCGGCTGCCGATCGAGAATCAGGACAATTTCGCGCTGATGCAGATCGAGCTTGTGAACAACAAGCACCCGGACGAAGGGACCGGCGTCACCAGCTTTGAAGACCTGACCCCCCTTCATCCGAACGCGCGGTTGAATCTCGAAACGACGCCGGACGAATACTCGATGCGGATCGTGGACCTGATCACGCCCATCGGGAAGGGTCAACGCGGGTTGATCGTCGCTCCGCCGCGAACGGGCAAAACCATCCTCCTCGCGAAGATGGCGAACGCGATCATCAAGAACCACCCCGAGTCTTACGTCTTCGTGCTGCTGGTGGACGAGCGGCCGGAAGAAGTGACCGAAATGCAGCGGTTGGTGAACAGCCCGAACGCGGAAGTTGTCGCGAGCACGTTCGACGAACCGCCGGAAGAACACATCCACATCTCCGAAATCGTCTTGGAAAAAGCCAAGCGCATGGTGGAGATGAAGCGCGATGTGATCATTCTTCTGGACTCGATTACGCGACTGGCCCGCGCGCACAACACCGAAGCCCCAGGCGGCGGGAAACTGCTCTCTGGCGGTCTCGACTCCAACGCGATGCAGAAGCCCAAACGGTTCTTCGGTGCCGCTCGCAACGTCGAGGAGGGCGGTTCGCTGACCATCCTCGCTACGGCCCTTGTGGACACCGGTTCGCGTATGGACGAGGTGATTTTCGAGGAGTTCAAGGGTACGGGTAACAGCGAACTTCACCTGGACCGCCGGCTGGTCGAGAAGCGTGTGTATCCCGCCATCGACGCGGTGAAGAGCGGCACGCGCAAAGAAGAACTCTTGATGCACCCCGAAGAGTACGACAAGGTGCGCATCCTGCGCCGCGTGCTGGCCGACATGCACCCGGTTGAGGCAATGGAAATGCTCCTGAACAAGGCGAAGAAGACGAAGTCCAACATGGAATTCCTCCTCTCGATGAACCTGGGCTGATAACTCAGGAGCGATCACGCCCACTCGTTGCAACGAGTGGGCTTACGCCCCACATTTCACCCTTGCGATAAGCGAGGGTGTTTGCGTTTCAGGAGGGCACTTCATGTTCACCCTGTCCCGCGACGAGGTGCGCGAGTTGGACCGCCGCGCGATCAACGAGTTTGGTGTGCCGGGCGTCGTACTGATGGAGAACGCCGGTCGCGGGTGCGCCGAACTGCTGATGCGCCTGAACCCGGAGCGCAAGCCGGTCGTGATTCTGTGCGGTCCCGGCAATAACGGCGGCGACGGCTTCGTTATCGCGCGACACTTGGATAACGCCGGCTGGCCGGTCGATGTGCGACTGTTTGCGAAGAACAACGGACTTTCCGGCGATGCCGCACTCAACTTCGAGATCGTGACAGATAGCGATATTCAGTTCACCCAGAACGATCCGGCTTACTTCAGCGACCCGGTTCTGTACGGCCAATTCCTGGATCTCAGCTTCAATCGCGCGGTGTGGATCGTTGACGCGCTCTTTGGGAGTGGGCTTTCGCGCCTGCTTGCCGCACCGTTCGACGAACTCGTCGCGATAGTGAACGCTTCAGGAAAGCCGGTTCTCGCGATCGACATTCCCTCCGGCCTCGACTGCGACACCGGCGAACCGCTCGGTCCAACTGTGAAGGCCACCCACACCGCGACCTTCGTTGCCCACAAACGCGGTTTCCTCAACCCGGCATCGCAAGCGTGGACCGGCAAACTTCATGTGATTGACATTGGCGCGCCCCGCGTACTTGTGGATGAATACAGGCGCCAGACCCGTGTTTAGCGGCGACCCCACCGGGGTCGCGCCGAGAACGACACATGGAAGCACTGCAATTCCTCTCGGCGAAGGATTCCAAGCGGCAGCCCATCTACGCGCTCGTCGGCGACGAAGATTTCCTCAAACGGTACACGCGCGAGCGGATCGTTTCCATCGCCATCGGCGACGAAGACCCGTCGTTCGCGGTCGCGGTGTACGCGGGCGAGAAGCTCGACTTCTCCACCGTTCGCAACGAACTCGAAACGCTGCCCTTTCTCGCGCCGTGTCGCGTCGTGGTCGTCGAAGCCGCCGATAAGTTCGTCACCGACAACCGTCCCGCGCTCGAAGCGTACTTCGCCAAACCGAGTTCGGTGGGGGTTCTGGTTCTCGACGTGAAGACGTTCCCCGAAACCACCAAACTCGCGAAGGCGATTCCCGACGCGGCCAAGATCGCGTGCAAAGCCCCAGTCGCGCACAAGCTCCACGAACTGCATTCGTGGTGCGTGAAGTGGGCACAGTCGGCCCATAAGAAGAAGCTCGCGATGAACGCGGCGGAACAACTCGTTGAACTCGTCGGCACCTCAATGGGACTGCTCGATCAGGAGTTGGGCAAGCTCGCGAACGCGGTCGGCGCGAAGGCCGGCATCTCAGTCGAAGATGTCGAGGCGCTGGTCGGGCGGAGCAAAGCGGCCAACGTGTTCCTCATCTTGGACGCGATCGCGGAAGGACGCCCACGCGAGGCGCTGAGCATCCTGGAGGAACTGTTCGCGGAGGGCGAAGACCCGCTCGCGGTAATGGCTCCGCTTACGGCGCGGTTGCGAAAGCTTGCCACCGTCGGCCGGCTTCACTTCGTGGAAAATGTCGCGCTCGGCCCCGCGATGGACGCGGCCAACGTGCCGAAATGGGACAAGGCGCGGATCAGTTGTGAGAAGCAGTTGAAGCACCTCGGCGGGCGCCGGCTGCTCAAACTTCCCGACTGGCTCGTTGAACTCAACTACGGGCTGAAAGGCGGCAACCCGCTCCCCGAACGCGTGCAGGTAGAGCGCCTCGTGGTGATGCTCGCGTGCCCGCGCGAAGACACGAAGCGGTGAGACCGCGTCCGCGATTCAAAACATGCGCCCGCCGAGCGGCACGTCGCGGTCGGGCGTGAGCAGCACGACGTTCCCTTCCGCGTCTGGCGCGCCGAGTACCAACACCTCCGAGTTGAACCCGTTCACCTTGCGCATTCCCAGGTTCACCGCGGCAACCACGAGTCGCCCGACCAGCGTGTCGGTGGTGTAGAGCGCGACGAGTTGCGCGCTCGACTGCTTCACGCCGAGCGACCCGAAGTCGATCCACAACTTGAACGCGGGCTTCCGCGCGCCCGCGTTCGGTTCGGCACGCAGCACACACCCCACACGCACATCGAGTAGCGCGAACGCTTCCATCGGTTCCATCGCGGCATTCCGTCGGGTATGAAAGTATCCGGACACACCGAATGATAGCCAAGGTTCGAGGCGCACGATGTCCGACGAGAACGAACTCCTCGTGGCGATCTGGGAGCACCCACACGACGACACCGTGCGTCTGGTCTACGCCGACTGGCTCCAAGAGAATGGCCAGCCGGAACGTGCCGAGTTCATTCGCGTGCCGGGCGAGAGCGCGGAATTGGCCGAGGACGATAAGCGGTTTCGTGCCGTCCACGCCGCCGCGAACAATCTGCTGAAAAAGTGGGGCGGGACGTGGCAAGCATCTCTGCCGTGGAAAGCCCTCGCGGCAGTCGTGGTCAAACGCGACCGGTTCTTCGCCTATGCGAATCAGATGGTCGTCGAGCGTGTCAAGCACGTCGAGGCACGACATGTTCGGGCTGATGCCGTCGAGACCTGCCGCTTGCGGCTTCGCGGGCGTTCCCAGCCGCTTGCGGCGGAAGAGGGCGTCGCTACACCACGTGGAACAGGATTAGGATTTTGCGGCCGAAGATGATGGACCCGATTGCTGCCGAGGTCAGTCCGGCGACGAGCACCGCGCCGGCGGCGATGTCGAGGCACCCGTACACGCGATCCCGCGCCTCTTGTTCCAACCCGCGGAATAGCGTCTCGATTGCGCTGTTGAATAGTTCCGCGGTGAACACCATCCCCACACACCCGAGCACGATGCACCATTCGCGGTAATCGCATTCCAGCGCGGCCGCTGCCGTGAGCGCCACAACCGCAAAGAAGAAGTGGACCGAGAAACTTGATTGCCCGCGTACCCCACGCTTCACGCCACGAAACGCCTCGCGGAACTTGTCACGCCACCGTCGCGGCTTCTTCCGCGGCGGTTCGTCGCTCGTCGCGTTCCACGATTCCGCAGGCATTGGGCATCCTCACTGCGTGATCTTCCCGCACCCGGCCGGCTGTCACCGCCGGTTGCTGGGTTGCTGGCCGCTCGCGGGTGAGCCCGCGAACCGCCCACCCAGCGTCGCGGCCAGGTTCGGCACTACCAGGAACTGGACCCCAAAGTTGTTCACGAATGCGTTGTACGTGAGCCCGATCGTCGCCGTCAGGTCGGCGCCTGTGCGAGTCAGCGTGAACGAGTTCGTCAGCGCCTGCTGGATCCCGAAGTCATAGCTCGCACCCAGACTCACGTAGTAACGGGTACTCAACTGGTAGCCCATGGAGAGCGTCACCGCCTTGCTGTTAAGCGGGTCCGTCTGGCGGTATCCGAAGTACACGTTGGTGCGATCCGTGCGATCCAGGTATGCGCCCACGTTCCAGTACCGGCTTCCGCCCTCGTATGGCTCGAACCAGCCGTTGGCGACGAGCGACGTGCGGTCCCCGAGGTTCCACACCGTGCCGTATTCGAGGAACGCGAACGGGTGCCCGAAGTTGTCTCGCCGTGCCTCCGGGAAGTACGATGCGGACACATCGAACGTGAGGAAGTCCACCGTGTGTTCCATGCCCGGATGGCCGCGCTTCGTCTGGAATCGCTGCCGAACGTCCGCCTGTAGCACGTTGAGACTGTCACGCGTATCGACGCGGTTCTCGACCTGCCGCCGGATCGCGTACAACTGAGGGTCGAACAGCGGTGAGTTCATCAGCGCCAGACCCTCGGCCCCCGGCACGAGTTGCGACTGGATCGGCCGGATGTTGCGGTACGCCTGATCGACCGCGTCGTCGTTGAGTCGGTCGAGTTGCGGGAACCGGCTGTACGGTTCGTTCGATCGCGTGTACCGGTAGTTCGCACCGAAAATAGCCTTGTGATACAGCCCGCGAAGGTTCAGCAGTTCGCTGCTCACGTCCCCGTAAAGACGCGAGAACGGCACGCTTGCGCGTACACCGCCGCCGCCGGAGATGCGCCCAATCTCGTTCCCCGTGAGGTCGTTGGTGTACTCCGTCAGGTCGAGGACGCCGTAGGGCGCGAACTTCACCGGGCCGAGGTCGAGTGGTACACTCAACTCTTGCATCAGGTCGAACCGAGCGGTTTCGACACGCCGGTCAGTGGTGAGTACCGGGAACGGGGATATCTCGGTTGGCCGCAACTCGGCGTACCCCGCGTTCGTCCGCGCGCTGTACACGAACAGGTCGTCGAGGAACGTCTGGCCGAGCAGGTGCGCATCGACTTTCGGCAGCCAACTCGTTTCGGTTACCCACGGGCGGTCAAGCCGCGTTTCCGCCAGCACGGTCGCGCCGGAGTTCCGTCGCTGCCACGCAAGGTACGCGAACGTCTCCTGATTCGGCCCGAGGTCGTGTTCTTGCTTGTAGAACTGCTCCAGGTAGTTCTTGTCGCTCAGGTGCGCGAGTTGTCCCTGGAAGTACAGCCCTTCCAGAATTTCTTGTTGGTGGCGCCAAAGGGCGCGACTGCGGAACCCACGCGGGTCCGGCTCCGGTCCACGTGGTCCGCCGAGAATGTCGAATCCCTTGTCCTGGATGCCGTACAGTTTGATGAACCCGGACCCGATATCGTACTCGCCCGGGCGCTCGGACGGGATCCGATACGCGTAGTCGGTGCCGCCCGCCGGTCCGCGCTTGCTCAGGTAATCCAGGTTGAGCCGCCAGCTGTGACCCGGTGGGGGGCGCAGCGCGAGCAACTCGAACATATCGAAGCTCGTATAGACCTGCGTCCCGAAGACGCGGTTCTGGCTACCACTCAACCCGACCAGCGGCCCGAGCGGGTCGGAAGTGTCGAACCGCGTTCGCGGCAGGTAGAACACCGGGACGCCCGCGAGTCGCGCCACCACGTTCTTGCCGGTGACAATCTGTTCCAACCCTTCGACCGGGTTACCGGTCAGGAAGTCGCGGTACGGGATCCCGAACACGTTCCGCCGGATCACCTTCCGCTGGTTCAAGCTGAACCGGTCCGCTTCGAGCCGCAGTCCGGGGTCGCTGGGCAACTTGCTCGCGTTCGCCGACCCGTTCAGGAACTCCCAGTTCTCCAGGTCGAGCCGGCGCACCTCTGCACCCTTCAGGTGGATGGCGTCCGGGATGTTCGGAACGGTCATCTCCAGGTCGGCCCGGATTGCGATCGCGCGGCTCAGCGAGGCGTCGTAGTACACCTGTTCGGCCCGAAGCGTCTGCGTGACGGCCTTTTCCGTGCCGCCCTGAGACGTGCGGATGATGACGTTGCCCGAAAGGTAGACCTCCACCTCGGTCTTGTCGGTGCCGCCGGTGATAAAGCCGCCCGCGAGGTTCTTCCCGCCCCCGCGATTCCAGATGACCGCGTCGTCGGTGGCGAACTCGGTCTGTTGCTTGCCGTCCAGGGTGGCGATGTTGACGATCACCCCGCCGGTGAACAGGATGCGCGTGGTGCCGTCCGGCAGTACGACCGCGTCTCCCAAAATGGGCGTTCCGTAGCGGCTGATGTACTGGACTCGCAGTTGCTTTGACTGAGGAGTCGGGATTATCGCGCCGTTAGGAAGTGTGAAGTCGGGTTCGTAGGGGATGCCGCCGGGATCGCGTGACGGCTGGTACGCGATGCGTGGGGGCACCGGTTGCACCGGGGACATCAACCCGTCGGTGGGCAACGAGAACCCGCCGAGCGAGTCGTCACCGAACCGGGTTGTGGGTGGGGCCGGAAGTGGCTGTGCGCCGACTATCGGCGCGATCCCCAGAATCGCCGCGACGGTGAACACGACCCACGTTATCGCCCGCCCGCTGAACACGCGGTGCCCCTTCTCGGCCACTTTTTAGCGGCCACGCCGAACCGGTTGGGTTGCTCGAAGGCGGGGACTATAAGAAGGTTGACGGGCGAATCAAGGCGGATTGCGCCCAGGGAAACAGGAATCACAGGGCCGTTGCGTGTTTCACGGTTGGCAATTTGGGCAGGGACGCACCCAGCCTGCTGACACAAGCGGTTCGACCGAAAGCCCCTTGATTACCGTCGAACCGCCTGCGTCAGCAGGCTGGGTACTTCAACAATACAACGACGCAGTAGGAAACACGGAACGGCCCTGACAGGAATCATGAAGGCAGAAGTGGTTGGATTTGGTATTCGCCCCCGTAGGGGCGTGGGATGGTAGCCAGGGGTGGAGCGAGGCGTTGCGAGCATAACCCCTGGCTACCATCCCACGCCCCTACGGGGGCGAATACCAAGATCCGTGCCCGTGCTCGTGCCCCTGCCCGGCTCTTCTCCTCTCCGCTCCCCACTGATCAGCGGCCGAAACTGTTTGACCCGCTCGCGGCGAGCGTCATATCATCCAGATTGACGGGATTTCCGCTCCGAGGATCGCATCATGTTCGCTGCCGCCGTGCGGGTCGTTGGAATGTGTGCGCTTGCCGCGCTCGTGACAGGGGGCGGACGCGCTGACGACGACCCAGTGTACGAGGGCAAGAAATTCTCCCAGTGGGTCAGCATCGCACAGGACGAGAAGGCCAGCGTTCGCCAGCGCTCGCTCGCGATCGAAGCGCTGGGCAAACTCTGGATCTCGGATCCCAAGACGGGCGCCATCGAACACGTCGCCGCACGCCTTCGAGCCGACAAGAGCGCGGCCGTACGTGCCCAGTCCGCCATCGTCCTCGGGAGCCTTCGCGAAGACGACATGAAGAAGTACGGCGCGAAACCGCTCATCGAGGTACTGAAAACGGAGCCGGAGTCGCGGGTCCGCAAGGAGATCATCGCGGCGATGGCCAAGTACCCGGCCGTGTGCGCGGCCGGGGTCGCGTCACTCACTCCATCCCTCAAAGACCCCGACCCAGTCGTGCGAGTCGCCGCGGCGGAATCGCTCGCGCTCGCCGGCCCAATGGCGAAATCCGCTGCGGCGGAGTTGGTGCCGCTTCTGAAGGATACCGAACGGTCCGTTCGCCTCGCGGCGGTCTACACGCTCGGCCGCATCGCTCCCGAAGGCGCAACCACCATCGCCGAGACGATGGCCGCGATGCTGAGCACCGAGAAAGACACCGACACGGACAAGGCGCTCCCGATCAAGCGGGAACTGCTCGCGTCGATCGGGTTGCTCGCGGAGAAGTCCGGCGCGGTCGTCCGGGCGCTCACGGTCGCTCTCACCGACCCGGAAGACGAGGTGCGCCGCGGCGCCGCACGGACTCTCGGCACGTTCGGCACCGCGGCGGCCCCGGCCGCGGACGACCTACTCAAGGCCGTCGTCACCGACAAGACGAAGGACATTCGCGTGGATGCGGTGCGGGCGTTCGGCTCCGCCCTCGGTCCGAAGGGCGTGAAGGCTCGACTCAAGGACATGCGAGCGCTGCTCGACCCGGTGAAGCAACCCGACTACGAGGTGCGCCTCGCGGTCATCGACGAGATCGCCTCGCTGGGGTACGAGTACCTCGGGGTCGATCTGGTTTCGTCCGACAAGGGCGTGAAGGCCGAAGCGTTGGAAACGATCGTCGCGCTGCGGTTGCGGTTGGCCGACCCGCAGGTGAAGGTGCGTGAGGGCGCCGGGATCGCGATCCGCAAGATTGAGAAGAAACCGGAGCCGAAAAAGGACCCCGACAAGAAAGCACCGGAGACAAAAGGTCCGTAAACCGGGGATCGGAGCACCTTTCTCGAGCCCTTGCTTGCTTCTAGTGGGTTCGCGTAACTTCATCTCCGCGACGCGTTTCCTCGCAACACGTGGAGGGTGAGTGCGTTAGGCGAACCAACCGTGATTTCAACACAGTGCCATTTGGGGTGGGGTGAAGACAAAGCCCCATCCAGTTCGCTGCCCGCATTTCTTCTCCGGGTCACAAACCCGACCCAGAACGCATTTCCGCTGGCATTTCCCCTCGTAGCCAGCCTTCGGCAGAGTCGGTCGATTCGCGTGTCGCGATACAACCTGGTTGACTTCGAAAAAGCCCGTTCTAGATACAGGATGAATTCGCTGAATTCAGCTACCGCCATACACGAGCGAAATCGCCCCGCGTCAGATGATCCAGAGAGCCGTCGATGTCCGCACCCGGAACCCTATCCGCCGCCCTCGCGTTCGTCCCGAACTGGTGGCAGGAAACCACCGACCCAACCGCGTTCGACGCTTTGCTCACGAGTTGGGCACGTGCGTGCGGGTGGCGGGCCTGCGGGTTCGTGTGGTCTGGCGAGAGCGGCCCGGTCGTGAAGACGGTTCAGGCCGGGATTGCAATCGACGCCCCGGCCCCGCTCGAAGTCCCCGACGCCATCCGCCGGCTCAAGGGCGGTGAATCCACCGTTCTGTATTCGATCCCCGGAACGACGGGGCGCGTGTTCGCGACGGTTCACCCGACGGGGCGTCCGATCGGCGTGTTGTGGGCCGAGAAGACCGCTGGCCAACCGTGGACCGATGGCGAACGGGCCTACCTCGCGCTTGTTGGCAAGACAGTCGAACGTGCCCCGGCTCTGTCCACGATCATCGGACCCAGCATCGATCCGGACCGGCTTTACCAGCGCCTCAGCGACGCCGCCGTGATCGCGGGCCGCATGGCGCACGACTTCGACAACTTACTTCAAGGCATCATCGGGTTTTCGGATCTCGCGCTCCCCTTGTTATCGCCCGGCTCGCAGCCCGCGAACTTCGTCGTGGAGATCGGCAAGGTCGGTCAACGCGGCATCACGTTCACTCAGCAGTTACACCACCTGAGCCGGAGCGGGCAGGTGAAGCCGAACCCCGGTTCGGTCAGTCTGGCGCTGACGAAAGAAGAAACGCGGCTGAAGATCGTGGCCCAAAACGGCGTGCGGATCGAGAAGGAACTTTCGCCCAATCTGCCGCCGGTCGCGATCGACGCCGGGCCGCTTCAGAGCGTGCTTGGCCACCTTCTTGAGAACGCCGTGGAAGCGTGTCCGCAGGGCGGTACGGTGCGGGTCACTGCCCACCCGGTTGAGCTGACCGACGCCGATGCTCGTAACTACCTGGGCCGGGTTGGAGTTGGCGGGTACTTACAAATCACCGTTTCCGACACGGGTCCGGGGATCAAGCCCGAAGTGCGGCGGCGGCTGTTCGCGGAACCGTTTTACACCACCAAGGTGCGGCACCGCGGGCTGGGACTGGCCACCGCGTACCGCATTCTGTGTTCGCACCGCGGCGGGATCCAACTCGAATCTGTTCCCTCGCCTGGAACCGGCACGCAGGTGCGGGTCGTGCTGCCGCTCGCAGCCGCCCGGCCTCCCGCGGCCGTGTTCGGCTCATTCACCGCAACCGCGGTTGGAGGTTAAACACCGTGCCTTACGACATCGATGATCACTTGACCCAGACACCAAAAACCCTGTTCCCGATGACGCCGCCTCTGAAGGGGCAGTCCAACGGGCAGTTGCTGCCCGTGTCGCGGGAACTTCAGTCGTCAGGCGATATTCACATTCTGATCCTGGACGACGACCCGCACACGTGCGCCGTCATTCAGGCCGCGCTGAACAACCGCGACTTCGTGACCGAGGTCGTGTCCGACCCGATGATGATTGAGTCCGCGCTCTCGTCGAGCCAGCGGTATCACCTGATCGTGCTTGACTACGTGCTTCCGGGTCTTGAAGCGGAGCAGGTGTTCGGCTGGATTCGCGACCATCAACCAGACGCGAACATCGTCGTCGTCACCGGCTACCCATCGGTGGATAGCGCGATCAACTGCCTCCGCGCGAAGACGTGCGACTACCTGACCAAGCCGTTCCAGATCGAGCAACTGCGCGAGATCGTGTACCGGTGTTTGGAGAGCCAGGGGCTTCTCCGCATGACCGAGGACGCGCTCAAGGAAGCGCTCGGCGCTGCGATCCGCGAGCGCCGAAAAGGGCTGGCGTTGACACTGTCGAACATGAGTGATCGGACCGGCGTTTCGCTTGGCTACTTGAGCCAGATCGAGTTGGGGAAGAACTCCGCGTCGATCGAAACGCTGTACCGCATCTGTCTGGCGCTGGGCATGAAGATGAGCGAACTGTTCCAGTCGGTTCAGCGCGTGTAGTTCAGGAGTCCGAGGCCAGAGACGGCAGAGTACCAGCAAGCAAAACAAGCCGTGCGACGTAGTCGCTCGGCTTTTGCGTTAACCTCTCGACAACCTCACCCGCCTCACCAGTCGCGGCCAAGCACTTCGCCGCCGGCAGGAGTGAGAGCGCCCTCGATCGTCCGGTCGCTGACCGTGTTCGGCACGAACCGCACCGAGCTGTCCCACAGCGCGACGTTGAACCCGCCGGGGAACTGCCCACCGAACCTCTTCCTGAAGTCTTTCGGTAGCTCCTTGCCCGGGAACATCACGTCGTCGGGCTTCGTCCAGATCACGGCCTCGGTCGCTTCCACTATCGCAATCGTGTTCGAGGTGCCGTCCGTGAACGTGGACTTCAGATCCGCAAACAACGGCATCGCCCTCGGGCCGATGACCATCTGCATGTGCGTGTACCCCGCCTTGCCCGGCTTGACGACCGGCGCGTAGATGTTCGGCATCTTGTCGATAAGCTTCTTGTTGTTCTCGCTGTCCCACGGCTCGTCAAACTTGAACTGCTTGTACAGGTTGTCTTGCTCGATGAACGGCAGGATGGCCACTCGCCAACTCAGAAGCGGTTTCTCGTCTTTCTTGAGCAGGGCGCCTTTCGAGCCGATGCCGTGGACCGGCATTTTATCGTCGTAGATACTGGAGTAACTGTGCATTGCCAGCGAGGCTTGCTTGAAGTTGTTTTTCGCCCTCATCTGTGAAGCGGACTCGCGGACGCGCTTCACGGCCTCGATCATCATCACGCCGAAGTCGAAGTCGGCCTTGTAGCTGGCCGAAGCCGTCAGGTCCGAGCCGTCTACCTCGAACTTCACCGCGGCGAGCGTTCGTTCGGCTTCCTTGAGGGCCGGCAGCACCGCGCCGAAGTCGATCTTGTCGAGCAGGATCTTGTCAAGTTCGTCGCTCACCAACCCGACCAGCGCGTGAGCCTTGTGCTTGGCCTTGCCAGCCGCGGTCGCGTTCGCGAACGTGGCGCGGGCCGCGATGCTCAGTTCCTTCCCCTTCAGATCGGCCGTGAACGTGACCACGCGACCCGCGAGAAGCGGCCCAAACTCGCGGAAGTCGCGGTCCTTCTTCGCCTCGGCGGGAAGCTTGTCGAGCCGGAGTGTGACGAACGCAGTGTGCGCCGCGGCGGCCTTCGATAGCTCCGCGGTGAACGGCCAACCAGTGCGGTTCTTGGCGTAGCCGGCGAGGTATTTCTGCGCCAGATCCGCGCGCAGAACGGCCACCGTCTTGTCGTCTGGGAAGTGGGCGAGTGTTTCGCCGCCGAGCGTGTAGAACCCGCGAGCGTCGGGCTTGGCGTCCGGCTTCAGCCCGAAGATACCGCCCTTGTTGATCGCCTTGCTGCTCGTGAGGATCAGCACGAACTTCGGCCCCTCGCGCTCGGAAATCTCCGTGACGCAGGCCGTCACCGAATCGATCTCGGTCGGCTTCATTCCGAGTTCGAGGTTCTTGCTAAACTGGTCTTCAAGTTTGTCCCAGTCCGCCGCGCCGCCGGCCTTCGTGACCGCCTGCTTCACTTCCGCGAAGAGGGCGCTGTCGCGGATGTCTTTCGCCTTCAAATGGGCGAACAGGAAGTGGTCGGAACTGACAGCGGCCGGGATCGCGACCGGTGCGGGGTCGGCGCACGCGTCATCTTGTTTCTCGCGGGCGGGAACTGCGACGAGGCACGCGAAAAGGACGCCAAGCGTGATGAGGAACGACCGGCGGAACATGGCGGTCTCCGTGAGGATGTGGGCGTGAAAATTATCGCCGTGCCAGAGTGAAAGACAATGGACCGCTCGCGGCGTTGGTGTTTCACAATCGTGCGTCTCTGCTGAACTGTCGCACGCGGGCGGCGGTCTTCGCTCTTCAGGCAAGTCGGTATGACTTGCCACTCGTCCCGTCGCCGGGATCACTTCTTGCGAACCGGGAAATCGGTGAACGGCGCCTTCTCGAAGCGACAGTCTTTCTCCACCAGTCGCGGGTCGCCAGCGTCGGTGAGAATCTTCGTCAACTGCGCCGCGAGTTGCTTGCGCGTCGCGTCGTAGTTCTTCTCGCCGGCCACGTTCTTCACCTGTTCAGGGTCGGTCTTCAGGTCGAAAAGCTCCTCGGCCGGCCGCTTGGCGAACGCGTAGTCGTAATGCCATTTCCACTCCTTGTCGTTGCGGTGCGCGATGAGCCACGCCTTCGTCGGGCCGGCGTCCATGTCCGCGAACGCGGCGAACGTGTCGTTCTCCAACTCGTTCGCGGTGGGCGCCTTGTCCGCGGTCACGCCCTTCGGGTCGCCGAGCGGGTAGCGGTCTGGCTCGAAGTTGCGGACGTAGAGGAAGTCTTTCGTTCGCAGCGCGCGTTGCGGGTACGGCTTGTTGCCTTCGCGCGCATCGCCGACGTGCCGCTCGCGCCCGGTCACGACCCACGTGCGTTCCGCGTCCACTTGCCCGGCTTTCTTCGACGTGAGTACGGGCCACAAGGACTTACTGTTTAGCCCCGGCGGGCGTTTCACCCCGCCGATGTCGAGAAACGTCGGCGCGAGGTCCATCAGGTTAACGAGGTCGTCCACCACACGCGGCCCGGCAACCCCCGGCCCCGCGGCGACCAGCGCCACGCCGGTTCCGAAGTCGTACAGGTTGCACTTCCCGCCGGGGAAACCCGGCGCGCCGTGATCGCCGCTGATTACCACGATTGTGTTGTCGAGTTCTCCGGCGTCTTTGAGTTGCTTCAACAGCACACCGATATACGCGTCGAACGCCTGCGCCTCACCGAGGTAATCGGCGAAGTCCTCACGCACGTCGGGCACGTCGGGGAGGTTCTTCGGGAGCTTGCCTTTGAGCGCATCGGGAGAGATGTCCCAGAGCGCCTTGCCGGAACCCTTGATCCACTTCCGGTGAACCGTGGTCGGACCGAACCAGAAGAAGAACGGCTTCTTCGCGTCGCGTGCCTTCAGAAAGGAAGCGAAGTTACCTTCCACTTGACCGAGCAAGTCGGTTCTTGCCTGCGCAACGGTCTTGCCGCCTTTCACCGCTTGCGTGGCTTCCTCGGAGAAGTTGTTGAACGCCATCCCGGACTTCTGGAACGCGTACTGCTGCTTGCCGATCGGGGCATCGGCCGGTGTGCCGGGGCTCCACACCTTCGCCATTTTGCCGATGTCGTAGCCGCCGTCGCGGAGCAACAGCGGAAACGCGGGGATGCTCTCGTCCCACACGGCACCGCTGAGAATCGCCGCGCGTCCGGTGTTGAAGAAGTATCGGCCGCTCAGGAGCGAACTGCGGCATGGCGTACACGACGGAGCCGGCACGAACGCGTTGCGGAACATCACGCCGCGGTTTGCAACCGAATCAATGTTGGGCGTCTTGACGACGCGGTTCGCTGTCGGCTTCGCGTCAAGTGCCGCGTACGCCGAGGCGTACCGGCCCCAGTCATCCGCGAAGCAGAACACGACGTTCGGCTTGTCGGCGGCAACCGCGATCGGCCCTCCCGATAACAACAGCGAGATGATCGCAGCGATTCGGAACGTGTGCATGGTCATCTCCAGATTGAGGAGTTACGCGGTTGAACCCTTGGGGCGCGGGAACAACTGCGTAACTCCGGACACAATCGGAAGAATACAACCGAACCCGCGAGAAGCCACGATCGCGTATCAGCGTCCGCGGGGCAGCTTCTTTCGAATTTTTCCCCATTGGCGCTGGAATTGCAGGATCACTTCACCCGCAACCGACATCGGCTCCGGGGCGGGTTTCAAGTAACGTCCCGGTAATGGGAGAGGAAAACTTGAGAGAAAAATGAGTTTGGCCAACAAGGTACGATGAATTGTGTTGTAGAATCCAAACCAGTACGAGGATCGCCGGTTGGGGCAACAATCAATGTGCCCGCTGCTGGCAACATCCAGGAGGGAACTTCTCATGCTCGTTCTGACACGGCGCCCCGGCGAATCCATCATCATCGCCGGGGATATCAAAATCACTGTTGTGAACGTCGGCCCTGGCCGCGTGAAGTTGGGTATCGAAGCCCCATCGCATGTCCGCGTGGACCGTCAAGAGATTCACGAGAAGATCGAACAGGCGAGCGACGTGCTCGCCGCGGTGTGCGGCGGCGAAGGCACCACCGGCGAAGCCCACCACACGATGAGCAACAGCGGTGCGGACACGTCCACCATCGTTACCCAGGCGAGTACCACTCAACCGGAACTGGTTGTGCCCGTGGTTCCACTCAACAAGTTGGGCAAGGATCGGTTGCCGCGCAAGCCGCGTTAGGCCGCTTCTCGTCACCCCACTCATTTTTCCTTCTCGTCGGAGAAGTTGAATGCCCGTGCTCCGGCACGGGCTTTCTTTCTTCTCATCTGTTTGAAATTGCTGGCCGTCCGCGTTGTCTTTTGGGAGAATTTTGTTGGTGCTCCGTCGTTTCCCGAGGTGCCGGTATGATCGCTGTCGCGCTACTGTTGGCTACCTGTGCCACTTCGGAACACCCCGCGCGCTATTTTGAGCCAGTGCCCGGTTGTTCGTGCGACCCCGTGAAGGCGGTCACACCGAAAGAGGCGCTCCAGCCGTTTCACGTGCTGGTCGGTTCCTGGAAGGGTAGCGGTGTGCCCGAGGGGACGAAGGAAGAACGCGTCGCGGGTGGATGGGAAGAAACGGTCGCGTGGGAGTGGAAGTTCAAGGAGAAGGACGCGTGGCTTGCGGTCACGTTCACGAAGGGCAAGCACTTCACGAAGGGCGAACTGCGTTACACCCCTGAGAAGGACGCTGCCGAACCGAAGTTCACGCTCACGCTCACCGGCACCGACAAGTCCACCGCGACCTTCGCCGGCTCGCTCACGGACAAGGACAAGGTTCTCGCGCTCACCCGCACCGACGGCCCCGCGACCGAGGAACAGCGGGTCGTGTTCAGCCTTCTACACCACAACCGTCACCTTTACCGGTTCGAGACGCGGCCGGCAGGAACGACCGTTGCGTACAGCAAGAAGTACCAGGTGGGTGCAACGAAGGAAGGTGAGTCGTTCGCCACGGTGCCAAAGGGGCCGGAGTGCATCGTCAGCGGCGGGGTGGGCACGTCGAAGGTGACGTACAAGGGCAAGGACTACTGGGTGTGCTGCTCTGGGTGTCGCGACGAGTTCAAAGAGAATCCAGAGAAATACATCAAGGAAGCCGAAGCGAAAGCGAAGAAATGATTTCGCGTAGCCGCGATTCGAAGAGGAGCGCGGCGGTCCGCGCTCCTCTTCGAGTCGCGGCTACGCGAAAGACCAACGCAGCCTCTTGTTGCTCGTCGTTGGCGAGGTAATAATGCGGTCGCCTGTCTGATTCTTGTCCCGGCGTTCTGCCGGTCGGTCGCTGGAGCACGCTCATGGCGGATGCCATCTCTCCTGATCTGAGCAAGGTCGATCCAGTCGAAGCATGGAAGCCGTGGCAACCGGCCGCGGGCGAGTGGAACCGCAAGTGGATCGCGCACCTGTTCCGGCGCGCCGGGTTCGGCGCGACACCCGCGGAAGTGGACAAAGCCCTCGCGCAAGGTCTCTCCAAAACGCTCACGCACTTCATGACCGGTGAAGCGGACGCGGCCGAGCGCCTCGAACTGCTTACCGAGACCGGCCAGTACTACACCGAACCGGTGAACCTCCGCGTGTGGTGGCTCTACGCCATGACCGAGGGCGGACACCCGCTTCGCGAAAAGCTCTCACTCTTCTGGCACAACCACTTCGCCACCAGCTACGCGAAGGTGCGCAACACGAAGCTCATGTACGAGCAGAACGTCACCATTCGGAAGCACGCGCTGGGCAAGTTCCGGCCGTTCCTGCTCGACATGAGCCGCGACACCGCGATGCTCGTGTGGCTCGACTCCAACCGCAACGTGAAGGGCGCGCCCAACGAGAACTACGCCCGCGAAGTGATGGAGTTGTTCTCGCTCGGCGTCGGCAATTACACCGAGAAGGACATTCAGGAAGCGGCCCGCGCGCTCACCGGCTGGCACCACGACGCGGAGGTGAAGACGTTCGAGTTCAACCGCGAACTGCACGACACCGGTGAAAAGACCGTGTTCGGCAAGACCGGCAAGTGGACCGGCACCGATGTGGTGAAGCTCTGCTGCGACCAGGACGCGTGCGCGAAGTTCCTCGTGTCGAAGCTCTACGCGTTTCTCGTGAGCGAAACACCGCCGCCGAAGGCGCTGCTCGCACCGCTCGCGGATCAGTTCCGCAAATCGGATTACGACATCGCGGCCATCGCGAAGACGATGCTCGGCTCCAAACTCTTCTTCAGCGAACACGCCTACCGCAATCGCGTGAAGTGGCCTGTGGAGTGCGCCCTCGGTGCCGTGCGCAGCGCAATTGCGGAACGCATTCCGCTCGCGGACGTCGTTGATCCGCTGGCGAAGATGGGGCAAGCACTGTTCTCTCCACCGAACGTGAAGGGCTGGCGCACCGGCACCGACTGGCTGAACAGCGCGACGCTCCTGGCGCGGAACAACTTCGCGGAGAAGGTCGCGGTGGGCGACTGGAGCCGGAATGGGCGCCCGCCCCGCCGGCCGCAGTTCGGGTTCCCCGCCGAACCGACGAGCGCCGAAGAGCCGATAGTGAACACGGGTTCCGCCGCACCGCCCGAGGCGAAGCACGACATCTGCACTGCGATCTACGCCGCGAAGCCCAAGGACGTGGCCGCTGTCGTGAAGCAGATGAGCACGCTCCTCTACGGCGAAGTGGTGACGCCCGCGCAGGTGAAGAAGATCGAAACGTTCCTGCTTACACCCGGTCCGGCCGCGAATGCGACACCGCCGAAGGGACCGTTCCCGAAGGGCGGCATCAAGAGGTTCGACCTGCCGGTACCGCCGGACGAACCCCCTCCACCGCCGAAGCCAGTGGAGAAGCCGAAAGAGAAGTCCGAGCCGCCGAAGCCGCTTGACCCGAAGGACGTGAAGCTCGATTCGGCGGAATTCAAGGCACGCGTTCGCGAAGCCTACCACGCGATGATGTGCTTACCGGAATACCAGTTGAACTGATCTCGTTGCAGCAGTGCTTCGTATTGTTGGTTAGCCGCGAGCCAGAGGCGGGCGTGTGCGTCCGCACCCCTTCGGGGTTGCGGCTAACCAACTCACCAAACACCATGAGGTTCGCCAATGTCCACGCGCCGCGACTTCCTGAAGACCACACTCGGCACGTCGAGCCTGCTGGCCGTCGGCGGGGTGGTGCCGGAGTTCCTGGCGTCAACCGCGTGCGCAGCGGAGAAGGACGAGAAGCCGAAAGACACCGTCCTCGTGGTGGTCGAACTCACCGGCGGCAACGACGGGCTGAACACCGTCGCGCCCTACGGCGACGATCTCTACCAGAAGGCGCGGCCCACGCTCGGCTTCGCCAAGAAGGAGGTGCAGAAGCTCGACGACTACCATGGGCTGCACCCGCGGATGACCGACTTCAAGCGACTCTACGACGAGAAGCGGCTCGCGGTGATTCAAGGAGTTGGCTATCCGAACCCGGATCGCTCGCACTTCGAGAGCATGGACATCTGGCAACTCGCCGACCCGAAGCGCGCCGGTAGTAGCGGGTGGCTCGCGCGCAGCATCCCCGCGATGAGCGCGAAGGACGCCAGCGTGCCCGGTATGTACCTCGGGAACGAGCGCCTGCCCGTCGCGATGCAAGGTGCCGACGGCGGCGTCATCAGCCTCGCTGACCGCGCCAGCTTCAAGCTCCAACTGACCGGCAATCAGGCGAGCCGCAAGAAACTCATCGAAGACCTGAACGGCGACAAGGACGCGGGCAAGGCCGATCTCGCGTCGTTCGTCCGCAAGCGCCAGATTCAAACGTACACGAGCCTCCAGAAGATCGAAGACGCGCTCCGCGAAGCCGGCAGCAGTGGTCGTGGGGCGACGGGCGAAGTCATCAACGGCCGCTTCGTGCAGCGCGACCCCGACGACTTGAACACGCTGAGCGGCAAACTCGGCCTCGTTGGGCGGCTCATTCAGAAGGGGCTGGGCACGCGCATCTACTACGTCCAACTCGGCGGCTTCGATACGCACTCCGGCCAGGCCGAAGCGCACGCGAACCTGATGGGCGATCTGTCGGCCGCGGTCGGCTACTTCTTCAACTCACTACAGCCGGAACACTCGGAACGCGTCGCGCTGATGACGTACTCGGAGTTTGGCCGCCGCGTGAAGGAGAACGGCAGTCGCGGCACCGACCACGGTAGCGGGTCGTGCATGTTCGTGGCCGGGTCGCAGGTCGTCGGCGGGCTGGTGGGCAAGCATCCGAGTCTGTCGGACCTCACCGACGGCGACATCAAGTACCACACGGACTTCCGCCGCGTCTACGCGACACTGCTCAACGACTGGCTGGAAGTGGACAGCAAGGGCGTGCTGGACGACGAGTTCGAGAAGCTCCCGCTGATCGACCGCAAGAAGAAGGCACCAGCAGGCGGTCAGCCGAAGCCGGGGAATCCGCCAGTGTTCCCGCCGGGCGTCGTGCCGCCACCTGCAGTGCCAGAACCGGTCCCGCCTCCGCCCGTTGCCAAAGACTAAGGGTATTGCCTTTCTCTTTACCCCGAAGGGGTTGTACCCCAAAGCCCAGGGTCGCGAGTCTTCGAGCGCACCCTGGGAAACGTAGGCGGTTCGCGCCGTCTGCGTGTCCGCATCGGTGGTCCCAGGGTGGCGCCCGCGAAGCGCGTGTTGACCCTGGGCTGTGGAGTACAACCCCTTCGGGGTAAAAACCAAGACACCGTTTTCTCCCTTCGCACACTCACCTCTTCTGAGGAACACCATGCCCCGCCTGTTTGCCTTCGCGCTGGTCGCGCTCGCCATCGCCGCTCCAGCCCGCGCGGCCGACGCCGACATCGCGCCTGAAAAACTCCTCCCGCCGACCACGCAACTCTACGTGCGGTGGGACGGCGTCACGGCACACAACGACGCGTACAAGAAGTCCGTCTGGGGGCCGGTGATGGCCGGGCCGACCGGCGACAGCATTCGCGCGCTCCTCGCGAAGGGGCCGAAGTTGCTTGGCTCGTCCGTCCTCGCGGACCCGCTTCTCGATGGCAAGTCGCCCGCCGAACTGAAGACCAACCTCGCGGATCTGAAGGCGGCCGAGAAGCTCGTCGATCTCATCGCGGACAAGGGCGTGATTGTGGCGGGGGAAGTGCGCGAGGCGTCGCCCACGATCAAGGGCGTCGGCAGCGCGATCACCGGGCTGTTCAGCGGCAAACTCCCCGGTGCCGACGCGGTCATGCCGGACGCGCAGTTGCTCGTCATCGTGCCCGACATCGGCGACAAGGCCGACGTGCTGTACGGCTCCATCCGGCTCGCGATGCGAAAGGGGGACAACCAGGTCGAGGCGTTCGCCGCGAACGGGCGGAAGGGCTACCGGTTCGTCGTGCCGAAGGACGCTGGCGGGCCGGTTCAGGTCCACTCCGCGTGGTGGGTCGAGGGCAAACACTTCGTCTTCTACGTCGGGACGTGGAAGCCCGAAGTCGTGATGAGCGAGATGGCCGCGAACGTCGCCAAGGGCGGCGTGACTGGGCACCCGCTGTACCAGCGGTGCCTGAAAACCGGCACGTTCGAGACGGTCACGCGCGGGTTCGTGGACGCGGGCAAAGTAATCACGCTCGCGAAGAGCCTCGCGGGTCCGTTCGTGCCGGGGTTGAAGGAGCGGCTCGACAGCACGGGCATCGGCGGGCTGACGGCGGTCGTGTTCGCGTCCGGGCTCGACGGCAAGGAGTCGCGCGCGCTGTACGAGTTCGACCTCCCCGGCGAACGCAAGGGTATCGCGAAGACGTTCAAGAACACGCCACTGGGCGTGAACGATCTGCCGCCGATGCCGCCCGACGTGAGCCGGTTCTCCGCGCTCAGGCTCGACCCCTCCGCGACCTACGATGCGGGCTTGAGCCTCGTCGAGTTCCTCACGATGCAGCAGGAATTCGGCGTCGAGGAGGACGCGAAAAAGAGGAGTCAGGCGGAGGTCGTCAAGGTGCGCAAGGAGTACCTGGATCGCGAGGCCGTCAAGTTCCTCGGTATCTCCGTGAAGGACGATCTGCTCCCCCACCTTGGTGACAAACTGGTGTTATTCCAGAGTCCAACGGAAGGGCTGTCGGTGTTCGGTCAGGTGATCTGCGTTTCGCTCAAGAACCCCGCGAAGGTGAAGGCCGCGACCGACCGCATCCAGAGCGCTCTCGAAGCGATTGCGAATAGCCCGATCAAGGTGCGGAAGAAGATGCTCAAGGGCGTGGAGATCCGCGAGTTCCACGCTCGCGGGTTCGGGGTCATCACGCCGAGTTATGCGATTGTGGGCGACTGGCTCGTGGTCGCGGCGCACCCGCAAGCGGTGCAGGGGTTCATCCTGCGCACCAAGAGCGATCTGGAAAAGTGGAAGCCGGACACCGACACCGCGAAGCGTCTCGCGAAGATGCCGCAGGACGGGTGCGGTCTCCAGTTCTGCAATCCCAAGTCCACAGCGTCGAACCTGTGCTGCGTCGGGCCGCTGTTCCTCGGCACGTTTGGGCTGCGGAATCAGTTCAGTGAGAACCCCGAAACCGACTTTGACCCGATCGACGTGGGCCTCGTGCCGAACGCGCACGAACTGAGCCGGCACCTGTTCCCGAACCTGACGATCACACGCGACAACGGCAAGACGATCAGCATCGAGGTGAACGAGTCGTTCAGCCTGCCTCTTGAGGTGATCGGGTTGGAACCGGTCGTCGTCTTCTTGGGTTTTCTGGGTTTGGCGTTCTGAGCGACTTGAATAGGAGTTCCGCAGTTGGTTTTTGGAGGCGTGACCCGGCCGGCTGACGCCGGCGGTTCGACGGCGCATGGTCGAGTTACGCAGTTGGGCTTCAACCCGGCCGGGTCACGCCTCCAAAAACCAACTGCGGAACTCCTATTCAAGTCGCTCAGAACGCCAAACCC
>SXID01000045.1 GCA_005772955.1 Planctomycetia bacterium
ACGCCGGGGATGCGGCGGAAGTCGCGGAGGTTGCGCGTCACGACGACCGCGCCGTATACGATCGCGGTGGCCGCAATGCGTGACCGCTCGCTCACTGCGGGATGCGAAGCAACTTCCGCTTTACCTCTTCCAGACGGCCGTCGCGCTTTCCACGCGACGACTGCCTCGCGTCTACCTCGTACAACTCCTTCGCCTTCTCCCACGCGGTCTTCGCCTTCGGTTTGTCGTTCAACCGGAACAACACGTCGCCATAATGGTCCCACACCGTCGCGTCCGTCACCCCACCGGGGAGTGCCAGCGACTTCTCCAGTTCTACCTTCGCGTCCGCGAACTTGCCCTGACGGAAGAACACCCAGCCCAGGCTGTCGCGGTACGCGGCGTTTTCGGATTCCACGCTGCCGGACTTGCGTCGCTCGATGCGGTCGAGTGCGATCGCGTGTTTGATCAGGCGTTCGGCTTCGTCCAGGTTGCGACCCTGTTCGGCGAGGTGATAGCCCAGATCGTTACACGCGCCCGCGTCGTCGGCGTCGTCGTCGAGGATCGCGCGCAACAATGCCTCGGCTTCGAGCGACTTCTTCGCGCCCCAGTACGCGCCGGCCTGCGCGTATCGCAACTTCGGCCGCTCGGTTGGCGTGTCGAATTCCTCCAGCAACTTCTTGCCGTACTCGATGGCGTCATCCCACTTGCCGAGGACTCGCAACACGAGGTGCCGCCGCAACCGGACCGTGATCCGATCCGTGGCCCCGGCTTGCAGAACGGCCTTGTCCGCGGCGGCGATGGCCTCGTTCGCCCTGCCCTGTTCAGCAAGCGCGAGGGCGAGATGGAAGTTGAAGAACACCGGGGCGATGCGGAGCCGAGGCGTATCGAGTCCTTCGCGGCACACCTTTTCGACCTGGTCCGGCTTGCTCGCGTACCACAGCACGTCGATGAGCGCCGAGTACGCTTCGACTTGCGCCGCTTCCGGTGCGCGATCTGCCGCTTGCTTGAACTGCGCCGCGGCAAGTGCGAGAAGGTCAAGTGGTGGCCCGCGGTGCCGGGCCGCGAGTCTGCCCAGGAAGTAGTGGGTCGCGTGGTTCCGCTTGGTGCCGGCGCGAAGGTCTTCGGCCGCCGCGCGCAAGATGGCCGCGACGCCCGCGGGGTCGTCTCGGAGCACGTCCGCGATGGCCCGCGCCTTCTCCGCCGCGAAGGTCTTCGCGCCGGCTGTGGCCGGCGTATCGGGCTTCTCCTTCTTCTTGTCGTCGAGCAGCGCGAACGAGCGGTCGAGGTCGATGATGATTTCCACCGCGCGGCCCGTGTCGAGGTGCGACCGGACGACAACCGCCAGCACCTTCGAGTCGGCGGTGACGCCGGCAATGGCGAGGAACAGCTTGTCCGCGTCGGCCCGCGACGCCGGGTCAAGCGCCATCTCCGCGGCCAACACCGCTGCGAGCGGGCGGTTCCGTTTGTCCTGCTCCGCATACTCCCGCAGCGTGGGAACGACCTTGTTGGCGCGGTCGGCATCGCGAAGCAACTTTGCGAGGCGCTGATACGGTTCCGCCGCGCGCGGTTGCAACTTGAGGAAGTCTTCGAGGTGCTTGAGCGCTTCGGCCGGTTCGCCCTTCGCCTGAAGCGCACCGGAGAGGTTCCAGCCGAGGCGTGCGGCGCTGAGCGGGTCGTCGGCTTTTCTGGGGTCGGCGTACAGTTTCGCAGCCGCGGCATAGGCTTCCGCCGCCGGGGGGAACTTCCCGCGCTTCACGAGAACGTGCCCCAGGCGTTCGAGGCAATCGGCGGCTTCGGTGTCGGCTTCCTTCGGCGTGAACTCGGCAATCGCGATCACGTCCGCGCGGCCGTCGGTGACAAGCTCAACGGCCTTGCGAAGCGCCGCTTCCGCCGTGGCGAGATCACCGGCTTTCTCGCACAGCGTCGCGAGGTCGCGGTACACACGAACGGCTTTCTCCGGGCGCTCCAAGAGCGTCTTGCTCTCGGACGCGAGCTTCGCCGCCGCGACCGCTTCTTTCAGTTCGCCAGCGTCGAAGAGCAACCGCGCGAGCAGCGCCGCGGTGTCGTAATCGGAAGGGTCTTTGTCCAACACTTTGCGCGCGAGGCGGATGGCTTCCGGGTCGCGTCCCAACTGCGCGTAGAGCCGTGCGAGTTCTTTGAGCGGTGCGGTCGCGTCCGGGTCCGACTTCGCGGCGGCTTCGAACTGCTTCGCGGCTGTGAGAAGGCGCTCGCGGCGCAGGTTCCAGATGGCCACGCCATAGCGCGCGAGTGCGTCGCGTCGCGCTTCGGTCATCCCCGGTGACGCTGGCGCCGGTTCCGTCGAGACGCACAGCACAGCACCGATGATTAGCCCGCCGACCATAGCGATTCTCGCGGAAACGAGGTACCCTACAATTCCCGGATGATAGCCGTGATCGGGCCGCGTGCCAACGCGAAGCCTGCGTACGATTTCCTCGAATCCGCAACGGCGATTGTGTGCGCCCACGCCGCGGGTTAATCTGCGGGTGTTGTTGGTGTGAGTTTAGCTCGGTGGTTTCCACCAGGCTGATGTTGCGTCAGCCGAGTGCATGGCTCGTCACACGACTTGAGGAAGGCTGTTCCAGCACCGCTATCGTCCGGGGGGGAGGAATTCCCCTTTCGGACTGGAACAACCCCGCGAGTCGTGGTTCCGAAAGGGGAATTCCTCCCCCCCGGACGGCGGTGCCGTGAGCCTTCCACAATCCAGGTCGCGAAGTAGATCGCACCCACAACACAAACGCGAAAGCCCCGAGGGGAGAACCTCGGGGCTTTCTGCGTTAAAGGTTCGCGTCAGTCCGGTTTGCTCCGCTTCTTCCACACGCGGAGCAGGTTCGCGAAGTCGTCGCGCCAGATCGGGCCATCCTCCCACGGTACTTCGTTCCACTGGACGAGGGACTTCTTCGCGGTCGCGTGCTTGCGGTCGATGACCGGACCGAGGTCGGCTTCGGTGCGCGCCAGCAACATCCACTGCGACTCAGTTTTGCCGTCGTCGCGCTCGGAGTCGAGCGGCATGTCGTGGCAGTAGCGGACGACCAACTTCGGGTCGTGGTTGTCGGCCAACCGGCGGATCAGCGGCGGCAGATCGAGGTGGTTGTTCGACACGTGCAGTGCGATGATTCCGTTGGGCGCGAGCTTCGAGACGTAGAGCGCGATGGCCTCACGCGTCAGTAGGTGAACCGGGATCGCGTCGGAGCAGAAGCCGTCGAGGATGATCACGTCGTAGGCGCCATCGGGGGCGCGCGTGAGGTGCCGGCGGGCGTCGCCGAGGACCACGTTGCACGACCCGCGGCTCTCCGACAGGAACCGGAAGTACGACGTGTCGCGCGCGATCCGCACCACCGCGGGGTCGATCTCGTAGAAGGTCCACTCCTCGCCCGGCCGTGCGTACGACGCAACCGCGCCAGTGCCCAGCCCGACCACGCCCACCTTCAGCGTGCGGTCCTTCTTTCTTGGATCCTCCGCGAGCGAAGCGAACAGGTGCCCGACCGGCCCCTTCTGGTGGTAGTACGTCATCGGCCGCGGCGGTCCGGGTTCGTCGGCCCTCTGTTGGCCGTGCAGCGTGGTGCCGTGGATCAGTTTGATGAACTTCCCGTCGCGGGTCACGCGGATCACGCCGAAAAAGTTCCGTTCTTTGTGTAAGGTCTCGCCGAAGTGTCCGGTATCGAAGGCACCGGCCACCAGGATCGCGGCCAGCGCGAGCGCGTAACGAGCGGGCTTGCGCACCAATGCGAACGCGGCGGCACCCGGGATACCGAACATCAGTCCGCCGCGAAGTAGACGCGTCACGAGTGCGTCGGGCGCGTCCGGTTCCACCGGCATTTTCACGTAGTGTTGCACTGCGAGGACCAGCCCAACGGACAATCCGAGCAGCACCAGGACGAGCGCGACATCGGCGCCTCGCAGTTTTGCTTCCTGTTCGTCGCCTCGTGGCCTGACGACCGCGGCCAGCACGAGCGCAAGCGGGTATTCCACCATGCCCACGGACGAGAACACGAGCGGCGCAATCAGCGCGTTGAATAACCCGCCGAGAACGCCGCCGAACGACATCCAGAAGTAGAACGCGGTGAGGTGTTCGGGCGGCGGCCGGTCTTTCGCGAGTTCGCCGTGGCACACAAGACACACACCGAAGAACGCCGACAGATGCAACAGCCCAACCACCGCGAGCGGTTCGGCCGCGTTCGTTAGCAGCGTGAGGACGACGAATAGGAGCAGCATCGGCGTGACGCGGCCCACCACGCGGTGAACGCTGTCGGGCCACCGGGCGAACACCAGAATGAAGCTCATCAGGTACAACGCGAGCGGCACCACCCACAGCAGCGGTACCGGTGCGAGATCGGTCGAGACGTGCGTGGTAACGCCGAGCAGCAGACTCGACGGCAACCCCGCGAGCATGACCCAGCGGACCACGCGCAAGCGATCGGGCTTCGGGCTGAGCGATTCGGCCGGTTTCAGCTCCGCCGCGGGCTTCCGAATGACGGTGAGCGAACACGTGATGACCATCACGACGTAGCCGATCACACCGCCCGTGAACACCCACTGTTGTTCCCGGAGCGTGAGTTGCGGCTCGATGAGGAGCGGGTACGCGAGGAGTCCCAACAGGCTGCCGGCGTTGCTCGCGGCGTAGAGGAAATACGGGTCTTTGGCGGCCGGATGACCGGTCGAGGCGAACCAGCGCTGGAGCAACGGCGACGTGGTGGACAGCACGAAGAACGGCACGCCGACGGCAAGGCCGACGGCGAGACCGAGCCTGATGACCATGAGGAAGGATGAATCCTGATCGTCGGGCAGCATGGTCGGCATGACCGCGACCGGCGACCCGGTGACGGCAACTGCGACCTTGAACGACACGACGACGGTGGCAAGCGCGAGCAGGTGGAACACGGCCTGTCGTCGGACGCCAAGTTTACCGGTGCTGCGGTGTGCGTAGAGGTAGCCCGCGAGGAGGACGATCTGAAAGAACACCATGCAGGTGTTCCAGACGCCGGGCGTACCTCCCACGAGCGGCAAGAGGAGCTTGCCGACAAGCGGTTGGACGAGGAACAGCAGTGCTGCCCCGACGAACAGGGTTGTCGCGTACAGGACAGCGAGCAATCGCGACCTCCGCTCGGGGGCGGCAGGCCCACGGGGTAGCGGCGGGGAGAGACCCGACCGGCGGGCACCGGTGTTATCAGGATGCGGACACGACCGCGCCGGGGCAAGAGGGTACTTCGCGTAACGTGACAAGTGCGGCCCGGGCTGCGAAAGTCGACCGGCGCGGAAGCGAATCCCAATCTCACCGATTCGCCGCCTTCACCGTTTCAACGTTCGACTTGCTCACCGCGAACGTACCGTATCCGGCTTGCCACGCGAACCGCGCATTCCGGAAACGTCTCGTGAACCCACGCGGACGAATTCGCTTTCAGGTCGCGGACGAGATCCGCGAGGCACGCCTGTCGGCCGAGTGACACGAGCAAGCGAACGTGGTTCGCGATCCCTGCGACCGCGATGCGCGGCGAGTCGGCCCCGCGAGCGACACCGCCGCGGTAGCCGTACAGTCGCGGTGCCAGGTCTGGTGTAATGAACGGCTCGCGTAGTTTGGTGCGGAACACGATGTGAACGTGCAGACACTCGAGCGATTGCGGCATGAGCGACCTCCATCAGCTCCCGTGGTTTTCCGTTCTCAGGGCTTTCGCCTTGGGTCGTTGGGGCGTTTCACCCCATGCGGGTCATCTTCACGGCACCGCCGACGATCGTTGCCACCGCGCGCCCAACGACCGGCGTTCCGTGGAACGGCGTGTTGCAGCTCTTCGACTTCGATGTGGTTTTGTCGATCACCCATTTCGCCTTCGGATCGATCACGGTCACGTCCGCAGGGCGTCCCGGTTGCAGCGTACCGCGATCAATGCCGAGCACGCCCGCCGGGTTGCAGGTCATCTTCGCGAGCATGCGCGGCCAGGTGAGGTGACCCGGTTCGATCAAGTGCGTCACGCACAGTGGCAGGAACGTCTCCAATCCCAGGATACCGTTCGGAGCCTGGTCAAGCTCGCGTTCCTTCTTCTCCGGGGCGTGCGGTGCGTGGTCCGTCGCCAGCACCGTGAGCGTGTCGTCCTTCAAGCCTTCGAGGATCGCAACGCGATCGGCTTCCGTGCGCAGGGGCGGCGACATCTTGTAGTTGCTGTCGAACGTCTTCAGCGTTTCGTCCGTCAGGATGAAGTGGTGCGGGCACGCCTCGCCGCTGATCCAGAACGACGGCTTCCCCGCCGCCTTCAGCGATTCGGCCTTCTTGCGCCCCTGGCGGATCAAGTCCACGCCGCCGGCAGTCGAGACGTGCAGGATGTGAACCTTCCCGCCGGTCAGTTCCGCGAGCACGATGTCGCGATAGATCATGATGTCTTCGGCCACCCCTGGCATTCCGCGCAACCCGAGTTGCATACTCACGAACCCCTCGTTCATCACGCCGCCCTGCGTGAGTTCGAGGATCTCCGCGTGAACCAGTACCGCCTTGTTGAACATCTTGCAGTATTCGAGTGCGCGCCGCATGATCTCCGCGGAGTACACCGGGGCACCGTCGTCGGTGAACGCGACCGCGCCGCCTTCGGCCAACCCGCCGAGTTCCGCGAGTTCCTTCCCGTCGCGGTTCTTGGTTACCGCGCCGATGGGAAACACGTTACAGAAACCCGCGCGCTCCGCCTGATGCACCACGAACTCGACGGCCATTCGCGTGTCGAGCGCAGGCTCCGTGTTCGGCATACACGCAACCGACGTGACCCCGCCCGCGACCGCTGCTTCGGTGCCGGTCGCGATGGTTTCGTCCTCTTCGCGTCCGGGTTCGCGCAAGTGAACGTGCATGTCGATGATGCCCGGCGACACGATGAGGCCGGTGCAGTCGAGCGTCTTCACGTCGCCTGAGATGTTCGCGGGTTTCGCGCCGGTACCCGCGAGCTTGCCGTCCGCGAGCCACAAATCCGTGACCTGATCGAAGTCTCGCGACGGGTCGATGACGCGGCCGTTGCGGAGCAGGAGAGCGATCATGGGGATTCGACCAAATGAGGAGGTGTGCGCGAAGAAACGCCGGGGCCACAACCCTGTGGTCCCGGCGTCCGTGGTTTTCTGCGGAGCGATTAGCGGTTGAGGAGGCGGCTGAGGAGCCCGCGACGCTGAGCCGGTTCGCTGTAACTGGCCGTCGTGACCTTGCCGTTGTCCGTCCCGCCCGCGGCGATGATCCCGTTCGGCGTGGTCTTCGTGCTGGGGGTCGTCTTGGTGCCGGGCATCGGCGTCGGTGCCGGCACGACCGGCGCCGGAACGACAACCGTGGCGCCACGGTTACGGAGCCGGCTGAACAGTCCGCGGCGGTGTGTGGTTGTGGTCGTTGCGGAGATAACTTTGCCGGGTGTTCCCACAACCGCTGGGGTCGCAGTGGCTGGTGGGGTGGTGGCCGGCTTGTCTTCGGCGGAGCCAACGGACGCGATGAGAGCGACTGCGGCAACCGCGAACAGGAACCGTTTCACGATGCTTCCTCCTGAGAACCCTCTGATTCCCATACCGCCTATCGGCCGGGCGATCAGGTGGGAACAGTGTAGCAGCGAGACCGCTGTGCGGAAACAGTCTAATTGTGCCGGTTGTGCGGATTGTGCGGGCTCTCATTATCGTTCATGCGGCCTTGCTCAGTTCGCTCAGCACGGCCATCCGCACCGCTAAACCGTTCGTCACCTGGTTGAGGATCGCGGAGTTACGGCCGTCCGCCACGTCCGGCGAAATCTCCACACCGCGGTTAATCGGCCCCGGTGCCAACAACAGCACATCCGCCTTTGCCTTCTTCATGCGTTCAGCGTCCACGCCGAACAGTAGCCGGTATTCGCGGATCGACGGGAACAGCCCGCTCCGCTGCCGCTCGAACTGCACGCGAAGCAGGTTCAGCACGTCGCAACGCGGCAGCACGTCGTCGAGTTTGTCCGCGATCTCCACCCCCAACTGCGTCACCTCTTGGGGCACAAGCGTGGTCGGGCCGCACACGATCACCTTCGCGCCGAGCGTCGTGAGCGCGTGAATGTTGCTCCGCGCGACGCGACTGTGCGCGATGTCGCCAACCAGACCCACCGTGAGGCCCGCGACGCGGCCGAGCTTCTTGCGGATGGTGAAGATGTCGAGTAGCGCCTGCGTGGGGTGTTCGTGCGCTCCGTCGCCCGCGTTCACCACGCGAACGTGCGGCATCAAGTGCTTCGCGAGTACGTGCGGTGCGCCCGGCGACGAGTGCCGCACGACGACCATGTCAATGCCCATCGCCTCGATGTTCTTCGCGGTGTCGATGAACGTTTCGCCTTTTGATGTGCTCGACCCGCCCGGCGAGAAGTCGAGTACGTCCGCGCCGAGCCGGCGCGCGGCTAAACCGAAGCTCATCCGCGTCCGCGTGGACGGCTCGTAGAACAGGTTGACGACAACCTTGCCCTTGAGTTCGTCTCGTTTGGGTACGTCGCCGACGCCGACGCCGACGAACTTCTCCGCCGCGTCGAAGATGCGGTTCAGCCCCGCCGCCGACATTCCTTCCAGACCCAACAAATGCTTCATGTGTGTCTCCGGGCGAACGGCCGGTGTAAGCCGGCCATTCGCCTACATTCGCTTCAACCCGCGGCCCGGGCGCGCACTCGTGCGCTGGCTCATCAGCAACACCGGCGTGCCGTTCACGAACACGTGTTCCACGCCCACCGCCAGCGCCTTGCCGTCTTCGTAGGTCGAGCAGTCCGCGATCGTGTTCGCGTCGAACACCACGACATCCGCCGCGAGTCCTTCGCGGATCAGTCCGCGATCCTTCAACCCGAAGCGCCGAGCGGTGTGGTACGAACACTTCATCACGGCTTCTTCGAGCGACCAGTCGCCGTTGCGGACGTGGTGCCCGAGATAGCGTGCGAAGCACCCGGTGCCTCGCGGGTGCGGGCGACCGCCAACGTAGATCCCATCGCTCCCCGCCATCATTAGCGGATGCTTCATCAACTTCGGGATGTCGGATTCCTGACGCTCGACGAAGTGCCGAACCACGCACCCGGCCGCGAGGTCGGTCGCGATGAGCAAGTCGCAAGTGAAGTCAAGTATCGACTGCCCGCTCTGGGCCGCAGCGTCGGGAAGCGTTTGTCCTTCGAGGTGGCGGTATGTGTCGTGTGGTACGCTCGCGAGTCGCAGCGTGTGAATGGGGAATCGCGGGTTCGCGAACGCAGTTTCCAACTTCTTCCGCGTCTGAGGGAGTTTCAGTCGTTCGACGGTCGCCTCGATGCCGCCCTCAAGCGTCTCCGGCGGGAGCGTAATCATCGCAACAATCGTGCTGCCGTACAGGTAGCAGTAGAGATCGAAGGTCACGTCCACACCGTCGGCGCGGGCCGCATCGAGCAGCGGAATGGTTTGGTCCGCGAGGCAGTTGAAGTGCGACACGTGGACGCCGCAGCCGGCGCGTTTCCCGATGCTGAACACCTCTTGCAGCGCGGCCGGTGCCTTCTGCCCGTTGTAGCCGCGCATGTGCGTCACGTAGATGCCGCCGTAAGGCGCGATCTCCTCGCACAGCGCGGTCAGTTCGTCCTCGTCCGCATAGATGCTCGGAATGTAATCGAGGCCGCTGGACACGCCGACCGCGCCTTGCTCCATGCCCTCACGCACGAGCGCTTTCATCTTCGCGATCTCGCCGGGGTGCGGTTTGCGCGACGTGATGCCCATCACTTCCATCCGCACGTTGCCGTTGGGAATGAGCGTGCAGGCGTTGATGGAACACTGCCCGTCGAACTGTGAAAGGAACTTGGTGACGGTGTGCCAATTGCGGCCGGGCGTCGGGAAGTTCCCGTTGAAACCGGCGGTGTAGCGCCGCATGTACGCCATCGTGTCGGGCGACGCGGGCGCGAACGCGACGCCATCTTGCCCGATCACGTGCGTGGTCACGCCCTGACGCACGCCCTGTTCGTGAACCGGGTCCGCGAGCAGCGGCAAGTCGCCGTGAACGTGCGCGTCCACGAAGCCGGGACACACAACCCTACCGGCCGCGTCGAGGGTGTGCTTCGCGCTCGCTTTGCTCAAACGCCCGACGGCGGTGATGCGGTCGCCGGTGATGCCGACGTCGGCCGCGAACCACGGCAGCCCGGAGCCGTCCACGACGCGACCGTTGCGGATGAGGTAGTCGAACATGGGTGGCGCGCCGTGAGGAAGTTGTGAAGCACATTACCAAGGCACCGGCGCGCGGGCCAGTGGTTTACCCGCGACCCCTCCAAGTCCGCACGCTAAACTGTCCCCCACCTTCACGACGTGAACTCTGTTTGAGGAAGATAGATGTCCGCCCCTTCCACGGTCCCGCACACACGCATCCTGATCGGTCTCGTCGGCGGGGCCGTACTCGGTTGCGCCGTCAACGCGCTCAAAACCGAAGGCGTGATTGATGGCCCGCTCGTCGCGGCGATCATCAGATACGGCACCAAGCCCGTTGGCGACATCTTCCTGAACTTGCTGTTCATGGCGATCATCCCGCTCGTGTTCGCGTCGCTCGCGGTCGGCGTGACGCGGCTCGGCGGCGGGCAGAACGTCGGCCGCGTTGGGTTCAAAACCATCACCTATTTCCTAGTCACCACCGCGTGCGCCGCGGCCATCGGGCTGACGCTCGTGAACGCGATCCGCCCCGGCGACCAGATTCCGCAGGAAAAGAAGGACGAACTGACCGCGCAATACAAGGAGGAAGCCAACAAGAAACTGGAGAAGAAGGAAGGCGACGAGGGGTTTGGGATCAACACGTTTGTGAATATCGTGCCGCGCAACCCTCTCGAAGCGTTCCTGAAGAAAGACATGCTCGCGGTCATCTTCACCGCGATCATCGTCGGCATCACGCTCACGCGAATGCCGCCGGACCGCGCGAAGCTGATGATCGAGTTCCTCGAAGGCATCAACTTCATCGCTGACTTCATCCTGCGGCTCGCGATGTTTATCGCCCCGTACGCGGTGTTCTGCCTGATCTTCTCGACCACCGCGGCGCTCGGGTACAAGGTGCTGATTGCGCTCGCCGCGTTCGTGTTCACCGTGCTCGGCGGTCTGGCGATTCACTTGCTAATCGTGTTGCCGTTGTTGGTGAAGTTCCTTGGCGGGATGTCACCGATCGAGTTCTTCAAGCGCGCCCGCGGGACGATGGTGACCGCGTTCAGTACGAGTTCGTCGAGCGCGACACTACCCACGGCGATGAAGTGCGCGGAGGATGAACTGGGAGTACCGGCAACCGTGTCGCGGTTCGTTCTTCCCCTTTCTGCGAGCATGAACCACAACGGCACCGCGCTGTTCGAGTCGGTCACGGTGCTGTTCCTCGCGCAAGCGTTCGGCGTCGATCTGAACTTCGGGCAGCAACTCGTTGTGCTGGTGCTGTGCATCCTCACCGCAACCGGGATGGCCGGTGTGCCGGGCGGTTCGCTGCCGCTCATCGGGCTGATTTTAGTCCAGGTGGGGGTGCCCGCCGGCGCGATCGCGCTCGTGCTGGGCGTGGACCGCATCCTCGACATGTGCCGCACAACGGTGAACGTGACCGCGGACCTGACGACGGCCATCTACGTAGCGCGCAGTGAACCGACCGTTGAAACCCCGGCACCGGTCGCGAAACCGACTGAGTAACACCGCCGGAAGAATCTGCGGAACATTCTCGCCCACCGTTGACACATCACGCGGGGCTTCAGGATGGAGTGCGGCAGTGCTTCGCCCAAATGGCTGCCTGCCGCGACGGCTCCCCCCGGTTTCTTTCCCCCAACCGTGGACCAACTCAAATTCGCACTCTATCGCCGTTACGGATCGACGGTTGTGGTCGCCTACTTCGTTCACGACCCCCGCGCCGTGGTGATCGTGCAGGACATCGAGTTGATGGAAAACGACCCGTTTCAGATACCGACGCTCACCCCCGCGTCACCCACGGGCGCACATCGACTCCCACCATCCCAGCCCGCCGCGCGGCTTCCAACCCGATATCGGTATCCTCGAACACCACGCACTTCACCGCTTCCACGCCCAGTCGCTTCGCGGCTTCCAGAAACACGTCCGGCTCCGGTTTGTGACGCGGTGTGTCCTCGGCCGTTACGATCGCGTCGAACCAGTCGCGGACGTTCAGCCGGTCCAGCGTGCGCGTGATCGTGTCGCGGTAGCCGCCGCTCGCGACCGCGATGGGCAACTTCCCGCGGAATGCAGCCGCGATGTTCAGCACCGGTTCAATGGGTGCGACCGCGTCGAGAAACGCGAGGAAGGTGTGTTCCTTCTCCAACACCATTGCGTTAACGTCGATCACGGGTACGCCCACTTCAGCGGCGAGTACGCGGATGATGCTCGCGGTGGGCATACCCCCCATCGCGTAGAACCGCGGTTCCGGGAACGGGATGCCGAATCGGTCGAGCAGCGCGAGCCACGCCTTGTAGTGCGCCGGCATGGTGTCCGCGAGCGTGCCGTCGCAGTCGAATATCAGTCCGGTCGTGCCCGTCGGCGGGGTCCAGGTGTGTGTACTCATGGGGTTTCTCTATGAATCTTCGTGGCACAGACATTCCTGCCTGTGTGTCGGGAAGGTGCCGCGCAGACGGCAACGTCTGTGCCACGAGGTGATGCCCGAAGAGTTTACGCGACCGCGCCAACTTGTCGGGGCGGTCCCGCGTCATATCATTGTGATTCGTCCAACTCGGCGAAGACCGCCCTGTAGTTCTGCACCCAAGTCGCGACACCGAGACGGCCGAACATGCAGACGCCCGCGATCAACGTTCAGAACCTGTCCAAGAACTACGGCCCCGTACAGGCCGTGGACGACGTGTCGTTCCAGGTGCCGCACGGCGAACTCGTGGGGTTCCTCGGGCCTAACGGTGCCGGCAAATCCACATGTATGCGGATTCTCACGACCTGGCTCCCCGCGTCCAGCGGGTACGCGTGGCTCAACGGCTACGACGTGATGTACCAGTCGATGGAGGTTCGCAAGCGCATCGGCTACTTACCGGAAAGCGTGCCGGTGTACGGCGAAATGCGAGTTCGCGAGTACCTCGCCTACCGCGCCAAACTCAAGGGCGTCGAACGCCGCGGCCGCACCGCCCGCATCGATAACTGCATGGCGAAGTGCCGCGTCATGGAGGTGAAGAACCGGCTCCTGAGCACGCTGTCGAAGGGCTACCGGCAGCGTGTGGGCCTGGCCGACACGCTCCTCGCGGACCCGCCCATTCTCATTCTCGACGAACCTACCAGCGGTCTCGACCCGGTGCAGATCGGTGAAACACTCGCGACCATCAAGGAACTCGGCGGCCAGCACACGATCCTGTTCTCGACGCACGTGCTCCCCGAAGTCGAGAAGGTGTACGACCGCGTCATCATCATCGACAAGGGTCGCATCAAGTACGACGAGACGAAGAAGGCGATCGATGCCCAGGAGGCGTCGTACCTGTTGGAGGTCCGCGGCCCGGCGGACGCGGTGACCGCGTTCCTCCGCGATCAGCCGGACGTGGCGTCCGTCGAAGCGAAGTCGATCGAGTCGGATCTCACCGGGTTCGAGCTGCGGTCGCGAGACCGGAAGGATCACCGCGAGGCACTCGCGTCCCGCATCGCCGCGAAGGGCTGGGGTCTGCGCCGCGTGGAAGTGAAGCGGCCGAGTCTCGAAGCGATCTTCAACGAAGTGGTGCGCCGGCGCCAGGATGCCGCGACTCCAGCGCCCGCACCAGTCACGCCGACGGAACCGGCGCCGACCGAACCGGACAAGACACCGGCGGCTTGAGAGTGGGCAGTGGACAGTGGGCAGTTGATCGCCTGGCCTTCTGAACCCTGCTTCGCTGCTTGTCTTGACTGCCCACTGCACACTGCACACTGCACACTGACCACTGGCGAAGATATGAGCAGCACCCCGCCCACGACGACCGATCCGACCTCCGCGGCGACTGCCGTTGGGTTGCTCCGTGCCCCGGCCGAAACCGCGCCCTCGGCGACGAAGTTCGAGGGGCCGACGTTCGCGCGCCTGGTCGGCTTTATCGGCCTGTTCCTGTTGGTTCTCGGCACAGTGGTGGTGGTCGCCACGCGAGCCACCGGGGCCGCGCGGATTGTGCCAGAGGGCTGGGGATTTCTGTTCGCTGGCCTGGGCATCGCACTGATGCTCTACCACGCCGTCACCGATGGCGAGCAGGAAGTCCGCCGGATGTACGGGATGTTGGCCGCGACCTTCCTCGTGCTGGCCGTGGCCGCTGCGGTCTTGCCGGGTCCGTTCAAGGGGACCGAAGCCAAGACCATGGGCTACTACCTGCTCCCGTGGGGGGTGGGAGCAGGGTTCCTCTCGCTCCTGTTCGCGGTCCCGTTCGTGCGCCATGAGACAGACGAACTGCTCCAACAGATTGGGGCCTACACGCTGCTGGGTGTTGGCTCACTCCTTTGCGTTGGCGTTCTGGTGAAGGGGGTGTGGGAACCCGCGTGGCTCGCAGGGACCGGGCTGGCGCTGGCGGTTTTGGGGCTGGGATTCCTGTGCGCCTACTTCGGACAGGCCAACACCGATGACGGCCCCGGATACACGGTCGCGTTTACGCTCGGCGTGGTCGGTGCCGGGGCGCTCTTTTACGCGTTCGCGCGCACGGTGTTCCCGACGGTGCTGTACGAAGGACCGGCGGTTCTGCGGAATGCTTACCAGGCGACCGACTACTGGAAAGCCGCCGGTCGCGGGTTCGTGATCCTCGCGTTCCTGGGACTGGTCGCGATTGGTGCGAAGGGCAAGTTCCCATTGTGGCTGCGTGCAACGCTCGCGGGCGTGGGCCTCGTGTGCGCTGGCGTGTTCGTGCTCGCGAGCACGAAGGTAGTGGTCACAACCGCGCCGTCGGCATTCCTGGTGCCCGGCGGTTTGATCACCGGCGGCATTGGCCTCGCGTACCTCGTCGTCTCGCTCGGCGTGTGCTCCGACAGCCAGATTGTTACGCTCGTGCGGCGCGAACTATCCGCGTACTTCCTCTCGCCGATCGGATATCTGGTGCTGGGCGGCATGGCGGCCGCGCAGTGGTACGGGTTCCTCCAGTTCGTTGATCGCCTCGAACGGATGTCGGGCGGCGGGCGCGGGCTGGTGCCCGAACCGATCGTCCGGTTCTATATCGTCGCCCTGTTCCCGATCCTCGCGCTCAAACTCCAGGTGGCCGCGCTCACCATGCGCCTGTTCGCCGAAGAGAAAAAGAGCGGGACTCTGGAGGTGCTGTTCACGGCACCGGTGACCGAGTGGGTCGCGGTTATCAGCAAGTTCGTGGCGACGTGGGCCTTCTTCATGATCTGCTGGCTCCCCGCCGGGCTGTTTCTGATTGTTCTGCGGATGGAAGGCGGCGCCTCGTTCGACTACCGCCCGCTGCTCGGGTTCTACGTCGCGCTTGGGGCGACCGGGGCCGCGTTCGTCGGGATGGGGATGTTCCTGTCGGCGCTGACGAACAACCAGATCGTTGCTGCGGTTCTCACGTTCCTCGGGATGCTCGGCTTCTTGTTCGTGTATGTCGGCGTCGATGCGAAACTCGGCCTCGGTCCGACGTTCGTCATGTTCCTCACCAAGCTCTCGTACATCGAACTGTGGTCGATGTCGCTCAGCGGCCAGTTACCGATCCGCGACGTGATCGTGTGGCTGTCCCTGGCCGTGTTCTTCGTGTTCCTCACGATCAAGAGGCTGGAAATGCGGCGCTGGAGTTAAGCGCCTTTGGGTCACTCTTTGTAGGGTGGGCAGTGCCCACCATGCTGGGCGAAGAGGTGGGCAGTGCCCACCCTACGAAAACATCCACCACGAAACGCAAGTTCGCCATGCAACCGACCACTCCGACTCCACCGCCGACTCCCGCTCCACCGGTTCTCGAACCGGTGATCGAGTTGATCCGCACGCAGCAGCAAAACGTCGGCTACACGCTGCTCGGTGCGGCCGTCGTGTTCCTGGCGCTCACCGGGTGGCTGGCCCTCAAGACAAGCCGGATCGCCGCGTCCACGACCCCGGATGCGACCAAGGGCGCGAAAGACAAGGACAGCGACCCGTTCAAGTCTGTCAAACTCGACGGCACGGAGATCGCGCAACCGGACCGGGTCGAATACATCGTCGGTGCCGTCAATACGTTCGCTGTGTTTGTGGCGTTCGCTGCCGTGGGTGGGTTCCTGCTGGCCGCGCCCGCGAAACCCAAGATCGAGGATCAGCGCACGCAGGCGCGATTGGCCGTGCTGGTTCTCGGGTCGGCCGTCGGCGCGGCCCTGATCGCCGCCGGCGCGTTCTACTTCTACCAGTGGAACGGGAGCCTCGTGAAGTGGCTCGATCAGGGCGAACTGAGCGAGGCCAAGTGGATCGGTGGCCCGCTGATGGTGGTGGTACTTGGTGGCGCGCTGATGTTCGTCTCCGCTCAGCCGGCGCGGGCCGAGGAACGGAACAACGCGGGCGTCCGCCAGTTCATCTACGGCTCGAACTTCGGGCTTACCGTCCTGATGCTGTTTGTGGTGCTGATCATCGCCAACGTCGTCGTCGCCTTGCGGGTGCCGAACAAGTTGGACACCACCAGCACCGGGTTCTACACACTCAACCCGCAGACGAAACTATTGGTCGAAGGACTGGACCAGCCGCTCCACGCTTACGCGATCTTTCAGGACAGCGGCGACGCGGTTACCGAGGACACGAAGCAGTTGCTCTCCAAGTGCCAGGACGCGAACCCCGGCAAATTCCGCGCCACCTTCCTCAGCCCGGGCCTCAACAAGGACGCGATCATCAAGTTGCGGAGTGACTACCCGCTCGCGGAGTTGAGCGGCGAGGGCATTCTGCTGGTGGCCGGTGATGAAACCGGCTCGGAACGGAAACGGCACTCGTTTATTCGCGACGACGAGTTGCGGGAACGCAAGGAAGATTCAGAAGGGCGCGCGATCCCGGCGTTCAACGGCGAACCGCGACTGCTTCGCGAGTTGATGTTCCTGGCCGAGAACAAGCAGAAGCCGAAGGTGTATTTCACTCAGGCGTCGGGCGAACTGTCGCTGACCGGCGGCGGGCGCGGCCCGGCGGGTCGCGCCGACCCGCGCCGCGGTGCGACTGGTCTGAAGGCCTACCTGGAGAAGAACTACTTCGACGTGCAACCGCTCGTGTTCGACTCCGCGGCCCCCGCGAAGGTGCCCGACGACGCGGCCGTCGTCGTGGTCGCCGACCCGACCGCCCCGATCCCGCCCAACGGGATCAAGGCGCTCGAAGAGTTCATGAACAAGCCGCGGGCCGACGGTAAGACGAAGGGCAAGCTGATCGTCCTCGCCGGTGCGCAGGCCGGCACCGACAACAAGGCGCTCCAGACTGGGCTGGAGCCGATCCTCCAGACGTTCGGCGTGCGCCTGTCCGACCGGTTCCTGTACGCCAGCCCATCACCCGCGCTCGATCAGGTGGACCGCGCCCGCGGCATTCGCACGGTACAGGTCGGCATTGCCATCGAAGCGGTCAAGGCCCGCAACCCTGTCGCGCTCGGGTTTAACAAGTTGGACCGGGTCGAAATGGTAGACTGCCGCGAACTGACCTCCAGCCCGATCGGCGGATTCGAGTCCACGACCGTGCTGCTGAGTCTGCCCGACCGCCTCACGTGGCAGACGCGGAAACAAATGCACCCAGCCGACGCCTGGAAGGAACTGGCCGAGCGGATTGAGACGATCCGCAACTCTTCCGCCCCGCGTGAGGAGCGGATGAAGATGCAACAGACGCTCTCGACCGAACTGGACATGTCCGACCAGTCGCGAGAGTTGTCGGCGTTCGTGTCCGAGGGGAAGACCGCGCGGGTCGCGGTGTTCGGGTGCGGGTGGTTCGTCAGCGACGACGCCGGCGCGCAGGCCACCGGCCGGTTCGGGGACCGCGGCGCGACCGTCTGGCTCGACCTGATGGGTTCGACGCTCGACTGGGTACGCGACAAGCCGACGGTGACCGGGGTCACCGAGAAGCCATACACGACGTACCAGCTCAAGCCCGGCTACGACACGCTCCGCATGGTCTGGGTACCGCTCGCGCTGGCGGTGTTGATCATCGCGGGCTTCGGAGCCGGCGTGTGGGTGATTCGCCGGAAGGGAGAACGCTGTGCAGGCGAGCGGGTGCTGGTTCTTGCCCTCTCCCCTTGCGGGAGAAGGGGGCGAGTCTTCGAGACGGGTGAGGGGTGAGACGCAAGCCTCACCAAAGACGCCACCCCTCACCCGTCGGCGAAGCGCCGACACCCTCTCCCGCACGGGGAGAGGGCAAGATAAGACAAGACCGGCACTTCCGCGCAACGGGCCGAAGCCAGGCAACCAACACAAGAACAGGCGAAGCGGGACTCACACCCGGCGCCACGACCGCCACAGGGGCAACCGCCGATGAACTTCCGACTGACCGCCGCGCTCTTCGGGATCGTGTTCGTGCTCGGGGCAATCCTCCTTGTCCTCTCGTGGGGCGAGAAGAAGCAGCCGCCGGCCAACTCGCTCCTGTCGGAACTGGCCCTCGCCGGCACGAAGACCGAAGATGTGGAGTCCATCGAGTTCGAGCGGCCCGGCGACCCGCCGCTCCTCATCGTCCGCACCGACAAGGAGCGGAACACCTGGCAGATCCAGAAGCCCCTCACTGCGGGCGCGGACGCGCCGAAGGTGGTCCCCATCATCATTGCGCTGCTGAAAGCGAAGCCGACCCCGTACCCCGACATCAGCAGCAACCCCGCCGCCCACGGCCTCGACCCGGCCAGCCTGAAGATTACGCTCCGCGCTGGCGACAAGTCTTCCACCGTCAGTCTTGGCGACGTGACGCTGGGCGATAAGGGCGTGGTGTTCGTCACCACGTCGAGCCAGCCGAAGCGCCCGATGGCGGTGCGCCGCTCCGACCTGGACGTACTGTTCCGCGAGCCGAAAGACGGCACTGCGGGCGCGCTGACCAAGTGGACCGCGGACTACCGCACGTCGGGTATCTTCCCATCGGACTCGCGCGCCGCGGGCGAGGATGTCGCTTCGGTGCGTCTGGAAATGCCCAACAAGAAGAAGGAACTGGCCCTGACTCATGCGCTCGGCGGTGCGTGGAGGTTCGACAGCCCCGCCGGGTGGGGCGATGCCGACATCGAGGGCGACGCGACCGGGTCGCCGGGCACCTTCACCGGCGTTCGGCGGTTGCTTGGCGCGCTCACGAGCGTGTCCGCCGCAGACCCCCGCGACTTCATCGACCAACCGAAAGACCTGAAGGAATACGGCCTGGATGATGGCAACCCGGACCTCGTGAAGGTCAAACTGACGACTCGCGACGGCCAGTCCGCGACAGTGTACTTTGGCAAGCGTGAAGGCACGGCCCCGCCCGCGATGCCGCCGGGGATGCCGCAGCATGCGCCCGGCGTGAAGGTGTACGTGCGCGTCGAGGGCCAACCAGGAGTGATCCGCGCCACGTCGGGCGATTTGTCCGGGCTGAACGGAGTCGTACTCGACCCCAGCTCGCTCCGCGACCGCACGCTCATGAACGCGGATCGCGCGAAAGCCGACGGCATCGACATCTTGCTCGCCGGTCAACCAACCGACAAGCCAACGAAACTCCGCCGTAGTGGCCCCCTGCCGCAGTGGCGGCTGTACGGTGGGCCGAACGACCCGCAACTCGCGTTCGGCGTGCCAGTCGAGAAGTTGCTCGACGTGGTGTTCGCGAGCCGGTCCATCAAGGACTTCCCCCAGTCGAACCCGGCCAACTTCGCTGCGGTCTCGGCCACGGTCTTCGTGTGGGTGGATGGGTTCAACCCGCCCGCGAGCGAGAAGGCGGAACCGGTGAAGAAGGCCGAGCCAATCAAGATCGAGTTCGGCCGCAAAGACGGCGAGACGATCTACGTGCGCCGCACGTTCCCGGGGCAGATGAAGCCCGACGAGTTCACGATCGCGGCGCAACTGAAGGTCGGGGTCGCAACCGAGACGGCCGACGTCGTGACGACGGTGGGCCTCTCGCGGTTGGACCTGCTCGACCGGTCGCTGCCGTCGTTCTCCGACGCTGCTCGCATCGCCGTGACCGGCACGCCCACGTACACGCTGGCACGCGACTTGAAACCGGACCCACTCACGCGGGAACTGCTGTGGCGATTCGACACGGCAGACGCGCGGAAGGGTCAGGTGGCCGACGGTGGTACCGTGCGGAACGACATCATCTACAAGTTGGCGACCGCGAACTCGTCGTTCGGGCGGTTCGTGGACGAGGATCCGAAGCCGGAGAAACTCGCGGAGTACGGTTTGGCGACGCCGCGCCTTAAGGTGGTCGTGGACATGCCGCCGGATGTGGAGCCGAAGCAGTTCGCGATCGAGTTCGGCAAGGATGCGACCGACCCGGACAAGGTGTACGCGCGAGTCCCCGACCGCCCCGCGGTGTTCACGGTACAGCGTCGCGTGTTCGATGTGTGCGCCAACCCCGACCTGCGCGATCGCGTCGTGTTCCGCGGCATCCCGGCCGCGACGGTCAACAAGATCGAACTAAAGGGTTGGGGCAATGCCGGGCCCACGACCGAACTGGGCTTTGAGAAGAACAAGGAGGGCGTGTGGGGCGCGACGAAAGCGCCTGCGGGTTTCGTCGTCGATCCGGTGAAAGTGAATGCGTTCACGGAGCGGTTGAGCCTTCTCCAGGCGAAGACGTTCGAGAAGGGCACGCCGCAGACCGTGCACGGGTTCGGCGATCCGAAGCACTCGCTCCAGGTCACGCTGCACTGGCCGGGCGGCGCGGTGGCACTTAACCTCGGCGCGACTCCCGACGCTGGCAACACCTATTACGGTTGGTCCGGGTGGCTCCCGCAGACAGAGCCGGTGTTCACCTTCGAGGGTGCGATGTTCAAGCCGTTCAAGGACAAGCCCACCGGGTTCGCGAAGTAGTACGTGGGGTGGGTCAAGTCTTTGCACAGGCTCGCCTCTTCTCTTGTGGCACAGACATTCCTGTCTGTGCCACAAAGCCAAAAGCAGAAACTCAGCGTCATGCATGATCCTGGGGCGAAGGCATGCGTGGCGACAGTTTCAGCCGGTACGAAAACCGCGTGCAAGTCCTACGCCGCGAAGGGCGTAGATCTTTCCTTCCGGTCAGTCGCTCGCGGCTTCGCGGGAACTCGCGGGCGCGAACCCGTGGACGTACACGTCTCCGCCGGACGGCTCGAAGGTGACACGATCCAGCGCCAACGCATCGGCCATCTGCGGGATACCCGCCCCGCCGAGAGGTGTCAACGCACCTGCACCGCCGATCACTTTTGGCGCGACGAACACGTGAAACTCGTCCACAGCTCTCGCGTCGCACGCTGAGCCGAGTAACCCGGCCCCGCCTTCGATGAGTACGTTCGTGAACCGCCGACGTCCGAGGTCCGCGAGGACCGCATCGAGTGACATCGCAGTGTCACTGAGAGCGACGACTTCCGCGCCGTCGTCGGCCCAGCCTTCCAGCTTCTGCGCGTTCGCGGTGTAAACGATCACCGGAATGTCGCGTGCGGTCGCACGAAGCTGACACTGCACGGGAAGATCACCGGACGCGGTCACCACAACACGAACCGGCGTGCGCGCGCCGGCCGGGCGCGCCGTGAGTAGCGGGTCGTCGGCGACCACCGTTCCCCGTCCCACCAGGATCGCGTCCATGCGCCCCCGGAGAGCGTGAACGCGAACGCGCGACTCTTCTCCACTGATCCACTTCGATTCGCCGGTACACGTTGCGATCTTGCCGTCGAGCGTCATGGCCCACTTCGCGTGAACCCACGGCCGCCCAGTGCGGAGCAACTTCAGATATGGCGCGTTGAGGCTGATTGATTCCGCTTCGCACAAGCCAACTTCCACATTCACACCCGCAGAGCGGAGAATCGCGATCCCGCCACCGGCGACTTTCGGGAACGGGTCGGCCATCGCGACCACGACGCGAGCGATACCGGCCGTCAGCACCGCGTCGGTGCAGGGCGGCGTCTTGCCGTGGTGGCAGCACGGTTCGAGCGTAACGATGAGCGTTCCGCCCCGAGCGCGCTCTCGCGCGGTTTGAAGCGCGAACACTTCGGCGTGCGGCCCGCCGAACTTCTGGTGCCAGCCTTCGCCCGCGAGCAGCCCGTTCGCATCGAGTACCACGGCCCCGACCATGGGGTTTGGCTCCACGAATCCGCGACCTTTTGCGGCGAGCGCAAGTGCGTGTCTTATCCAGCGTTCCAGATCGTTCACGGAGAGAATCTCAACGAAGGCGAAACTTTTTCGGATTCTGAGCGAACCTTACTATGAGTCTCGCGTCTATGTAGCGTACACCGCGAGTTGGAATCAACAACTGCGGACCATCACGAACACGATACACAACGTACACCCAATACAACCATGAACCTCTGGCACACGAGTACGGAACTTCACACGACGGCCACCGCCGCCGTTGCGAAGACGCTGTATCTCGCGGCCGCCCATATGAGTGGGCTTGAGAGCGGTCATGCGTTAGGTTTGGAACTTGATACCCTGGCGCGAGTTGAAGCGAATCTGAGCGGTAAGAGCGATACGAGTGGGTAACCCCTGGCGAGCCAAGTAATGGCAACCGCGCCGGCCGGGGGTAACAGAAACCCCCGGCCGGTTCTTTTTTTTGGAGTACGCGTTGGTGACGGATAGCTACGCCCCGTTCGACTTCCGGTGAGGTCGGTGGTCTTTCAAGCCGCTTAGGTCGGGTTCGACTCCCGCACGGGGTACTGAATTTACAGGTGGTGATCGCGTCTGGGAACGCACTCGGTCTCCAAAACCGACGGCTCGTCCTGCGGGGTTCGATTCCTCCGCCACCTGCTGGTTTGCGAACGGTCCAGAAGCTCATTCGGTAGAGCGACCGCCTGTCGAGCGGAAGGTTGCGGGTTCGACTCCCGTGTGGGCCGCTGGTTTGCTGGAAGTGTGTCCGACGTTGGCTAGGGGCCTGCCTCTTAAGCAGGTTTACGTGGGTTCGATTCCCACCGCTTCCACTGGTTCGTGTGCGTCCGTGGTGTAGCAGCAACACGCCACTCTTCCAAAGTGGTTTCGCGGGTGCAATTCCCGCCGGATGTACTGTCGGCGGCCGGTTGATATACGAACGCGCCCATGATGTAGCGGTAGCCTACTGCCTTGCCATGGCGGACGTGTGGGTTCGACTCCCACTGGGCGCTCTGTTGATGATGACAGGTAACAGCGAAATATAGATCGCCCTTGTGATGTAGTGGTAGCTTGCCGTCTTGGTATGACGGACGTGTGGGTTCGATTCCCGCCGAGGGCTTTGGATATGTGATAGAAGCGGCACGGTACGCCAACTGGAAGAAGCGGCCAAGCTCAAACCTTGGTGTGTGTGGGTTCAAATCCCTCCCGTGCTACTGGAAACTGCCTTCGGACGTGTGGTGGGCCACCCGACTACCTGTAAAGCAGCCGCCTTCACGGGCAATGTGGGTTCGATTCCCACCCGAGGCACTCGAAGAACGGCTCGTTGGTCCAACGGTTTACGACATCAGGTTGTCAACCTGAAAACACGGGTTCAACTCCCGTACGAGCCGCCTGTTGATGTTCGTTATGTGAGCTATACGGCCCGTTCGTCCAGCGGCACAGGACACCAGGTTCTCAACCTGATAACGGGGGTTCGATTCCCCCACGGGTCACTTTGGAAGGATGAAGGTTGAAGGTTGAAGGATGAACAAGTCGGAATCTCTGCTTTGGTTCATCCTTCAACTCTCATCCCTCATCCCTCCGAAATGGTGATGTAGACCAATGGAAGGAGTCGCCACGCTCAGAACGTGGACAGTGTGGGTTCGAATCCCACCATCACTACTCGGTTATGTGTTTGCGGACGGGCCGGCGCCCGACCGGGTCTCATAAGCCTGGATGCTGGGTTCAACTCCCAGGTCCGCAACTCCTTCTTCGCGGGCGGGCGGGTGCTCAGCCGGGTCTCATAAGCCTGGCCCTCTGGGTTCGAGTCCCAGGCTACGCGACTTCGCCCACGTAGCCCGCTGCGCCCCGCACAGTGGGCGCGGCGCGGGTGACGAATGACCGAGTAGGCCAACTGGTAGAGCCGACAGGTCGAGAGCCTGTCAAGTGTGGGTTCGACTCCCACCTCGGTCACTGTTTGGTGTTGAGGCGAGCCGGGAGCGTCAGCGACCGGAGTATTCGCAAAACGGGATCGCTCGCGGGCGAGAGTTGTGCCTTGCAAGCACGACGACGGGGTTCAACTCCCCGCGGTTCCACTCGATCACTTACGGACGGGATCCGGATACGGCTGGCCGGGACGCTTTGCTAAAGCGTTCGCCCCTCGTGGGCATGTGGGTTCGAATCCCACCCCCTCCGCTGAACTGCCCTGGTGGTGAAACGGACTATCATTCCGCGCTTCGAACGCGGCGTTCCGGGTTCAAATCCTGGCCGGGGTACTGAACGGTCTTGTGGCCTAGCGGTTCAAGGCGCCTCCCTGACACGGAGGAGATCGGTGGTTCGATTCCACCCAGGACCACTCCGGGGCAACCCGGCTCGATGCGGCATGTGGTGTAGCGGTAGCACGCGGCCCTGTGAAGGCTGAGGTGAGGGGTTCAACTCCCCCCGCGCCGCCCTCTGTTCGAGTTGCGAGTGACGAGTTGAAGACACTGAATCGAGCCACTTGTCTTTAACTCGCCGCTCGCAACTCGTCACTCGCAACTCTCTGCCGGTGTGGCGCGACCCAGAAAGGCACCGAGCTCGTACCTCGAATCATGCGGGTGCGAAACCCGCCGCCGGCTCTCGATCTTACTTGGTTACGGACCCGTCGCCGGGTGCACGTTGTGCACCCCGGCGACGGGTCGTTTCGTTCACATTCCCGTTCGAACAGTGGCACGATGGCGTTTCAGTCCGTAAGATTCCATCTCCTCTCCACAATTGCCCGCCCTAATCGCCGTACAGCGCGATATTCACTGGTGCAGATAATGACCGAGTTTGTCGCCGCTCGCAAAGTAGCAGCGTTGCTTGCAGCCGTGGCCGAACCAACACGTTTGCGTGTCCTGTGGCAGTTGGCCGAAGGCCCCAAAAACGTGGGTAACCTGGCGGATCTCGTGGGAATCAAGATGGTGAACATGTCACATCACCTTGGGGTAATGCGACAGGCCGGGGTGCTCGAAGACGAGCAGGACGGTCGCCGCGTGATTTACAAGTTGCATGCCGACGTGTTCACGCCTGGCACCGCCCCGGATGTGCTCGGCGTGCTGACGCTCGGGCAGTTCCGCATCGTGATGCACACCAAGCCGGAATCGCCGCCGGTCCCGCCGGGAACGAAGACTCGCCGCAAAGCCGCGAAGAAGTAACCGCCTCCCTATCATGTGGAGATGGACCCTCCCCCAACACTGCCCGACGCACTGTCCCGGCCGCTGTGGCGGCAGGTGCTCGCGCTCGCCCTCCCCGCGCTCGCGCAGCAGTACCTGCACCTTGTTGTTCAGCTCTCGGACCAGTTCCTCGCGGGGCGGTTCGAGTTGCCCGACCCCAAACAGCGCGTTGGCTACCTCTCCGCGCTGAACACCGCCGGCTACCTCTACTGGTTCGTGTCGAGCTACACCGTGCTGGTTAGCGTGGGTAGCACCGCGCTCGTTGCGCGGTTCGTCGGTGCCAAGGACGGGGCGATGGCGAAGCACGCGACCGGCCAGGCGGTGCTGCTCGCGGGCGTGTTCGGTGTGGTCGGTTCCGTCGCCGCGGTTCTGGGGCTGCCGAGCCTCATTGACGCACTCAATCTGAAGGGTGATGCCGGTCACGTGTGCGTCGAGTTCCTGATGCCGCTGGCAGCACTACTCGCGTTCCAAATCACGGAATCGGCATGTGCCGCGTGCCTCGCGGGCGCTGGGGATACGCGCACCGGCTTGAAGGTTCTGGGGCTGGTCGCGGTGCTGAACATTCCGCTCGCGTGGGGGTTGTGTTTCGGTGTCGGTCCGTTACCGGGGCTGGGCTTCGTCGGGATCGCGCTCGGCACCGGTCTCAGTCACGTCATCGGGTGCATCACGCTGCTGGTGATTCTTTCGCGCGGCAAGTCCGGGTTGAAATTGCACCTCGCGAACCTTGTTCCTGACTTCCCGCTGATTCGCCGCTTGCTGTGGGTGAGCGTGCCGGCCGCGATCGACAGCCTGTCGGCCGCGTTCTGTCAGTTGTGGTTCCTCAGTCTGGTGAACAAACTCGGCGACACGGCGGCATCCGCGCACGGCATCGCACTGCGGTGGGAAGCGCTGGGGTTCCTGTCCGGCGCGGCGTTTGGTACGGCCGCGATGACGCTCGTGGGCCAGAACCTCGGCGCGCGAACACCGGGCCGCGCCGCGCGCAGCGGTTGGGCCGCATTTGCCATCGGCGGCGGCGTTATGTCGTTCATGGGACTTCTATTCGTGCTGTTGGCGGAACCGATGTTTCGCCTGTTCTGTCCAGACCCGCACTTGCAAAGGATCATCGACGCGGGCGTGCCGGCGTTGCGGCTGATCGCGTGTGCGATGCCGGCGCTGGCGTCGCTGATCATCTTCACCGCGGCGCTGCGCGGTGCGGGCGACGCGCGTGTGCCGGTGCTGTTCAGTTGGTTCGGGTTTCTGGGTGTGCGCATCCCGCTCGCCTACCTGCTGACCGCGTCGCAGGTGAATCTGGGACCGCTCGGTGTGGTGCCCGGTTACGACATGGGCTTACTGGGCGCGTGGGTGGCGATGTGCTCCGACATCTGGGTTCGCGGCGTGTTCTTCGCACTGCGCTTCGCCAGCGGGAAGTGGAAGAAGATCGAGGTGTGAGGGTTTCAGAGTGGTTCGCCGCTTGCGGCTTCGCGAGCACAACTGCGAGGTGGCAAGCGGCGGAAAAGGCATTCACCTCGCGTCACGTGCGGAAGACCCGTTACGACGCGATGTGTTGTCACGCGAATCCGCGTGCAATGTGCCGCTTTTCGTCCCGAGCTCTGGCGTGCTTGCACGACGCGAGCTATCCTTTTCCGATGGGGGGAGGGGTATGCGGGTACTGAAAACGGCACCGGGCGAAGTGCTGGACCTGGCGTTCAGCCCGGACAGCCGCGCCGTCGCCGCCGTCGAACTCCAGTCGCCCCGGCGCGAAGGGCATGACGTCTTTCTGTGGAACCTCCATTCCCCGAATATCGCGCCGGTGAGATTGGAGATCGGTGGCCGTTATCGGGCCGGCGGTCTCAGTTTCTCTGCCGACGGGGGGCAGTTGACGTGGCAACTCTCTGACGGGCAGCGCACCTACGACCGCGACACACGCGAGGCGGCCAGCGAGTATCCGGCGCTCCTCGCGACCGCGACCGCCTGGAAACTCGGCGCCGGCGGCACGTTCCTCGTTTCGAGTCACGGGTTGCCGGACCACGTTCTCGCCGGGTGGCGGTTGAAGGAAGAGGAGTGGGTCCGGCAGTGGCAGATATCCACGCGTGACCTGATGGTCGGGAGCGTCACGGTCGCGCCGGCCGGCGACCGGTTCGCGATCTTCACCCGCGTCACGGAAGCGGGCCGGTGGTGGGACCAGCCGATGCGCCTGGAAGTGCGGGACGCGTGTAAGTCCGCAGTGCTCGCACTTGGCACCTGTGCTTACAGTTACGCCGGGAAACTTGCGTTCCACCCGAGCGGCGAGCAGATCGCCGGTATCAACGACATGACGCTTCTGGCGTGGGAACTGCCAACCGGCGGCGACCCGCGTCTGGTGCGGAACGACAACCGGAAGCACTTCACCGCGTTCGCGTACCACCCAAACGGCCAGCGTCTTTTCGTCACGAGCAACGACGAAACGGTTCACGTCTTCGACACGCATTCCCTTGAACGCGTTAAACGCTACACGTGGCAACTCGACAAACTGAGCGCAGTCGCGGTCAGCCCGGACGGAACGCTCGCCGCGGCTGGCTCCGCCACCGGGGGCGTGGTGGTGTGGGATTTGGACTAGTGAGTGACGAGTGACGAGTGACGAGTGGCGAGCAAAGACCGGAGGCTTGTTTTCACTCGCTACTCGCCACTTGCGAAGCACTACTTCTTCCGCCATACCTGATCCGGTTGCAATCCAAGCCGAGCCATCGCGGGCCGAATCTCGTCGTAGAAGCGTTTCGCGTCCGGGGGATAGCCGGCGGTAGGCACAATGCCTGGAACGTGCGTCGCCCAGAAGCGGTTGAACTGCCTCATACACACTTCGCGCAGGTACTTGCACAACATCGACGCCAACGCGACAGCGACGCTATCGCCGTCGGCGCGCGGGCGGAACGTGATCGTGATTTCGCGCGGCAGGCATTCGACGCGATAGCGGCTTTCCTCCGCACCTTCGCGTTCGGCGACCACCCACCCGTCGGGGAACGCTTCCTGAAGGATGCTCGCGTAGAAGTTCCGCCCGCCCTGCTTGTCGCACGCGAACGCGATCGGCCCGCCCTCGGCCGGTATTGCGGCCGTCAGTGACACGAGTAGTTCGATCAATCCGCGGCCGAGTACAGTCCCCTTCGACCCGTATTCGTCCACCATGCGGTTGAATCGCGGCGTGGGCACGGCGCGATAGTCGCCGTACCACCGGTCGTTGATGGCCGCCCGCACGGGTGCGGACGTTTCCCATTCCGCGCCGGGGTCGATGTGGAGCGGAATCGAGGCGCCGCCATCGAACCACGCTTCCGCACAGAGCTCTTCGCCCCACGGCGGAACTTCGCCGCCGCTCCAGAGGAAGTCGTGAATCGTATGCGGGTCGGAAGCGGCGATCGACCACACCCCGCGTTCGAGCGCCTCGAGGCCGCCGCGTGTGTAAACCTTCTTCGAGTCGTCGATGAGCAACCGGCCGTCGGGCCGCTCGTGTGCGCGTCGAACGACCGACTTGAGCGCGTTCCAACCGGTGGGGTCGCCATCGGGCAGGTACAGCGCCACCGCCGCTTGCACCAGCGGCCCGAGGTTCGGCCCGTAGCCCGCTTCGTCGATTCCCACTACCCAGGGCATGTGTTCGCTCCACGCTCGCGCCGTGCGAAGCCGCGAGCGGCTTCAAACTCCCCCTTCCCTTCAGGCAGGGGGTTGGGGGGGTAGGTCTTGGCGCGTATCGTAACGATACCCGCTCTCATTTGGGAGGCCGACATGTTCGCCGACAACCTCTTCCTGAAGATCATCGACAAGACCATCCCCGCGAAGATCGCGTACGAAGACGACCTGTGCCTCGCGTTCCACGACCTCCGCCCGCAGGCGCCGGTTCACGTACTCATCATCCCCAAGAAGGTAATCCGCACGCACGCCGACGCGGCACCCGAAGATCAGACGCTGCTCGGTCACCTGCACCTCGTCGCGGTCAAGCTCGCGAAGGAATTGGGCCTGTCGAACGGCTACCGGCTCGTGATCAACTGCAACGAGCACGGCGGGCAGACGGTGCCGCACCTGCACATGCACCTGCTCGGCGGGCGCGACATGACCTGGCCCCCCGGCTGAACATGGACGATTCCGAACTGCGCTCCGTGTTGGCCGAACGCATCGCGGGCGTTCGCGCGCGCATCGCGGACGCGTGCCGGCGCGCCGAGCGCGTCCCCGCGAGTGTCACGCTGGTCGCAGTCACGAAGACCGTGTCGCCGAACGTCGCGGCTGTCGTCGCGGAGTTGGGGCTGCGCGATCTCGGCGAGAGCCGTCCGCAAGAACTGTGGAAGAAAGCGGAGGCGGTGCCGGGCGCGAACTGGCACCTCATAGGGCACCTTCAGCGGAACAAGATCGACCGCACGATTCCCCGCGTCGAACTCGTTCACTCAGTTGATAGCGATCGCGTACTCGAATCGCTCGACGCCTTCGGCCGCAAGCGGGGCGCGCCGGTGCCGGTGCTGCTCGAAGTGAACTGTAGCGGCGAGGAAAGCAAGGGCGGGTTCGCACCGGACGCCGTCCCCGCAGTGGGCGACAAGGCAGTGTCCTTCGCGGGCGTATATGTGCGTGGTCTGATGACAATGGCTGCGTACGCGGACGACCCGCAGACCGCGCGGCCCGCGTTCGTGGCGCTTCGCGAGTTGCGCGATTCGCTCCGGGCACGCACGGGACTGGCGCTCGCGGAACTGTCGATGGGCATGAGCAACGATTTCGAGGTCGCGGTGGAAGAGGGCGCGACGTTCGTCCGCATCGGAACGACACTGTTCGAGGGGCTGGAAAACGCGTGAGGCGCGGCGTGTCACGCCGCGCCTCACGACTTTACTTCAGGACAAACAACTTACCCCAGCGGCGGGTCGTCGGGATTCTTCGGCTCCTCTGGTTGCGGTGGCGGAGGCGGCGGGCTGACCGCGACCGGCGGAGGCGGACTCACGACCACCGGCGGCGCCGGTGGGCTGAACGGGAGCGTCGCCGGCGGCGGGGGCGGTGACACCGCGGGCTTGTTCAGCAAGCCGCTGCCGAGCGGAACCGTGCCGTCCGCAGGCGCCGGCGCCGGGGCGGGCGCCAGCTTCGGCGGAGCCAGCGGCGCTTCCGGTTCGTCGTCCTCGAACACCTCGTCCAGTTCGGCCTCGTCCACTTTCTTGCGCATCAGGAAGTAGATCATCGTCGCGGACGACCAGAAGAAACTGTAACTGAACCCGAGCATCATCAGGAACGCGATCGTGAGCCAGAAGTACACGATCACGGCGCCCCAACTGCGATACCAGTAGTCGTTCCGGTTCACCGTGTAAGCGTCCGGGTTCACCGGTTCGTACTGGTACACCTGTCGAATCGCCTTCGCCGAGTCGGTCGTGGGCTCACCAGTGCGGTCGAGTTTCACCCACCCGCCCTTCACCTCGTACGGGCTGTCCTTGGTCAGCAACTCCTTCCACCCGAACGACTCTGGAGCGTAGATGAACAGGTACTCGGGCTTCCGCTCGGGCCACACCGCGCTCGCCGTGAGGCCGACAGCCCACTTGCCCACGTACACAGCCACCGACGCGAAGAACAGCACGAACAGCGTCACCGCCGCGCCGTACATGATCGCGACGAACCAGTTCCAGAGGTAGTGCCACGGCGCCTGGTAGACGTAGTTCACCGATCGCGAGAGAGCGTCGAACGTGTCGCTCTGGTCGCCCTCCACGGAGAGCGTGCAGTACATCATCGGGTATCCGACAAGGCCGACGAGGAACACCGTCATGATGGCCCCGCCAACGATGACCGCCGGCAGCCCAATACCGAGCAACACGATGTCACCAACGAACGGGATCAGCGCGACCAGCCCGTAGAGGATTAACCCGGCTACCACCAGGCCGATGATGCCCAGCGGCACCAGCGGCGCGCCCAGGTAACTGAGGTAGCGATGGGCGACGAACTTGGTCGCCTGTTTGAGCGTGATCGGCCCCTTGTTCGCGAGCTGAACCGCCGCGAGCCTCGTGATGATGCCACCACAAAAGGCCCACACCGCCACGTTCGAGAACAGAATCAGGAACAGGTACAACCGCGTCAGCGGGCTGACGCCGGGCGAAACGATCTTCGCGACGGGCAACAGCAACTTCACGAGCGGTTCGACGAGTACCGGCACGGACCCGGTGAAGAACCCGCGAACGGCGTTCTCGCGGTCCGCGGCCGAACCGCCCAGCGCGTCGGTGAAGAACAGGAACGGGTTCGGTCCGCGGTACTCGTCCCACGGCAGCGTGCGGAGCCGCCCACCGGGACCGGCGAGCGCGTCGAGTTGCTGCCACTGGGCGTAGTCGCGGGCGAACCGCCGCTTCGCCTCGATCGCGGTCGCAGCTGTCAACTCGTCATTCGTGTACGGCTTACCGGTCGCCGGGTTGTCCTTGCCATCGAAGTCGTTCTTAACGACGCCCTCGCTGTAATTCTGGTCGTTCTCAAGCGGCGCGGCCTTGTAGAAGATGTTCGACAGCAGCCACCAGGAGAACGACATCAAAAAGACGCCGAGGGCGGCGACGAACAACTTGCGCGGGTCCAGAGCGATCTGGAAGCACCGAAAGATGTTCGTCCACGGCAGCGCCGTGCGGTAACTGAACCCGCCGGAATGGTCGCGCCCGTCGGCCATGCTAACTCCTAAATGGCTGGAACTTGTGTCGCACCGCACCGGAAACCGTCCACGGGACAGGGGGGGATTATACCCGGCGCAGCGGGCGCGGCAATCGGAGCCAAGAATCAGAGAGGTTCTTGCGCGTTCGGCGTGCGCCAGGATTTTCAGGCGTCGGTGGCGGTGGTCAAATCGCGTTACCCCAGTCCTCATTGGTGTTCAAGCGGTTTATCTTGTCTGGTCGATGACATTTCGTGATTTTTACCCCAGTCC
>SXID01000046.1 GCA_005772955.1 Planctomycetia bacterium
CCGCGATTCCCGCGCCCATCGACCCGGCGCAGTTGCACCCGTGCGCAAACGCTTCCGCACTCACGCGATTCACGAACAGATCACCGGTAAGAAATTCGATCGGCATCGCTCGTCCTCCCATATCAAAATAGAGAATCGTCGCGACCGCATCGCAGCAACACAACGTCAGCAGCGGGGAATCAAATGCAGCCGCTCCCCACGCATCAACTCGTGTTGCCTGGAGTCGCGTGTCTGGTGCTCGCGGTTCTTGCCGCGCGCGTGCCGCGATACCGGTTCGCGATCCTCGGCTTCATCGCGATTGTTGGCTATGCAATTTTGCAAGATCAGGTCTCCGCGCGGCTGTGCCCGGAATACTTCACGGTACTGCACCGACCGATTCCGGGCGTGACTGACCCGACATTGCTCGGCGTCTGTTGGGGCTTCCTGGGCGGGTGGTGGGGCGGGGTGTTGCTGGGCTATGCCGCGGGTCTGCTCGCGACTGTCGGTCCGCGTCCGAAGCTGGAACCTCGCGAACTCGTAGTGCCGCTGGGCCTCCTTGTCGCAGCGGTCGCCGCGGCCACTGCGATTACGGGCTACAGCGTGTGGCGGCACACCGAGATGTTCGGCGTGTACCTCGACCCCGGCACCGCGGAGTTGGTGCCGGCAAAACGGCACCGGGAGTTGCTCACGGTCGCGTGCTACCACTTCGTCGCGTACGCGAGCGCCGTAATCGGCGGCGTAGTGCTGTGCGCGTGGGTCTGGGTCAAGCGCCGCAAACGCGAACAACCGCCCACAACGGAACCTGTCCTTCCCGGGCCTCTCCTCTAAGATGTGAGCGATTCCCCGACGTTCTCCAGGGAGACCCACTCGATGGCTACGACTTCCATCACACGGCTGTACGGACTCGGCCTCACGCCCGGCAAGCTGCGCGGGCTGCAGCGCATCAGCAACCCGAACGGCACGCTGAGCATGGTCGCCACCGACCAGAACAGCAGCATGATTTCGATGATGAAGAAGGCCATGAAGGAGGCCACCGGCGCGGAGCGCGAGCCGACCTACGCCGAGATCGCGGACGCGAAGGTGATGCTGTCGCGGGCACTCGCCCCGCACTGCTCCGGGCTGCTCGTGGACGGCTACTACGGCTACGCAAGCACGGTCGCGGCGCAAGCCGTGCCGCCGGGCGTGGGTATCCTCATTCGCGTCGAGAAATCCGGCTCCGGCAAGAACGCGGCCGGTGGGTCCATCGGTGAAGTCGAACCGGGTTGGAGCGTCGGTAAGATCAAACGCTGCGGGGCCGACGCGGTAAAGCTGCTCGCGATGTTCGAGCCGGGCGAACCCGATTCGGCCGAGCGCAACTTCCAGTTCACGATGCAGATCTACGACGAGTGTATCAAGCACGACATCCTGTTCCTGCTCGAACCGCTGCACTTCCCGTACAAGATCAACGGCGTTGAGGAGACGAAGGAGACGGTCGTCGGCCGCAAGGCGAAGACCGTGATCGACACCGCGAAGTACCTGAGCCGCTACTGCGACATCTACAAGTCCGAGTTCCCCGGCACGCCCGGCGTGGAGAGTGACGCGCAGCAGATGGACAACCTGAAGCGGCTGAACGACGCGTGCGGTCAGAAACCGTGGGTGTTGCTGTCCGCGGGCGTGGATTACGACAAGTACAAGAAGCAGGTGGAAATGGCGATGAAGGCGGGTGCGAGCGGCATCCTCGGCGGTCGCGCGTTCTGGAAGGAGTTCTTCACCTTCAACTCACCGGCCGACCGGCAGAAGTTCGCCGAGACCGAATGCGTGCGGCGCGTGAAGGAAACCGACGCGATCGTGCAGACGGGAACGCCGTGGTTCGCGAAGTACGGTCTGACGATGGAAGACCTGCACGGCGTCCGCACGACGGAAGGCTGGCACGCGCGCTACGGCGGCGGCACCGCGGGCAAGGCGAGCGGCCCAAGCGACCCGAACGCGGTGTATTGAACCGACGAGAGGTAAAGCGACGCGGGCGGAGCGCCAAGTGCGCTCCGCCCGGCTCGCTTCGTCTCGAATGATCAAATTCACCTGCGGTCGCAGATTTGAGCGGCCGCCAAGTGCCGCGGCTGGTTCGGCGTGCCTTTACTCGCCGCTCCGCTTGGACAAAAGCACCGGCAGTGCAGTGACCCACACCTCCCGCCGGTCTTCCAACACCCCATACCGCATCGCCAGAGGTGGTACCGTACCCAAACGTACCTGACCGACGTTTGTCAGCAGGTCGATCAGTGGGTCACCGAACTGCGGGTACACGCGAAGTCGGTGGTCGAACTCCCGCAGAGCCGCCACGAATTCCGCGCCGTCGCCCCGCGTCCGGGCTTCGGCCGCCAGTTCCACGAGGCGCTCCCGCACCCGAACCGAGTACGACACGCGGAACGGAACCGGCTTGTCGCTTGGGCCGCTCACGAGCCGCGAGCCGCGGCCTCGACCGCGGCGATAAACGACTCCAGCGGTTCGCCCCCATTCTCTTCAATGTCCCGCACGCCCTCCAAGTACTCGCGGGCGTCAAACGTTTGTCGCGCCCACGCCAAGAGGTCGGGCGGGACGGGAACCGGCGCGGGCACGAACGGCACCGGCTCTTGGGGCGTTGGTTCTTGGGGCATCGGCGTGTTCCTCTCGAATCGCCACGACTGGGCGGCGGGCCAACTCACTCCAGCGTACCACATCCGCCGCGATCCGAACACCCTCCAACCCGCCATCGGGTCAGGTGCCGCGACCGGTTCGGCCTGCCTTGGCCCGCGTCCTCCGCGATGCCGTGCTGACAGCGGCCTCCGCGCCCACCGGCCAGTATTGCGCCGCAAACTGTAAGGTGCGCAGCAGTGGGTACTGCTCCGGGACTGCCGCCGAACTGACCCGCCGGGCGCGGATCTTTGTCAGCACCTCGCGCATGAATTCCCGGATGAAGACGACCCGCCCGCCGCCGACCGTCGCTCGATCCCCACCGCCGTAGACGAACAGAGCGACCTGCTCCAACTCCGCAGGCAGCGTCAGCCCCTCGAACAGCGCCGGAATGTGTAACCGGCCGGCGGCGAACTTCTTGGCGTACCGCTGCTCCCGCTTATCCCACCTGTCGCCGTCGAGTGATGGCTCGATGTGAACCAGCTTCTGGAATCCGGGGTGGAAGGCGACCACGTCCAACTCGCAGTCATATCCGCCTTGCGTCCGCTTACCGACTTGGACGTTGCGGCGAACGAAATACCCCTGGAGCTGATACCACTCGGTGACCAGGTCTTCGAGATGATTGGCCGCCACTGACGCGCCCCCTCTTGCCGAACTTGGATTCGCGCGGGCGAAGTGAACCGTTCTCATAGTGCGGAGCGCGATCTAAGGCTGGCACTCACCCGTGTTAGATCGCCCCGCACGATCTAACACAGTAACACGCACTTCGTGCAGCGGCATTGTCCTCGCGGTTGTGCTCGCGAACAAGCTCAAATGCTATTTCTTCCGACCGAGTGACATGATTCCGGCGGTTTGCAATTGGTTCGGAGACGGGGTGGGCGAGTGATACAGAATGAACGGGCGAAGCGGCGCGTCCGGTGCGCCGCCGTCACTTTAGTCACGGCTTCGTGAAGCCCGTCGGGATCGCGGGCGTCGTCTTGCTCTGGAGCTTCGTTAGTTCTGCTTGCGCGAGATCGGCGTGACGTGTGTTCGGGCACAGCGCCATCACCTTCTTCAAACACGCCGCCGCCTCCACGTTTTGGCCCTTCGTCGCCCACGAATCCGCTAACGCCATGTACATCGCGGCGGTGCGGTCGTTCATCTGGTTGCACGCCTTCGCGAGGCGCTCCGGGTTCCCCCTGATGTCCGCGAGCAGCGCCTTCGCGTCCTTCGCTTCGGGCAACTCCGCGTAACTCAGCGCGATCTGCTCGCACTTCTGCATACAGTCGTAAAGGCGACCGGAGCGGAAGTCGTCGCGGGCAATCGCGAGCATGTCGCGTGCGACACGGAGGCGGCGTTGTTGGAGAACCTCCGGCTTGTCAGTCAAGCCCGCGAGCGCCGTTGCCGCGTCCGAAGCCGCTTGCGTGCCCGCGTACACGCGAACCGCGTCCGCGAGCGCGTCCATCGCGTCATGTGTTTGGCCGCGCTGTTCGAGTTGCTTTGCGAGCGCGAGCTTCCCGGCGGCAAGTTTCTCCACCTCGTCGAGGATTTGCTTGGCCTTGATGCCGACC
>SXID01000005.1 GCA_005772955.1 Planctomycetia bacterium
GACGAGATCGAAAAGGCACACCCCGACGTGTTCAACACGCTGTTGCAGGTGCTCGACGATGGCCGGCTCACGGACGGGCAGGGCCGGACGGTGGACTTCAAGAACACCATCGTCGTGATGACCTCGAACGTTGGCAGTCAGCGAATCTTGCAGTACAAGGGATCGCACCTCGGCGAGATTTACGATCGGATGAAGTTGACAGTGCTTGACGAACTGAGGAAACAGTTCCGTCCCGAGTTCCTGAACCGCGTGGACGAGATCATCGTGTTCCACACGCTGACCGAAGCGGATCTCACGAAGATCGTGGAGATTCAACTGACCAACCTGCGGAAGCGGCTCGCTGAGCGGAAAATTACACTGACGCTCACGGACGCCGCGAAGACGCACATCGTCCACGAAGGATACGACCCGGCCTACGGCGCGCGCCCGTTGAAGCGCACCATCCAGAAGGAGATCGAGACGCCGCTCGCGAGGATGCTTCTGAAGGGCGAGATCGCCGACGGTGGTGCGGTCGCGGTGGACTGCGACGTGTCGCACAACGCGCTCACGTTCGTCGCGACCAACCCCGAACCCGCGGAGTAACGCGAATCAGCGCGAAACGACACGGAACAGCGATCCGCGGGCAGAATCGTTTCAACTTCCGCGAGTGTTGGGTGTGATATTGTGAAGTAAACCACCGACGGGAGCCTCTTTGATATCCGACCAGCGGGCCTTGCTGATTAGCAGTCGGGGCGTTGCCCGACGCGGCAACGTTGAGCGACATGTTGCTCGGCGGCATTCGCAGTCGTGTGCCAGCGGCCGACCTCGCCCAGCTCAGTCGCGCAACTCGGCGCGGAACAATTGGCTGAGTACCTTAACCCGCAGTTCGAGTTCTCTCTATCGCCGTCGAGTTTGGCGTTTATTCCAACCGCCGCCAAGTCATCGTGCGCACGTTCCACTACCTCACCCCAACCAAGTGACGCCCGAACCCGTGACAGGTTCGCCAAACGGGCCGTTAAGCTATAATGCCCACTCGCCCCGGCGAATCGCGGGGGCGCGGAGGACCGCCATGTCTTCTCCCGTCGCATCCACTCTCGACGAATCACCCGAGTTCGATCCCGCCGCGCTCGGCATCGGGCACCCAGACCGCGTCTGGGCGAACCTCTCACCCGCGGCGCTCACCGAACACGCGGTCAGACGCGGAGAGGCGTTGCTCACCGATCTCGGTGCGGTTGTCGCGTACACCGGGAAACGCACCGGACGGTCGCCGAAGGACAAGTTCACCGTCAAGGAACCGCTCGTCGCGGATCAGATCGACTGGACATCCAATCAACCGATGACGCCGGCAACATTCGCCAAACTGCGCGACCTCGTGCGTGCGTACCTCCAGCACCGCGAGTTGTTTGTCTTCGATGGTTTCGCAGCCGCCGATCCGAAACACCGGTTGTCGATTCGCGTTGTCACCGAAAAGGCGTGGCACTCGCTGTTCGCCCGCTGCCTGTTCTTGCGCCCCACAGCGGAACAGCTCCGAGGCTTCACGCCGGAGTGGACCATTTTGCACGCGTGCGATTTCCACGCAGACCCGGTCCGCGACGGCACCAAGTCCGAGACGTGCCTCGCCATCAGTTTCGAGCAGAAGTTGGTGGTCGCGTGCGGCACGCATTACGCGGGCGAGATCAAGAAGTCCGTGTTCACGTTGATGAACTACCTGTTGCCCCAAAAGGGCGTGCTGACGATGCACTGCTCCGCGAACGTGGGCGCGGGCGGTGATGTCGCGCTGTTCTTCGGGTTGTCAGGCACGGGCAAGACGGCGCTCAGCGCGGACACAGAGCGCAGGCTCATCGGTGATGACGAACACGGGTGGAGCGAGACGGGCGTCTTCAACGTCGAGGGCGGCTGCTACGCGAAGACCATCAAACTTTCGCTCGCTGGCGAGCCTCAAATCTGGAACGCGATCCGGTTCGGGTGTGTGCTGGAGAACGTGCCGGTCGATCCGCTGTCACGCAAGCCAGATTTCGACAGCAAAGCGATAACCGAGAACACGCGGGCCGCGTACCCGGTGGACTTCATCCCCGGGTGTGAGTTGTCCGGGCAGGCCGGGCACCCGAAGAACGTGTTCTTCCTGACGTGCGATGCGTTCGGTGTGTTACCGCCATTGGCACGCCTCACGCCGGATCAGGCGGTGGAATACTTCCTCTGCGGCTACACCGCGAAGATTCCGGGCACAGAGGTCGGCGTTACGGAACCGGTGCCGGAGTTCAGCACGTGCTTCGCGAAGCCGTTCTTGCCACTGCCCCCGAAACGCTACGCCGCGATGCTGAAGGAAAAACTGGAACGCCACGGCGCTCCGGTGTGGCTGGTGAACACCGGTTGGACCGGTGGCCCGTTCGGCGTGGGCAAGCGGATGAGCCTGGCCCATACTCGCGCGCTCTTGCGCGCTGCGCTCACCGGTCAGTTGCAGGATGTGCCATTCGCACCGGACCCGGTGTTCGGGCTGGCGGTTCCCGCGACGTGCCCCGGCGTGCCGGAGACCGTGCTGCGCCCCCGCGATGGGTGGCCCGACAAGGCGGCCTACGACGCGAAGGCGAAGGAACTCGCCATTCGGTTCAAGGCCGAGTTCCAGAAGTATGTGTGAGACTCGCCGTGTGCGTCAGTCGCTTCAACCGCGTGCCGATCACGGTCAGAACCACGGCCCGCATCGAGCTGAAGATCAGCGGCGCGAACTTGAGGCTGATTGCCACGACTTCGCGGCGGAACCAAACGCGGGTGTTTCAAAGTAGTAGGCCCATGCCGTGTGCCGTCGCTTCGCGATTCAAGAACGCCTCACGGTTCCGGCTCTCGCAGCCACGGCACACGGCATGGGCCTACTACTCTGGAACGCCTCGGAGGCCAATGTCCGCGCGCCGGGCGGAGCGGTATAACCGCTGTGAGTACGGGAGGGCGGCGATGAGCGTTATCGTGGTTCGCGACGTGCCCAGGTTGCCGCGACGTGCCCACGACGGCCACAAGGGTACCTACGGCAAGGTGCTAGTCGTCGCCGGGAGTCGCGGCATGAGCGGCGGCGCGGTGCTGTGCGGTCGTGCGGCGTTGCGGAGCGGGGCCGGTATCGTGCAGGTCGCAAGCCCCGCCGACTCGCAGGCTGTGATCGCGGCCTCGTACCCGGGCTACACCACGTTTGGCATCCGCCAGCACGCGGACGGCACGTTCGGCGATGGAACGGTGGAGGAGGTACTCGAACTCGCTCACGCGGCCGATGTCGTTGCGTTGGGTCCGGGGTTGGGCCGTGCGACCGGAACGGTAGCGTTCACACGCCGCGTACTCGAAGAACTACGCGAGACACCGTTGGTACTCGACGCAGACGGATTGTTCGCGGTGTCACCGTTTCTCGACGAGTTCGAAGGACGCCCCGCGGCGTTCGTGATGACACCGCACCCCACCGAGTTCGCACGCCTCACGGGCGTGCCCGCTCCGAAAACGGACCGCGAGCGCGAAGACCAGGCGGTCGCGTTCGCCGGGCGGTACGGAGGCGTGATGCTACTGAAGGGCGCCGCCACGCTCGTGGCTGACGGGACGCACCTGTATCGCAACACGACCGGCAACCCCGGCATGGCGACCGGTGGTAGCGGCGACGTACTCACGGGCGTGATCGCGGCGCTTATCGCGCTGGGGCTGGGCGCGTTCGACGCGGCGGTACTCGGCGCGTGGGTTCACGGCCGCGCCGGCGACCTCGGCGCGGCGGTGCTGGGACAGACGTCATTGAACGCGACCGACGTACTCGACTATCTCCCGGCGGTGTTCAAGGAACTGGAATCTCACTGGTAGGAGTAGATATGCGGTTAATTTGCCCACACTGCATGAACGCGGCCACGGTGGCCGACGACGTGGCCGGCAAGGAAGCGACATGCCCGAACTGCGGCAAGTCGTTCCCCACGCCCTCGCGGTACAACGCGGCAGTATCGGAAGCGGCCTCTCTTCCCGCCCCACCTCCGGGGTTGGTTCCGCCCACGCCGCCGCAGGTGCCCACATCTCACACACCGCCCGCGCCGCCGGGGTTCGTTCCTCCCGCGGCAACGGCATTGCCGGACGGGTTCCTTCCGCCGGGGCAGGCCACTAGTGCGCTTGCCCCGACTGGCTCTACGCAATCCGTGGGCATCACCATTTCGCCGAAGGTGGTCGCGTGGCTCCCGGCTGTGCTGCTGACGGCGGTGTTCGTGCTCACGTTCTTCCCGTGGGTCGGCAGTTACGCGGGCGACTCGGCGGTGTACTCACAGCGCCCGTGGGGAGCGATGTTCGGCGGGTCGCCGGGCCGGAACTACAAACTCGAAGAATCTGGCACGATTCTAGGCGGCTGGCTCGACAAGCTGCGCAGCGACTGGAAACTACTGGTGCCGTTCTTCCTGCTGCTGTTGACCGGACTGGTCTTCGCGTGGGCAGAGCGCGGCATGGGCACTCTCGACCCGCAAAAGGTGCCGCCGCTCGCGAAACTGTGGCCGTGGCGCAACTCGATCGTCGCGGTGTGCGCCGCGATCGCGCTGTTTTTCGTGTCGGTTCAAGTGTTGAACGGGTTCGGGATGGAGCGGGCCATCCGGCGGCACATCTCAGAGCAGTTCGCGGAGCGCCGCGAGAAAGCGGTTGCCAGCCCCGCGGCGCTGGCCAAACTGGAGTACGAAGAAGAGCAGGCGTATAACGCCTATAACGTCGAACGGACGTGGTGGTTGTACCTGGCGCTGGCGTGCAACACGCTGGCGGTCGGTGCGGTGGTGGTCCGCGTCGGACTCGACAAGCGAGGCAACAAACCGCCGCCGAAGTTGCTGCTGCATTACTGAAGCAGCACTCCGAACCGGTTACGTTGTGCCAGCTACTTCTTCGCCTCGACCGTCAGTTTCAGCGGTGTACTCGTGAGCGTCACCGCGCCGAAGCCGTCGTTCGCGTCCTTTGCACCCTTCGGGGCCGGTTTCACGCCCGTCTTGAGCGTTGCCGTGAGTTCGTACTCGCCCGCTTCGATCCAGTACGCCCAGTGCGCCGCGCCGCGATAACCGCTGACGAGCGACTTCACCGGGATCGTGTGTGTCTTCCCGGCAGGAATCTCGACGCCCGTTGGGTTGCGGAACTCTTCCGTGAACGCCAGGGTCGGCGCGACGTTCAGCGCACCCTTGCCCTTGAGGGTGAGTGCCAACACGACCGGGTCACCACTCACCCAGATCGTCACCGGCTTGTCGGACGTGTTCTTGATCTCGACGCTCAGGTCAACGACGGGCGCCGCGGGTGGGCGTTTCCCGGCCTTCGCCGCGACCTCGATGCTCCTCTTCAGTTCGTCCGCACTATGGCCGTTGAGTTCGAGAGCGTACCTGGTCGTCTTACCGGTCACGGTCAGTTCAAGCGGCGTCGCGGGCGGGTTGGCCTATGGTTTGTCCTTTTTCTCCTCGGCCCCAAGCGGAACCGAACCGATTGTAAGTAGCGCGAACAGCGTCACTGTGAGAATCGCGCGGATCATTGCATCCCTCCAATTCCGAGGACCGAGAGCAGAAGATAGAGAACAGAAGACAGGGCAATGACGGTACGGGCAGGGTTGTTCCACCTTTTCGGTTTCTGCCAGGTGTCGTCTGGTTTCCGTCCTCCGTCCTCTCCCGCTGTTGAGGCTGTTCACGAAACCTACACCGACGTATATTCTGATATGGGGACGGCGCCCACTCTTCTTTTCAACTCCGGCGGTGACATGGACGAGTTGCACCACGAATGTGGCGTGGCGGCGTTGTACTACCTTACCGGCCACGTGGACAAGTCTGCGGTCTGGACCGGCGCGCCTGATCAAGTGTCACGCCTGATGCCGCGGATGCTCCTCGACTTGCAGAATCGCGGGCAACTCGCCGCGGGCCTGGCGACTTACAACCCGGATCGCGATAAACTCGTCCACACCTACAAGGATACCGGAACTGTCATCGAGGCGTTCCGCATCAACGAGCCGGCGAAGTACAGGTCCATCATGGAGGACTACGCCGGCCGCGCCGTGATCGGTCATACGCGTTACGCCACCTGCGGCGGCCAGACCCGCAGTTACGCCCAACCGTTCGAGCGCCGGCACGGCTGCAAGTGGAAGTGGTTCGCGTTCGCGTTCAATGGCCAACTCACCAACTTCGCCGAACTCCGGCAGCAACTCCTCCAGAACCACGACTACCACCTCCCGCGAGACAACGACACCGAAGTCATTATGCACTACCTGTCCCACGAGATGCGGGGCGATGATCGCCCCGACCTCGTGGACGTGTTCCGCAGGCTCGCGGAGAAGTTCGACGGCGCGTACAACCTCGTGTTCCTCAACGCGATGGGCGACATGGTTGTGCTCCGCGACCCGGTGGGAATCCGCCCACTGGTGTACGCACAGGACGGGCCGATGTTTGGCGCGGCCAGCGAAAGCGTCGCGCTCCAGAACCTCGGCTTTCCACAGTCCAGTATCAAGTCGCTCAACCCCGGCGAGATGATCCTCATCCAGAACGGCGAACTGAGCGTCCACCGGTTCGCGGAAAGCAAACGGACGGCGCACTGTTTCTTCGAGTGGGTCTACTTCGCGAACGTGGCCAGCACGCTCGACGACCGCAGCGTGTATCTGAGCCGGTCGCGGTTGGGGCAAGAACTCGCAAAGCAGGAGCGGTCGCTCGGTCGTGTGCCGCTGGACCCGTCGGAAACAGTGGTGGTGCCGGTCCCCGACACCGGCAAGGCCGCTGCCGACGCGATGGCGTTCGCGCTAGGGATTCCGAGCGTGGAAGGGTTGATCCGCAACCGCTATATCGGCCGCACGTTCATCGAGGGCGGCAACCGCGCGGACAAGGTGCGGCTCAAGTTCACGCCGCTGCGAGAAGTGCTCAACGGCAAGAAGGTACTGTTAGTCGAAGACTCCATCGTCCGCAGCACCACCTTGCAAAGCCTGCTGAAACACTTGCGAGACCAGGGCGGTGCGGCGGAGATTCACGTGAGGGTCGCGTGTCCGCCGATCCTGTCACCGTGCTTTTACGGCATCGACATGAGTACGGTGAAGGAACTGTTCGCGCCGAAGCACATGGCGGGGAAGGTGCCAACGGTCGCCGAACAGGACGAGATGGCGAAGACCCTCGGTGCGGACTCGCTGTTCTATCTGCCAGTGGACGCGGTCGCGCGGTGCATCGACCTGCCGGCCGAGAATCTTTGCCGGGCGTGCATCACGGGCGACTACCCGACGCCCGCAGGCGAGCAGATGTACCAGTTGTCGCTCCGCAACCACGCGGCCGGCGACACCGACGGCCGCACCTACGAGCGCCCTACCGAACCGCTGATGTGCTCGGTGAACGACATTGGCCGCACCTGACAATTGCGGAACGCGGAGTTCGGATTGCGGAATTGAAAACCGAGTTGCATTCTGCCTCGTTCTTGTCTTCAATTCCGCAACCCGGACTCCGCGTTCCGCAATGGTGGCCGATGCCAGAGAACGATAACGAATTCATCGCGTACTCGCTGTACCCGAATCAGTCGGCCGAGGTGTTCCCCGAACCCGCGCTCATTTCGCGCGAGTGGATGGACAAGGCGCACCTGCGGCACCCGTACCGGTGTCTGCCGCTCGTCATCGCGAACCAGTGCGGATGGGTGCTGCGGAACCCGGTCGGGTTCGACGCGTACTGGTACGGCGGACCGGGGAAGGAAGACGTGGAGTTGCGATTCGACCGCCCCGACAACCGCATCGTCAGTCATTTTGGCAGTGGCGTCATCACGTTCACGATACCTTTTTTGTTCCGCACGCCGCCAGGTATCAACCTCTGGGTAAAAGGTCCGGCGAACTGGGTGAAGGACGGCGTGCAACCGCTCGAAGGCGTGGTGGAAACGGACTGGGCCGCGTCCACGTTCACGATGAACTGGAAGATGACACGTGTGTGCGAGCGGGTGCGGTTTGACCTCGGCGACCCGTTCTGTATGCTCGTGCCGGTGCCGCGAGGGTTGATCGAGGGGTTCGTGCCGCGGGTCGAGCCGATCGCCGCGACTCCGGAACTTCTGGCGCAGTACAAGCAGTGGGAAGCGAGCCGCAGCGGCTTCCTCGTGGGCTTGAGCACCCGCGACCCGGAAGCCGTCGCACGCGGCTGGCAGAAGGACTACTTCCAGGGGAAGACGACTGACGGCAAGCCGGTCGAGTCACACCAGACGCGGCTCAACGTGAAGCCGTTCGCGGCCGAAGGGGCGAGGCGGTCTTCCGACGAGCCGGAAGCGTAAACTTCGAAGTTGCGCTCGCCTAAGCTCACGAGGAGTTGTCTTTTGCTTTAGAGCGCTTTCAGGAAATGCGTAGCACCTCAACGAGCCGCGACCGCAAGGGAGCGGCAAAGCTCAACCACTCCCTTGCGGTCGCGGCTCGTTAAACAACACTACACCGTTCCCAAACGCGCTTTAGAGCGCTTTCCGGAAATGCGTAGCACCTCAACGAACCGCGACCGCAAGGGAGCGGCAAAGCTCAACCACTCCCTTGCGGTCGCGGCTCGTTAAACAACACTACACCGTTCCCAAACGCGCTCGAATACGCGGTCACTCCAGAGCAAGGGAGCGGCAAAGCTCAACCACTCCCTTGC
>SXID01000006.1 GCA_005772955.1 Planctomycetia bacterium
GATGCGCGTCGCGCATCGTCGTGTCGGTGACGAGCAGCCGCGTCTGCTCGCGCGTCCACTGTGCGAACTTCGCGGCCCCAAGCTCCTTGAATCGGTCGCGTGTGCCGGGAGGTTTCGCAAGAGAAGGGGTGACAGCAGGAGCGTTCACCCCTTCTCCCCTTCTCACCTTATCCTTGTCTCCGACTTTGATTTCGGGGTGTCCGTTGACGATGATCTCCGCGAGGTACGCGAGTACCTTCGTGGCGCGGTCACGGCGCGCCGTGAACCGGAACAGGTCCGGCGTTTCATCGAGGAATCGCGTGGTCACGTCGCCGGCGAGGAACTGCGGGTGCGCGATGAGGTTCAGCAAGAACGGGATGTTCGTCTTCACGCCGCGAACGCGGAACTCTTGCAGACATCGCTCCATGCGTGTGGCGCAGTCCGCAAACGTCAGCCCGCTGACGGTCACCTTCACCAGAAGGGAATCGTAGAAGGGCGTGATGACCGCACCGCCAAACGCGGTGCCCGCGTCGAGCCTGATTCCGGGTCCGCCACTGGAGCGATAAGCGCTCAGTCGCCCGTAATCCGGGACAAAGCCGTTGGCCGGGTCTTCGGTCGTTACGCGACACTGGATCGCGAAGCCGCGCGTGCTGATCGCGCTCTGCTCCAGACCAACACGCGCGTGATTCAGGGGCACGCCGCTCGCAATCAAGATTTGCGAACGCACGATGTCGAACCCGGTCACCTGCTCCGTGACCGTGTGCTCGACCTGTATACGCGGGTTCACTTCGATGAAGTAGAACCGCTTCGCGTCGGTGTCATAGAGGAACTCGACCGTGCTCGCGTTGTCGATGCCGCACGCGCGGCCCACTGCGAGTGCAGCGTCGAGGATGCCTTGCCTGATGTCGTCCGGCAGGCTGGGCGCGGGGGCGAGTTCGACCACTTTTTGGTGCCGACGCTGGATGGAACAGTCGCGTTCGTAGAGGTGAACCAGCCCGCCGTGCTTGTCGCCGATCAACTGCACTTCGATGTGCTTCGCTCGTACCACGAACTTTTCGAGGAACACATCGGTGATCCCGAACGCGGCGCCGGCTTCGCGCTGTGCGGATTCGACCGCTTCTTGCAACTTGTCCGCGGTGTGAACGACGCGCATACCGCGTCCGCCGCCGCCCATCGACGCTTTCACGATGACCGGGTAACCGAGTTTCTCCGCGAGCGTCTTGCCTTCCTCGATCGACGCGAGCGGGCTTTCACCGCCGGAGAGCACCGGCACCTGGGCCTTCTTCGCGAGCGCGCGAGCGGTCACCTTGTCGCCAAGTTGCTCCAACACCTCCGGTCGCGGACCGACAAACGTGATGCCGGCTTCGACGCAGGCGCGCGCGAACACCGCGTTCTCGGACAGAAACCCGTAACCGGGGTGGATCGCATCGATACCCACTTCCTTCGCGAGTTTCACGATGTTGGGGATGTCGAGGTACGCGCGAATCGGCTCGCCGGGATTCCCGACCTGATACGCCTCGTCCGCCTTGAAGCGGTGGAGCGCAAACCGGTCCTCATGCGAGTAGATTGCGACCGTGCGGATGCCGAGTTCGTGAGCGGACCGGAACACCCGAATCGCGATCTCACTGCGGTTCGCAACGAGCAACTTCTTGAAAGGGCGGATCTTCACATCCGGCATGCGGCAGACCTCACGGGCGCGAGCGACGACGTTAAGGCTGTGATAGGGAAATTGGATCATGGGGCATGAGAACACGGGGCTTCCACCCTGTGCTACGGACGACGGCCCCTCCGGGGCGAAGAACAAGTGCGTCTTCGCCCCGGAGGGGCCGTCGTCCGTAGCACAGGGTGAAAGCCCTGTGTAAGCTGGCGGCGGTCCTACTTGCCCACGACCTTCGCGGTCACGGGCACGATGATTGACGGTTGGTCCTTGTTGTCGGTCACGATCTCGACGGTCCGCTTGAACCCGCCGGTCTTGGTCGGGCTGGCAGCGATTACCACCGTGTGAACCGCCTTCGCGGTTTCGGTGTCGACCCTCACGGTGAGTTGCGCGTCGGCGCCCTTCACTTCGAGAATCTTGAACGGGGTCGCGCTCTGGATCGTGACCTTCTGTTCGGGCGTGGTTTTGCCCATTGTCACGCTGCCGAACGAGATCGTTTCCGGCGTGGCCGCGACCGGTGCGGAAACGTTCACGGTCACCGGAATGCGGAGCTTCGCGACGGCCGTGTGCGACGTTTCCAGGTTCACGTCGGAGGTCCAGTTGCCTGCGGGGCACTCTTTTTCGAGCGTCGCGATGATGTCGTACGTCACGATGCTGCCGTTACGCGAACTGAGTTTCGCTTCGACGCTCACGAAACCGCCCGTGCTGGTCGCCTTGTTCACGGTCCATCTCGGATCGCTGGTGAACGTGACCTTCGTGGACACCTTCGCGCCTTTGCCCTTCGTAACGTTGCCGAACGCGAGCGTGTCCGGCGACATCATCAGGTCGTCGCGTGTGACGGTCGTGACCTTCAGCGCGACCTCTTCAAATGTCGGCGCGGTGAACGGAACGTACACCAGGACCGTCTTCGTGATCCCCGCGTGTGGGATCCGTTTCGTGTCCATGTACGCGATGACGGCCGCCGTCTCGCCCGGTGCGAGCCGGTTCGCGGTCAGTGCCGGGGTCACGCACCCGCACGACACACGCGGCTGGCCAAGCGTGAGGGTTTCTTTGGTAGTGTTTGTGAATCGGAAGTAGTGAACGAGAACGGTTCCCTTCGGGCTGACCCCGAAATCTTTTTCTTTTTCCGAGAACAGGTCACCCGGTCCAGCCATCGCCAGTGTGTTGAACAACAACACACCGACAACGCCCAATACGAAACGTGTCATTGCCGCGTCTCCCCCATATGAGGGCCGCGGCACACCCCCCGGAATGCCGCGGCCCTTAACCTATTTGGTAACACACTCCGCTCGACCGGTTCATCAGGAAACCGCGCCGGAAATCGATCCTGTCAAGGGCGGCAGGTCGCCGCTTCCGCTGCAACCCGCCAACCCGTCGCGAACGTACATCCCTGTGTCACCATTCCGACCCGCGCGACTCCTACGCACGGGCCAGGACTGCCACGACCACGCGATCCGCACCCGCGGCGCGAAGCACACGGGCGGCTTCGCTGGCCGTACTCCCCGTGGTCATCACATCATCCACGAGTAGGATCGTTTGGGCAGTTACTCTTGCGCCTAACCGCAACCGGAATGCGCCACGAATGTTCTCCTGCCGCGCCGTTCGTGACGACTGTACGTGTTGCGTGGTGTGCCGAATCCGGTAAAGCAAGTGCGGCTCAAATGGCACATTCAGCCCAGCCGCGAGTTCGCGGGCAACCGCTGCCGACTGGTTGTACCCACGCGTCCACTTGCGCCACCAGTAAAGCGGAACCGGAGCGACCACATCGATTGACTGAGCAGCAAGATTGGTGCCGCGATGTTCCGCAAATGTGCGCCCAAGCAAATCCGCCAGCCCTTCACCCGCGAGAACCTTCGTGCGCAACACGGCGGTGCGGAGTTTCCCAGCGTACGGGCCAAGCCGGACCGCAGCGTCGAAGGAGTGCGATTCGCCACGGCACTCTACACAACCGTTCGCGGTGTTGGTGTGCGGTCCGACCGTTTGCGCACACCACGGACACGTCGGGAACGGGTCCACAGCGACAGCGTGGTGGCACTCCGTGCAGAGTCCGTGTCGGTGCATGCCCGAGTCGCCCTCGCGGGCATCGCAAATCAGGCACGTGTTTGGGTAGATCAACTGAGCGATATTGCGGGTGAGTTCCGTCACGGCCCGCAGCATGACCGGCATCCTTCCCGGTGAAACGCGATTACGAATTGAGAACCAACACTTCGAGATTACTGGCAGGGAGTAGCGGCTGCAAGTGTCTTTCAAGGTAGTAGGCGCACTCCGCGTGCCGTTGCTCTGCAAGCCAGAACCGTAAAGCGTTCTTGCGTCGCGAAGCAATGGCACACGGAGTGTGCCTACCACCTTGAAAGACAGCCTACGCCGACTGGCGGTCGAGGAATTCGAGGGTGACCGAGCGCGGAACCGTGACGACGAATCGCGTTGGGCCGTCGGCGGGTTCGTGGCGCACGTTGCCGCCGTTCTGCCGTACGAACTGCCACGCAGTCGGAAGGCCTAGCCCGCGACCGCGACCGGCGGAACGCCCACAGAAGAACGGGTCAAAGGCGTGCTCCAGGGCGGCGGCACTCAGCCCTGGCCCGCTGTCTTCGACCACGAACGTGACGAACTCTTCGTCGCCGTCGGTACAACCGATCCGCACCCAGCCATCGGTGCTGGCGGCCTCGATGCCGTTCCGCCCGAGCGCGACGAGTGCGTGCTTGATCTGTACGCGGTCGCAGCGCACGAACGCGTCAGCGGGAACTGCGCCAAGTTCGATACGGATGCCCTTCTCCGCGGCAAATGGCGTGAGTTCATCACGAACCGCGTTCACGAGTTCGGTCGCGTCGGTTCGGTGCGGTTGCGGATGCGGCGGACGGGCGAACTGCATCAAGTCGCGCACGATCCCGGAGATGCGGTGCGTCTGGCGGATTACGGTCTGCAACGCCTCGCCGCGTTCCGGGTCCGGTTCGGTGCGGGACAGGCGTTGTGCATGGCCGGAAATGACCGCGAGCGGGTTGTTGATCTCGTGCCCGGCCCCGGCCGCGAGTTCGGCCAGAGCCGCGAGTTTCGCGTCCCGCGCCCGCGTATCGGTTTCGCCGCTGACGCGTGCCAAGGCGCGGTGCAGATCGTCGAGCCTGTCTTCGAGGCGCACGACAAGTGCCGCTCCGTTCCGGCGCCGGCTCTCACCCGCCATCCTCAGCAAGTTCGCGACCAGCGGAACGTTGTGCGGATTCTGATCGACGTTTGAAACCGGTTCCACCTGCTGTGGAACACTCGTCCAGAGTGCGTCTACCGTCGCGTCGTCGAGTTTGAGTTCGCGCACTAGTTCCGCACGATCTACCCCCTCGGTGAGTCCGAGCGGACACAACCGCCGCTCCGATTCGAGCGCGGCAAACTGCGCGACAGCGAACAGGCTCACGTTGACGCCCACCACTCGTGCGACGGCGAGCGGCAGGTTCAGGTTGCCAAGTACGGTCGCGATCCAGTCCGGCAACCGCCAGCGATGCGCGAGCCGCCGGGCGATCGCGTTCTGGTCAAGTCCCCAGAGTTCCGCCTGAAACGCCGCGGTCGGCGTTGTGGAATCGCGGAGTGGTGCGCGAGCCGCGTCGGGATCAACGGCCGCGACCGCGAGCCAGCCCAACGGAGCGAGCGCGACGACCGCCGCGACGCGATCGGCACAGGTGTTCCGGGTGTGCTCCGCGAGTTGGCGCGCGAATCCGCTCGCACGTGCCGAGAACGCATGGCACGGATTCGCGACTTCGTGAACGGGATTCACCCAACCGCGCGGAGTGGCGGCGAGGTAAGCGGCAGCCGTGTCCGGGAGCGACGCGGCCAGGATTGCGGGTTGGCAGAACAGGCCCGTCGCGGGCGAAACGGCTGGTTGAGCGAAGCGGAGCAGAAAGGCCAACAACCCGACGTCACCAACCTCGGCGGCGGATTGCCGTGCGAGGCTCGCCGGTGCTTCGGCAAGTCGGATCAGGCTATCCGTGTTAGGGCACAGCCACGGCAACCCCGCCGCAGTCCGGCCCACCGCCTTCCCTGGCACAGGCGACTCCTTCATGGCGAACCCCGCCCGCAAGGGCGGGGTGGTTCGCGTAAGTAACACATGGCATCCCCGCCCTTGTGGGCGGGGTTCGCTCATCGAGTCACGCCAACACGCCCGTCTCGATGTCCAACTGGGCGCACATCTTCTCGATCAGGTGGTCCACGTCGAACGGCTTGTGCATGAACTCGTCGGCCCCAGCCAACTTGAGTTCCTGCACCTTGTCTTCCTCAATCATACCGGAGATGCAGATGATCCGCACATCCTCCATCGCCGGGTCGGCGCGCACCCGGTGACACACTTCCTTGCCGTTGATGTCCGGCAACATCACATCGAGGATGATGAGATCGGGACGATAGTCCTTCACCATCATGCCCGCGTCGAAGCCGTTCGACGCGATCCGCACTTCAAACCGTCCATCGTCTTGAAGGGCCTTGTGAACGACATCGACCAGTTCGAGGTCGTCGTCCACGAGCAGCACCTTGCGCTTGCCGCTCTCAAGGGCATCCGTGGGGATGCCGTTGTCCTTCATGAACTTGTACAGCGCTTCGCGGGGGATGCGCCGGAACTTGCTTCCGGGAACGCGGAACCCCTTGAGCTGCCCGTTGTCGAAACAACGGATGATTGTCTGCTGCGAGACCTTACAGATCTTCGCTGCTTCGCCGGTTGTGAACACCGTCTTCATACGCGCATCCGCCTGGCCGGCTCAGCCGGCTCGCATGGGGGAGATCCGCGCACGGCCGAACGACCGAGCCGGGCTGCGGACCGAAACTTCGTCCGTGACTCACGCAGGACATCTGGCCGCACTCCGGGTCGCGCCACGGGCGCGGTCGGGGTTTGGTACGGTAACGTGAAGACAACCGAACGATCCGGGTGAAGCGGTTCGTGTAGTGGAGCAAGAGGGGTTGGCTTCGACTGCCTACCCCATCATACCCAGGATCACTGTCCGATCAACGGGGCGGAATCTTCTCGGCCGCAGTGGAACACCCACCCGACCCCGATTCCGCTCGCGCCAACCCGGACACCTTTCCCGCGTCGCCCTCACACGCGCTGCTGCGCCCGAACAACTCGCGCCTTCGGTTCCCGTGAACCAGATCTAAACTCCTGCTGGCTCGGTCGCGGCATTCATCGACACCCCAGTTCACGCAGCCCACACGATTTTACCAGCTTTCCGCGGAGCGGGAGCGGGAGCCGTGCGAGTCGCGCAGTCTGTGAGCTTCAACGGGCCGTGACCGACCCCCGCGGGTGTTACCGGTTACCCGGCTTCTCCCTAACGGGCAAGCGGCCCATAACGGCTCATTCAAGATAAAGCAACAGCATTGCTAGGTCGGCCGGGGTGATGCCGCTGATGCGACTCGCCTGGCCCAAACTTGCGGGGCACACACGACTCAGCTTCTCGCGTGCCTCGTGCCGGAGTTGGTGGACTCGGGTGTAATCGAAGGTTGAGGGAATACGCCGGTTCTCCAGTCGACGGAATCGCTCCACATCCGCTGACTGACGCTCGATGTAGCCGCTGTATTTGGCTTCCAGAACCACCTGTGTTACGACATCCGGCCGCGTGTCCCATTCCACCAGCGCGGGGAAACGTGCGCACACCTCCGACCACTCCACTTCGGTGCGACGCAACCACGTCGCGAGGCTGTCGCCGTCGCTACGGTTCACCTTTAGCACATTCTGAAGTTCGGTGATTCCAAGATCTTTCCGCTGAAAGCGTTCCCAGTCGGCATCGCTCACAGATCCAACGCGGCGGCCGAGTGGGGTAAGCCGGCGGTCCGCGTTGTCGTGGCGAAGAAGGAGCCGGTACTCCGCGCGCGACGTGAACATGCGGTACGGTTCGTCAACGCCCTTCGTGACGAGGTCGTCGATCAGCACACCGATGTAGGCTTCGCTCCGATCCAGAACGAGTGGTGGCTCGCCCTTCAACTTGAGTGCCGCGTTCAATCCCGCCATCAACCCTTGCGCCGCGGCTTCCTCATAGCCCGTCGTCCCGTTGATCTGCCCTGCGAAGTACAGACCGGCGACCGGCTTGGTTTCGAGCGTTGGGTGAAGTTGCGTGGGCGGGGCATAGTCGTACTCGACCGCGTAGCCCCAGCGCATCACCTCCGCGTGTTCAAGCCCCGGGATCAGCCTCAGCATCGCGGCCTGAACATCTTTCGGGAGGCTGGTGCTGATCCCGTTGCAGTAATACTCGCGTGTGTGCAGTCCTTCGGGTTCAAGGAAGATGAGGTGTGAATCCTTGTCCGCGAACCGCACCACCTTGTCCTCGATAGAGGGGCAGTAGCGTGGCCCGCGTCCGCAGATCTGGCCGCTGTACATCGGGGCGCGGTGAAGATTCGCGCGGATGATGTCGTGAACCGCGGGCGTCGTCTCGGTGCTATGGCACACCACCTGCGGAACAGTAACCTTCTCTGTACTGAAACTGAACGGGCACGGAGTGGCGTCACCCGGTTGCATGGTGCATTTGGTGAAATCGATGGTGCGGCCGTTCAGCCGGCATGGCGTGCCCGTCTTGAACCGCGCGAGTTCGAAGCCGGCTTGCGCGAGACTGCCGCTCATGCCTTCGGCGGACGAATCGCCGGCGCGCCCGCCAACGGTCTTCGCCTCACCGGTGTGCATGATCGCTTTGAGGAACGTGCCTGTGGTGAGAATGACCGCAGGCGCGAGATAGCGCGTGTCGCCGCGGGCGAGGACGCCTTGGATTGCTAAGCCGCTAGCGGCGTCGCACGTCTCTTCCAGAAGCAACCCCTCCACCAACTCCTGGCGAAGCGTCAGGTTCTCTTGCTCCTCGACCCAGCGCTTCATTGTGAACTGGTAGAGCTTCTTGTCGGCTTGCGCGCGAGGCGAGTGCATTGCCGGGCCTTTGGACAGGTTCAGCACGCGGAACTGGATGCCACTCGCGTCGATACACTTCCCCATCACGCCGCCGAGGGCATCGATCTCGCGCACGATCTGCCCCTTAGCGACACCGCCGATTGCGGGGTTGCAGCTCATTTGCGCGACGGCGTCCGCGTTCATGCTCAGAAGGCACGTCTTTAGGCCCAGGCGCGCCGCGGCCATTGCCGCTTCCGTGCCCGCGTGTCCGGCCCCGACCACCACGACATCGAACCGGTATTCCAGAGCGTTCACGTTTTCCTCATCCCAAAACGGCCGACAGTACGCTTCCTCAATCATAGCATCCTTGAACGGACATGGGCGCGGCGAGCGGGTTCGTGCCGCCGCCCCAATCCTCGGACCCGCCGCACTCAACCGATGGGGTTCCAGGTGAGCACGACCCGACGGCGTGAATACAGTAGTCTCCGCGACGGGCGGCCGGTACACCAACACCGGCCGCTGGTTTGTCGTCACGAGGACGCAAGTTCATGGATTTCATCGCCCAGGCGCGAACCGGGTTCGCCGGTATCGACGCCGATACCTCGCTCAAAGACAAAGCGCTCGCCAACCTCCACACGTGGCTCACGCACGCGGACTTCGCTGCGTACCGCCCTCAACTCGAACACCTCTGCATGTCCGGGTCGTGGTCCGTTCTGCTCGACTCTTTCTACCAGGTGATGCCATTCGGCACCGGCGGTCGCCGCGGCGCGGTCGGCATCGGCCCGAACCGCATGAACGTCTGGACGCTCGGCGCGAGCGTGCAGGGTCACTGCGAATACCTCCGCCAGCGGTTCCCCGGCGCGACACCGCTCCGCGTGGTGCTCGCATTCGATGTCAGGCAGTTCGAGGACAAGCGGAAGGTCTACAACCCCGCGCTCCCGAATCCCGTGTTGCACCTTTCGAGTCGCGAGTTCTGCCAGCACGCGGCCGGGGTATACGCGGCCAACGGCATCCAGACGGTAATTCTCCCGCCCGACAGCAAACGCTACGTCCCGACCCCGGAGTTGTCCTTTACCATCCGGTTCTTGCACGCGCACGGCGGTCTCAACATGACCGCCAGCCACAACCCGCCGGACGACAACGGGAGCAAGTTCTACGACGATCGCGGCAGCCAACTCGTGCCACCCGAAGACCAGTTGATGTCCGAGATGGTGGAACAGGTCGCGACGATCAAGCACGTTGCTTTCGCGGACGCGGTGCGAGCCGGTAAGGTGCAGTTTCTCGACGAAGCCCCGCACCGCGCGTTCATCGAGATGTGCCGCAAGGAGAGCGTGCTCGGTTCGCCGAAAGCGGACGAGCTTCGCGTGGTGTTCACGCCGATGCACGGCTGCGGCGGGTTCTGCGCCGGCGAGGTGTTGGAAGCGCAAGGTTTCCGGCCAATCCCGGTGCCGGAACAGGCGACCCCGGACGGACAGTTCCCGAACGTCACCAAGACGCCGAACCCCGAAGTGCCCGAGTGCATGGACCGCGCCGAGCGAGTTGGGATCGAGCGCGGCGCGGACCTCATCATCTCCACGGACCCGGACGCGGACCGCATTGGGGGCATGGCGAACCGCTCGCCCGACGGCAAAGGCACATTCCGGTTCCTCACCGGGAACGAACTCGCGGCGCTGCTCACACATTTCAAACTTGCCCAACTCGCGCGATCAGGCTCGCTGCCCGCGGCGCCGATCGTCATCACCACCGAAGTGACCACGGGGCAGATCACACGCATCGGCCGGCAGTTCGGCGCGCAAGTGATTGCCGATTTGCTCGTGGGCTTCAAGTACCACGCAGACGCGCTGTGGCAGATCGAATCCACGGGTCAATACGGCGACGTTCGCGGTTCACTGAGCGATTTCGTCATCGCGACCGAGGAAAGCCACGGCATCATGGCGACGGCTGCCGTGCGCGACAAAGATTCCGCGGTCGCGGCGCTGCTGCTGGCCGAAGCCGCGTTGTACCAGAAGCGCCAGGGTCGAACGCTCGTGGATTACCTCGACGACCTGAACCGGCAGTTCGGCTATTTCCGCAACGAACTGCTGAACATCGTGCTGACCGGCCTGGAAGGGAGGCTCAACATGACGCGGATGCTCGACGCGTTACGCCAGAACCCGCCGAACGCAATCGGCGGTCTACCGGTTGTTAGCTCCGAAGACTTGCAGGACGTGAACGGCCGGATGGGGCCGTTCAAGGGCGACACGGACAAGGCCGCGCGGAACTTCCTGATCTTCCGGCTCGCGGGCGACGGGATCGCGGCGAAGGTGTGCCTGCGCCCCAGCGGCACCGAACCGAAGGCGAAGGCGTACATCGAAGTGTCGGGCCAACCGTGGAAGGCCGGCACGCCGCAGACCGCGTGGGACGCCGCTTGCACCGTGATCGACGTTCGCGTTCAACAACTCGCAACCGACTTCCTCACGCAGGCGCTCGCGACCATAGGCCAGGCCGCCGCACCCGGCGCGGACAAACTGAGCCGGTAACACACTCGCCATTCCCAAACCCACACGCAACTCCGCGCGGTCTGAGATGATCTTTGTTGGCGAGAGCAACGTATTGGAGTGGCGAACGCACCGCGACCGCAAGGAGGCAGGAAAGCGAATCGCTCCCTTGCGGTCGCGTCGCGTTGAGACAAGCGGCTGATGTTTACAGCAGTGGGGTTCAACCCCTGTTCGAGTGAGGAACAGTGATGGCCGAAGGAAAATGGGTCGCGGGGCTGACGCCCGGAATGCCAGTCGCGGAGGCGGCGATCGTCGTCCTCGCGGAGCGGTTCGCGGTGGTTCGGGAGTTCCTCCCCCTAGCGGCCGAACAGCCCGACGCAGGCGGCGACCACGTTCACCAACTGCGTGTCGGCACGCGCCGTGCCGGTGCCGCACTGCAAGTGTTCGCGAACGTGTTCCCACGTAAGCACCTGAGGGCGACGAAACGCACACTCCGCACACTCCGCAAGGCCGCAGGCGACGCGCGTGACTGGGACGTGATCCTGGCTGCGCTGCCGACCGCGAAAGCGTTCACCGCCTCGCCCGCGAAACCCGCGCTCGACTTCCTGTTGGGATACGCATTCGGGGAGCGCGCTGTGGCGCAGGAGCGACTCGTTGCAGCGACAGCCGAGGCTGGACCACTGTTCGCGAAGCAGAGCGAAGAATTGCCCAATCGCGCCCGCGCAGCAGGGGGAACCGACGCGCCCGCGAACTTCGGCGTGCTCGCGGGTCAGCAACTCGGCTCGCTGTTCCGCGCCCTCACCGCAGGGGCGGAAGCGAACCCCACCGAACCCGCTGCGATGCACGCGTTGCGAATCACCGCGAAGCAACTCCGCTACGCGATCGAGATCTTCGCGGACTGCTTTCCGCCGTTATTGAAGGAGAACATCTACCCGTCCGTCGAACACGTGCAGGAGTTACTCGGCGAGGTGCAGGACGCGACCGTTGGCACGGAGCGCCTCGCAGGCATCCGCGCGCGTGTGGGCGCGGTGATGCCGAAACAGCTCACGCGAGTGAAGAAGGGCATCGACGGCCTCGCGGCCTCGTTCCGCGCAAAGGTTCCCGCCGGCAAGAAGACGTTCGCAAAGTGGCGCACGGAGTGGTTAGAACTGATGACGGCGCTGAAACTCGAAGTGTTGGCGAGTACGGTGTGAGCGAAGGAGCCACTTGAGGCTTCGCGAGCGGCTCCCTTCCTTCTTGGAAAAGGGAGTTGGGTTCTTTCCTACCGCATCACCCAGTCGCGCGTGAGCCGGTATACGCGGACGCGCAACCGCGGCGAATCGCGCCCGCTCACGGGGTCGATGCCGCCGTAGAAGTTCGGCACCGTCCTCGCCGAGAGCCAGTCGTCCCACACCACTTCCCCGACCGCGTCCGCATTCCAGGGGTGCGGGTGTGCCACGTTGAAGCCGGCGTAAGGCCGCGGGAAGCCGTCGCCCTCCGGGTAAACGGGCAGCACGATGTAATCGCCTGCCCGCGCGACAGTCTGCTTCGCGATCAGCGGCTTGAGCCCTTCGCGCTCGCAGTAGTACTGAAAGCCCCAGTGTCCGACGTACCACACGGTCGCGCTCGCCGGCCGATCGCGAGTGAACTCGACCGCACCGCGCGCACACACTTTCTCCGGGTACGCATCGAGCGTATCGAACGCGGCAATCAAAACGCCCGTGCCGATTCCGACCGCGAACACCCATCGCGCGGGCTTGCGTTCTGGGCAGGCGCGGTTGATTCGGCTCACCGCGCGTGCCGCGAGCAACCCCATCACGAGCGTTAACCCGATCACGCGCCGAGCCGCGGGGAACGGTGTCAGACCGAGAGCCGCGACCACTTCGATGACAACCCAACCGACCACGAACAGCGAAGTGTTATTCGCACGAAGACTCAGACCTTTCCGCACGCGAATGAGCATCACGCACGCGCACGCCGCGACCGCGACGACCCACACCGCACCGCCGACCGACCAGAACACGCTCACGGCCGAAACATCGGGGTTCGGCATCGTCCAGCGCCGTGGGAGCGTTGCGACGAGTACGAACCCGACGCACCACACCACCGCGACACCCACGAGCCAGCGCCGCGTGACGCGCAGCGCCGCCCCCGCGAGCAACCCTGCGCCGACCGCGAGACAGCCCAGATAGCCCGCGAGCGGGCCGAGCAGATCGAACTTGCCGGACGCGAACACACGCAACCCGCCGCTACCCGACGAACCGGCGTGGAACGCGAAGTGCGATTGCCCGTATTTCTGCACGAGCAGCAACTCCCAGCCCACGAAAACCGCGACGCACAACCCCACCGCGAGCGCCGCGAGCGCGAACCGCCGGTGTGTGAGGCCGTACCAGGCAATCACCGCCGGCGCAACGAACGCGCTGTACTTCGTCTGCATCGCCAGCCCCGCGACGATCCCCGCGAACGCGGCGAGCCACCACCGACGTGCGGCGCGAATGAACAATTCCACCGACGCGAGCGCGAGCGCAACGGCCGGCACGTCGAGCATCAGGTTCACGGTCGGTAGCACCGCGGGCGAAAGTATCAACAACAGCAGTACACGCGATTCCATGCCGCGCGCGAACCGGACCAGTAGCGAGTGCAGGGCCCACGCGAGCAGCCATACGAACGGAAACAGCCACAACTTGAGTAACGCGACATGTTCCCCGAATAACCTCATGCCGAGCGCGAGCCAGTACGGGACGACCGGCGGGCACAGCACCGCCATCGCGGGTTCCGGTTGATCCCACCAGAAGAGCGCGAATCCGTAGGGGTCGACGGGGTTCGACGCGATCTGCCTCGCGAAGAGCAGGTACGCGGTATCGTCCACCGTGACCGGCTTCGCGGCGTTCGCCACTGTGACCAGCACGGCCAACCAAACGGTGAGCGGGGGGCGGAAGCCCCCTGATGATTTCGAAAGTGGATCGAGATTCAAGGTTCTCATCAGGAGGCTTACTCTTCCCGCTCGCCTTCGGACACTTCGTCTGGGTGAAGTCGCGTGCGGGTGGTAAACTACCAGTGTCGGTAGCGATTTCCACGCCGAGACATTTGTGGTGACTGAAAGACAGGCACAACCTGAGTTCGTCTCCGATCGCCCGCTGTCGGCGTATCTGCTCGGCTCGCTCGACTTCGACACGCTCCTCGCGCTTCAGCGGCGGCTCGTCTACGACACCGCCGGCGACCGCGACAGCGCATCGCTGATCCTCTGCGAACACCCTTCTGGAATCACAGTTGGCCGCGAAGGAAGCGCGGTACACATCCGCCCTAACACCCCAGCACTCACCGCGCGAGACTGGCCGGTGCGGTGGGTGAGTCGCGGCGGCGGCGTGATGTTGCACCAGCCGGGGCAGGTGGCGTGCTACCCGGTGTTCCCGCTCGACACGCTGAACCTCACCGCGGGCCGCTACATTGCCGAGCTGCAAGCGGTCGCACTCGATTTGTGCCGCGAGTTCAGCGTCGAAGCCATCCCCGACCCCGAACGGCCTGGCGTCCGCGCGAACAGCCGGCGCATCGTGCACGTCGGCGTCGCGGTTCACAACTACGTCAGTTGCTTCGGGCTCGTGATTAACGTGAACCCCGACCTCAGCCTGTTCCGGGAAGTGCGGTGCGACGGCGACCCCGCACCGATGACCTCACTCCAGCGAGAAAGCCCGCTACGCGTGCGCGTGACCACTGTACGTCAGAAACTGCTGGAACTGATCACAGGCCGGTTCGGGTTCGCCCGCGTTTCCGTCTTCCACAACTACCCTGCGGCCCTACCGCGACCGACACCACATGCACTCCCTCACGCTTCTTGAGAAACCGGACCAGCCCACGTCGCATCCGCGCACGGGAGGCCGGCTTCCTACGTGGCTGAAACGCCCGCTCCCAGCCGGGAACGGGAATAACTTCACCGCGCACCTGATCGAAGACCTCAAACTCGAAACGGTATGCGAGAGTGCGCGCTGCCCAAACCGCCCGGAATGCTGGTCACGCCGCACCGCCACGTTCATGGTGATGGGCAATCTCTGTACGCGCACGTGCAGCTTCTGCTCGGTCCCCAAAGGCGCGCCCGAACACCTCGAGACTGACGAACCGGCCCGCTTAGCCGAAGCCGCCGTTCGCCTGGGACTGAAGCACGTCGTGATTACTTCTGTGACGCGAGACGACCTTCCCGATGGCGGCGCGGATCACTTCGCGCGCTGCATCGCGGCCGTGCGAGAGCGAATGCCGCACGCCGCAGTCGAAGTGTTGACACCGGATTTTCTCGGCGACACAAACGCCATTGACCGCGTGACGGACGCGCACCCCGAAGTGTTCAACCACAACCTCGAAACGGTTCCACGCCTGCACCGCGTCGTCCGCGGGCGCGCTCTGTACCACCGCAGTCTCGCACTGCTCGAACGCGTGAAGTGCAAGGCGCCGCACATCGTGACAAAAGCCGGGTTGATGCTCGGCATCGGCGAAACGATCGATGAACTCTTCGATGTGCTGGCCGATCTGCGCGCGATCAAGTGTGACGTGCTCACGCTCGGACAATACCTCGCGCCGACCGCGCGTCACATTCCCGTCGCGAGATTCGTTCCGCCGGCAGAATTCGATTCGCTGGCCGCGACCGCGCGGCTGTTGGGCTTCAAGCAGGTTGTCGCGGGGCCATACGTACGGTCCAGTTATCACGCTGACGACATGGTCCCCTTGCGAGACTTGGCCCGTGAAGGAATCCCGGCGAGTACCGATTCTCCTACCTGATCTCGGTTCGCCTCGCGTGGTGTTCAGCCTGTGGTACGTGCAGGCTGGCGACCGCGTGACGGAGGGCGACCGCGTCGCGGAGGTGCTCATCCCCGGCGCGACCTTCGACGTGCCCGCGCCGGTGAGCGGCACGCTCGCGGAGCGCAACGTACAGCCCAACAACCCACTCACACCCGGCACGGTGCTGGGAGTGATTCAGGAAAGATGAGTCTCGAGTCTCGTGTCACAAGTCCGCAAGTCGAAAGACAGCGATCAGACTTTCAACTTGTGACTTGCAGACTTGTGACTTGAAATTGGTGAGTCATGCCGCGACCCGTGTTCCTCTCGCTCGACGGTCTGGATGGCACCGGCAAATCGACCCAATGTCGGTTGCTGGTGGAGTGGCTCACCTCGCAAAAGATTCCCGTCACGCAATGCAACGACCCCGGCGGCACCGCGCTCGGGCAGGAACTCCGCAAGCTCCTCCTCTTCGGCCGCGAACACCGCATCGCGACCACCACCGAAGCGCTGCTGTTCATGGCGTCGCGCGCGCAGTTGGTGGAAGAAGTGATCCGCCCGGCCCTCGCTCGCGGCGAAGTGGTCGTGTCGGACCGTTTCCTGCTCGCGAACGTGGTGTATCAGGGTCACGCGGGCGGGTTGAGTGCTGACGAACTCTGGAAAATCGGTGCGTTCGCAACCGGTGGCCTCGAACCCGACCTTACACTCGTCTTCGATCTGCCGCCCGACATTGCAGTAGCCCGGAGGAACCGCGAAGCTGATCGTATGGAGGAACGCGGCAACGCTTACTTCACGCGAGTCAGCACCGGCTTCCGGTACGAGGCCGGGATGCGCGCCGCGAAGTGCCGGCTCATCGACGCCACTCCCGACGCCGACGCGGTGCAGAAGGTGGTTCGGCGTGAGGTGAGCCAGTTGTTGAGCAATCAAGGGTGGAACGTACAGGAGTAGGCGAAGGGAACTCGCATGTCGTGGGATTGCATTCGCGGGCAGGACGCGGCCCGGAACACGTTTGTCGCCGCAGTCGCGGCCGGGCGGCTCGCGCACTCGTACCTGCTCGTCGGGCCGGACGGCGTCGGCAAGCGCCTGTTTGCTCACGAACTCGCGAAGGCGTTCCTGTGCGAGAAGCCGCCGGCGACACTCACCGCGTGCGACCGGTGCCCCGCGTGCGCGCAGGTCAAAGTCGGCACGCACCCGGACCTGCTCTTCCTCCGGACTCCGACCGACAAGCACGAGCTACCTGTCGATGACATGCGCGCGTTCTGTGCGCAGGTTTCGCTCAAGCCCACACGCGGCCCACGCAAGATCGGTATCGTCGAAGACGCTGACGACTTTAACGGGTCGTCGGCAAACTCGTTCCTCAAGACACTCGAAGAACCACCGCCGGGCGCGCTGTTGTTGCTCATCGCGACCACCACCGACCGCCAACTCCCGACGATCCTGTCGCGTTGTCAGATCGTGAGGTTCGCACCGCTCTCGCCCTCCGATCTGAAAGCGGTTCTCGCGACGCAAGGCATCGACGACCCCGCGAAGCGTGACCGACTCGCACGGCTCGGCAGCGGCAGCGTGTCGCGCACGCTCGCCCTCGACGACGATTCCATCTGGGAAGTGCGGCAGAGGTTGGTCGAGGGGTTAACGTCGCTGCGACCGCAGTTTCAGGCGCTCACGGAGGTGTGGAGCAAGTTTCACGAGGACGCGGGCAAGGAAACCAGGCCACAGCGGTTACGGGCATCGCTGGTACTTCAGTTCTTGGTCGAAGCGGTTCAGCATGCGTTGAAGTTCTCGCTTGGCGCAACCGTAAGCGACCTCGACGCGGCCGAGGCCGCGCAGTTGAAGTCGTTCGCTGGTCGTGTGGGAACCGACGGCTTGATGGAGTTGCTTGACAAGTTTGTTGAAGCGGACTTCCACGTCGAGCGCCGCGTGCAACTCATCCTGGTCGTGGAATCCGTGCTGGCGAAGTTCCCACGCGAGAAGTAACCCAAGACAGCATGCAGATTGGCGCGTTACGGGGCCAATCGCTCTCTCTTCCAGTTTCCCACCGTTCGCGTGAACCTGATGCGGTCGTGCAGCCGACTGGGTCGCCCCTGCCAGTACTCGATCACCGCGGGCAGCACGCGATAACCGCCCCAGTTCGGCGGGCGCGGCGGATTCCCGTCCGGGAACTTCAGCATCAGTTCCGCGTGCGCCTTCTCCAGCACCTCGCGGCCCGCGATCACGGCACTTTGCGGCGAAGCCCACGCACCGAGGCGACTGCCGAGCGGGCGTTTCACGTAGTATTCGTCAGACTCCGCCGGTGTCACGACCTCGACCGTGCCCTCGACGCGGACCTGCCGTTCGAGTGGGTGCCAGAGGAAGACCAGCGCGACCTTCGGGTTCGCTTCCATCTCCGCTCCCTTGCGGCTGTCGTAGTTCGTGAAGAACGTGAACCCGCGATCATCGAGCGCCTTCAGTAGCACCGCCCGCGCCGATGGTTGGCCATCGGCGCCGACGGTCGCGAGAATCATCGCGTTCGGGTCGGTCATCTCGGCGTTCACCGCCTGCGCGAACCAGTGGTGGAACAGCGCGAACGGGTCGGTGCCGGCGTCGGCTTCCGACAGTCCCCCGGCGGAGTACTCCTTGCGCAGATCGGCCAAACTGTTCATCTCGCGACTCACCTTCGAGTTGGCGGTTCCGAATGACATTATCACCGGTTGGGGTTCGTGCGTCATCCGCGCCGGGCTATATCATGGTTCGGTCGCGTAGCCGCGACCCAACCCAATGGGGAGAGTGACGGTTATGGCGGCCGAGAAAGCAGTGGCGATCGTGGTTCGCGGAACCGACTGGAGTGAGACCAGTCGCATCGCCACGCTGTTCACGCGTGAGTTCGGCAAGGTGCGCGCTCTGGCGAAAGGCGGGCGCCGCCTGAACTCAAACTTCGATGTCGCGTTCGACCTGCTCAACGTGTGCGAGGTCGTGTTCCTCCGCAAGCCAAACGGCCTCGATCTTCTCACCGAAGCGCGCATGAACGAACAGTTCCCAGCACTGCGTGAGAACCTACCTGCACTGTACGCGGGGTACTACGTCGCGGAGTTGCTTGCCGACGGCACACAGGACTACGACCCACACGTTCCGCTGTTCGACGCGGCCATTCACACACTGCGGGCTTTGGGCGGGGACAGGCAACCTTCCTCCCTCTCTGAAGGAAAGAGGGAGGCAGAGCCACTCGCGGCTTCGCAAGACTCGCGCGAGGAGACACTCGCGAAGACGCGAGCGTCTGCAGATTCCCACCTCCCCGCGGCGGTGTCGGCATTTGAACTTGTATGGCTTCACGAACTGGGATATAGCCCGCGACTCGATGCGTGCTCTACCTGTGGACGCGAGCGGCTCAATCCGACCACGCGGGCGTTCTTCAGCCCGATGGCCGGGGGCGTGCTGTGCCCGGAGTGCGGCCCTGTGGTGGCCGACCGGCGCATGGTGTCGGGCGAAGCACTCGTGGCTCTTCGCACCTTGAACGAAGGTGGAGAGCCGATGCTGCCAGCCGAGGCGTGGGTGGAAGTGCGGCAAGTGTTGGGCTACGCGGTGAGTTGCGTGTTGGGTCGGCGTCCGCGCCTACTCAACTACGTGGACGGGCGATGAAGACGAGCCGGGAGCGGGCGCGACCGGAGTTCGGTTCGGGGACTGGGGCTTTGAGGGGGGACGTAGGAATGCTCAGGCCAGCCAACAGGACGTTCCGACCCGGTCGCACCGGTGTGCTGGTCGCGGCGATCGCGCTACTGGTCGCCCCCGGGTGCCACACCGCGCGCAGCTTCAAGGATCGTGTCACCACCGCGACCGCACAGTTCGTCGGCTCGCAATACGACGACCAGCGCGCCGAAGAGAAACTGGCCGCGGCGGAACGGCTCTTCGAGGACAAGCAGTACGAGAAAGCACGCGGTGAGTTCCGCGCGCTCGCCGACAATCAAGGGAACCCAGGCTCGCTCGCGGAGCGTGCCAGGTTCATGCAGGCGGAATGTCGGTACATGCTTGGACAGTACCCGGAAGCGTGCGACACCTACCACAAGGTGCTGCTCGACTACCCCACTGGCGTGTACCGGCGGGACTGCTGCGCCCGCATGTTCCAGATCTGCGACTACTGGCTCGACGATTTCCGTACCGAACTCGACAATCGATCCGCGTCCGCGAACACGGGCGTACTCCGCTGGCGCCCGAACTGGCCGAACCCGCTCGACCGCAGCCGCCCCGCGATCGACCAGGAAGGCCGCACGCTCGAAGCCCTTCAGCGCATCCACACCCACGACATTACCGGGCCAACAGCGGACAAGGCGATCTTCTGGTGTGGGTACGTGAACTTCATTCGTGGGAACTTCAGTGAGGCCGACCAGTTCTTCAGCCAGATGGTGGAGATGCACAAGGACAGCCCGCTGCACCCACAGGCGATCGCGTTCGCGATCCAGTCGAAGAACAACGCGACCGGCGGTGCCGCCTACGACGGGCGCAAGTGCGCCGAGGCGTTGCAACTGGTTCACGTAGCCGAGGCCACCGTGCCGGAGCTGGTGAACAACCCGGAGATGGCCGAGAAGCTGACGCGAGCGAAGTTCGCAATTCGCTCACAGCAGGCCGAAAAAGACTTCCAGACGGCCGAGTACTACGAGCGCACCGGGCACCCCGGGTCCGCCGTCTTCTACTACGAACTCGTCCGCCGGCGCTACGCCGGGACTCGCTACTCCGACCTTGCGACCAACCGCAAGGACCGGCTCGTGAAATTGATGCAGGAGGGCCGCCCAGAACCGGGCAACGACCCGTTCGCGATCGCGCAGGCGAAGTGGAACGAGGTGATCGCCAAGGACAAGACCGCGACCGAAAATGACCGCACTCGCGTCGATCCGGGTCTGGCGCCCGCCGGCGGCGCGACGCCACCGCGACCCTGAGTGCTTCGCGTTCGCCCGGAGGGGCGAACACTAAACCAAGAATCCGCACACCAAACACGAAGCGCTCATGGTTCGTACCACCCGCCGCCAGTTCCTCGTTCTGGGCACGACCGCTGGCGCGGCCCTCGCCGCCGGGTGCCAGGGCGGGTTCAAGGTCTTCGGTTACCAGGTCGGCGCGGGCGCGCTCTACGACCCGAACATCAAAACTGTGTACGTGCCGCTGTTCAACAACCGCGCGTTCCAGACGACCCCGTATCGCGGGTTCGAGGTGGACGTTACGCAGGCGGTTGTGCGCGAGATCGGCAAGACGACCGCGTTCCGCGTCACTTCGGACGTGGCAAATGCTGACACCGAGTTGCTCGGCAACATCGTCTCGATCCAGAAAATGCTGCTCAACCTGAACCAACAAAACCAGATCCGCGAGGCCGAGATTCAGGTGCGCGTGGACGTGGTGTGGCGCGACCTGCGTGACGGCACGATCCTGTCGAACCCGCGCCGCCCGCCGCGCCCCGGCGTGCTGAACCCACAACTCGACGGTCCGCCGGTGCCCTTCGATCCGAACGTGCCGGTTCCGCCCGAAGCGAAGCCGGTCGAGATTCCGACCCCGGTGCCCATCCTCGCAACCGGGCGCATGATCCCGGAGTTGGGCGAGAGTAACGCTTCCGCTTCAAAGCGCATCCACGACCAGATCGCGGTGCAGATCGTCTCGATGATGGAAAAGAAGTGGTGAGCAGGCGACGACACAAGTCGAAAGACGTCGTTCTGTCTTTCAACTTGAGACTTGTGGACTTGTAACCTGAGTCCCTTCACATGCTAATCCGCCGGTAGGTGTCGTCCACGACCCAGTGGAACGCGGTCAGGTGGATTGACTCGACGATGCCCATGTCATCGAGCGGGACGTGCAATCCGTGTTGCGCCAACCCGCGGAGCTTACCGCCAGAGAAGCCGGTGCAGCCGAACGTGGTCAAACCGTACTTGTTCGCCCACTCGACTGCGCGCAGGATGTTCGGGCTGTTCCCGCTGCCACTGATCGCGACCAGCAAATCCCCCGGTGACGCGAGGTTCTTCAGCTGCTCCACGAACACGCGGTCGAAGCCCTCGTCATTGCCCCAGGCGAGGATGTATGGCGTGTTGTCGGTCAGACTGAGTACCTTCAGGCGCTTCTTCGTGTCGTCGTCGAAGAACTTCCGCGCGAGCGTTCCCTTCCCCATGTCCTCACAAAAGTGCGACGCGTTCGAGCCGCTTCCGCCATTACCGATCACGAACACGAACCGCCCCGCGACGTACCGCTCGTTGATCAAGTCAGAGAGCTTCTGAATCTCGTTCGTGTCGATGCGGGCCAACTCTTCGGCCACACGGGAGAGGAACTGTCGCGGGTTCAACGTCGTGCCGATCATGGATCGTTCTCGTTCCGTTAGGTTGGATCGCCGTGAGTCCCGGCACGCCGGTGAAGCGCGCGGGGCCGACTGTGTAAAGTAGTAAGAACTGTTCTATCGCCGTGTCCGTGACGATGGCATTGTTTACGATCAACAAGATGGATGGTTAGCATCTGACGTTTCGCGCCACACCTTGCCCAGAGCTCGCCCGCCAGGAATTGTTGGAGCGTACCGCGCCCGCGGTGCGCGTGGCTACGTCAACCGGCCCTGCCGGAACGTACAATGATCGCGACCCGCCGCACAATTCCAACCGAATGCTCCAATGCCACGCGACCTCCTACTCGGCACCGCCGGGCACATCGATCACGGCAAAACGTCGCTCGTGAAGGCGCTGACCGGGATTGATTGCGACCGGCTCCCGGAAGAAAAAGCACGCGGCATCACCATCGACATCGGGTTCGCGAATCTCGATCTGGACGACGTGCGACTCGGCATCGTGGATGTTCCAGGCCACGAGCGGTTCGTGAAAAACATGCTCGCGGGCGCAACCGGCATCGACCTCGCGTTGTTGGTCGTCGCGGCCGATGATTCCGTCATGCCGCAGACCCGCGAACACCTCGAAATCCTCAAACTACTCGGCGTACGAAGCGGCCTCATCGCGCTCACGAAAGCCGATCTCGTGGACGAGACCACGCGCGAAGTCGTTTCGCTTGAACTGCGCGAACTGGTCCGCGGGTCATTCCTCGAGGACGCGCCGATCATTCCGACTTCGGCACACACCGGAATGGGCATTGAGGAACTGAAACGCGAACTGGCGAAGCTGTGCGACGCGACGCCGCAAGCGGCTTCTTCCCTCCCCTTCCGGCTTCCAATCGACCGCGCGTTCGTGGTGCAGGGGCACGGCACCGTCGTCACCGGGTCGGCCGTGTCTGGGTCCATCGCGGTCGGCGAAGAAGTGGAATGGCACAAAGGCGACGGAACCTCCGAACTTGTGCGTGTGCGCGCGCTGAACAACCACGGGCAACCGGCGAACGAGATTCATCGCGGGCAGCGAGCCGCGGTGAATCTCGCGGGCGTGCCGCACGATCAGGTGCGCCGCGGACAGGAACTCGCCCGACCCGGCTACCTCGCACCGACCAAGGTTCTCACGGTGCGTCTCTTCGCAACCGGGCGGGGGTTGCAGGGGACCGAAGGGAAACACGGCATCAAACACCGCTTACCGGTGCGGCTCCACATTGGTACAGCGGAAATCATGACGACTGTCTCGCTCCTCGATTGCGACACCGTGGAAGCGGGCCAATGGGGACTCGCGCAACTATTCCTGGTAGAACCGGTCACCGCAGTCTGGGGTCAGCCGTTCGTGCTGCGAGACTCGTCCGCCGAACACACGCTCGGAGGCGGGCAAGTCGTTCAGCCCAACGCAACGAAGGTGCGACGACGACACATCGAAGCCATCGAAAACATCGAGAAGTTGTGGTCCGATTCGGCGGAAGAGCGTGCGCGCGCGGTCGCGTGGTTCGCGAGTTCACATGGCTTCTCGCCAGCCGACCTCGTTCGTAATGCAGGCGTCCCACCCGAGAGCGTGGAAGTACTCGTCGCACAACTCACAGCGAGCGGCCAACTGGCGGAACTCTCCCTCACGTCCAACCGACGGCTACTCGTTCACGCGGACCGCGTCGCGGAACTGGAATCGCGCGTCCTCGACACGCTCGGCGCGATGCACGCCGAGAACCCGCTGATGACCACACACGATCGGCAAAAGGCACTCGCCCGGCTCGATTACGTTGGCGACGAGCAGTTACTGCAAGCGGTCGCGGACCGGCTCCTCCGCGCGAGGAAGCTCGTCGGCGATGCCCGGCGCATCGCGCGCGCGGACTTCAAACCGAAGCTCAGCGCCAATCAACGCAAGTTGAAGGACAAGATCGTGGAAGCACACGCGGCCGCTGGGTTCGCGCCACCGGAGCCGAAGGAGTTCGTGAACCAGGCCGGCGGGAACGCAAGCGCGCTCAAAGACATCTTCGAGGTCGCGTGCGCCGAAGGGTTCCTGGTGAAAATTACGGATGAATTCTATCTCTCCACTGAAGCGGAAGCGGAGATGCGCCATCGCGTGACCCAGCGATTAAGCACCGGACCGGGCGTGACTGTCGCGGAGCTACGCGACCTGCTCGGCACGACTCGCAAGTACGCCGTACCCGTGTGCGAATACCTGGACCGTATCGGCTTGACCAAGCGAGACGGGGACACGCGCGTGCTTGTGTGACGGATATTTCCCCTTCGGGAATACGTTCACCGTGGAGTACGCGTTCCAGTGCAACAACTCTTCTTCGTCCCGCGAGTTTGACGCTCTTGACCACGGACGCAGTCTTCGACCGCGTGTTCGCCTCACGCGGTCACTTCAACAGGCCCTTCACAACCGTGCCGGCCACGTCGGTGAGGCGGTAGTCGCGGCCACTGTAGCGGAACGTGAGTTTCTCGTGGTCGAGGCCCATCAGGTGCAGGATGGTGGCGTGGAGGTCGTGAACGTGAACCCGCTTCTCGACCGCGGACAGCCCGAACTCGTCGGTCGCGCCGTAGCTCGTGCCCGGCTTGACACCGCCGCCGGCCATCCACACCGTGAACCCGTAGTGATCGTGGTCCCGGCCCTTTGCCCCTTCGGATGTCGGCGCGCGACCGAACTCGCCGCCCCAGAGCACCAGTGTTTCGTCCAGCAGGCCACGGCGCTTGAGGTCGGTGAGCAGCGCCGCAATGCCTTGATCGCACGCCTTCGCCAGCGCCGCGTGGCCCTTCAAGATGTCGTCGTGCCCGGTGTCCCAGGCGATGTCGTAGCCGTCGATGGAGTGCGACAACTGAACCACCCTGACGCCCTGCTCCACGAGTCGGCGCGCGAGGAGACAGCCCTTCGCGAACTCCCCGGGTCCGTACAGTTCCAGAGTCTCTTTCGTCTCGCTCGCGGTGTCGAACACCTCCGGCACCGCGGTCTGCATCCTGAACGCCAATTCCATGGACGCGATGCCCGCTTCCAACTGCGCGTCCTTCTCCGACCGCTCCAGATGCAATTGGTTGAGACGTGCGACGAGGTCGGCCTGCTGCCGCTGGGCGTCGGGCTTGAGCACTGGGTTGCGCAAGTGGCCAAGGACAGCGTCCGGCTTCATTTGCGCGATGTTCACGTAGGTACCTGCGTAGGCGCCCGGCAGGAACGCGCTGCCCCAGTTGGCGAGTGTGCCGCGTGGCTGCGCACGCGGCGACATCGACACGAACCCGGGCAGGTTTCGGTTCTCGGACCCCAGCCCGTATACGAGCCACGACCCCATGCTTGGGCGCGTCGGCTGGATGTGCCCGAGGTTCATCATCAAGATCGCGCCGGCGTGCTCCGGGCTGTCGGTGTGCATCGAGTGGACGAAGCAGATGTCGTCCACTCGCTCCGCGACCTTCGGGAAGATGTCGCTGACCCACTTCTCACTCTTGCCATGCTGCTTGAACCCGAACGGCGACGGCATCAGCCCGTTCTTGGTATTGCGAAGCGATTTGCGGTCCACCAGCACCGGGCGTTGACCCGCATTCTTCGCGAGAGCCGGTTTGTAGTCGAACGTGTCAACCTGTGACGGGCCGCCGGGCATGAACAACTGGATGATCCGCTTCGCTTTCGGCGCGAAGTGTGGTGCCTTGGGTGCCAGCGGCGAACCTGCAACTGGTGTTTCGGCCGCGGACAGTAGCCCCGCGTCGGCGAGTGCCGCAGTGAGGCCGAGAGTGCCGAAGCCCGCCCCGAGGCGGTTCAGGAACTGGCGCCGCGACGGGACCGCAAGGGCCGCGCGGACGGCCGATTCGTGTGCGCGAAACTTCATTTGCACGTCTCCACTCAGCGGGTCTGTGTGAACTCGTAGGAACTCAGTAGCGCCTGCGCGTAACGGGGCCACATCTCGGCTTCTTCGCCAGTGCCCAAGAAGGCCTTCGCGACCTTCCGCTCGTCGTCGGTTGTGGGGCGGCCGTACAACAGCGCGTAAGCTCGCTCGATGCGGCCGTCGGCGGTCTTGGCCTCGCGCGTCAGGCGGTCGGCGAACGCCTTTCCGCGGGCGAGCATGAACGGGCTGTTGAGCAGGAACAGCGACTGTTGCGGCACCGTGCTCGAAGTGCGCTCGGAAACGGTGGCCCGCGCGGAGGGGAAGTCGAATAACCGCAAGAACTCGTCAGCCGGCAACTTGTCCCCATTGCGGCTCACGGCCACGTAGAGTGTCCGGCGCTGGCTCCCGAGAATGTCGCGGACGGACGCGCCGCCCACGCTGCGGTCCAGTTCCCCAGTCACCGCGAGCACGCTGTCACGCCACGCCTCCACTTCCAACCGCTGCGGTGACATCCGCCACAGGTAGCGATTATCGCCGTCGGTACGGAAGCTATCGGCGTCGAACCTGCTGCTCTGGCGATAGGTGTCGGAAAGCATGATGAGCCGGTGAAGTTTCTTCAGTGACCACCCATCCGCGACGAAGCGAGCCGCGAGCCAATCCAACAACTCCGGGTGGCTCGGCTTCTCCCCGAGCAGACCGAAGTTGCCAGGGGTAGCGACGAGCGGGCGCCCGAAGTGGTGCTGCCAGACACGATTGACCATCACTCGCGACGTCAGTGGATTGGTCGGGCTGGCGATTGCTTCTGCCAGTTGCAACCGACCGCTGCCCTTCGTCCAGGCGGGCGGCTTCGGTCCTGCGAGAGCCTGAAGGAACCGACGCGGCACGACCGGTCCCGGCTTCCGCGGATCACCGCGAAGGGCGAGGGGCATGTCCGCCGTACCCGCGTCTTCGACCGCGTGAATGCGAGGCGGCGCGGGTGGGGCGCTGGCCTTCAGTTTGGCAATCTCCGCATCGAGTTCTTTTCGTCGATCGGGTTCGGCGTCCTTCGGGAGTTTCTTCAGCGCGGCGTTGGCCACGTCGAGTGCCTTCTTGTGTTCCTCTGTCCGTTTGAGTAGTTCTGGTGAGACGAGAGAGCGGTCCACCATCTTCGTGTTGTTGAACACCGCCGCGAGGGCGTAGTAGTCGGTCTGGGGGATCGGGTCGAACATGTGGTCGTGGCACCGGGCGCACGATACCGTGAGGGCGAGGAACCCACGGGTGACCGTGTCCACGCGGTCGTCGAGCGTTTCGGCCCTGGCCTTCGCCACGCTGTCGGGATCGCCACCGTCGGAAATGTATGTCGGTCCGACCGCGAGGAAGCCCGTGGCAACGGCGGTCTCACGTCCGTCACCGATCAGGTCGCCGGCGATCTGAACTTTCACGAATTGATCGTAAGGCAGGTCGGTGTTGAGCGCCATCACGACCCAGTCGCGGTAGCGCCATGCCTCGGGCAGCGGGGCGGGGTCGAGGAAGCTCCCGTGACCATCGCTGTGCCGGGCCACGTCGAGCCAGTGCCGACCCCAGCGCTCGCCGTAGTGCGGACTCGCAAGCAGCCTGTCGAGCAGTTTCGGGTACGCCTCGGCAGAGGTGTCCGCGACGAACGCTTCGACCTCTTCAGGGGTGGGCGGCAGACCAATAAGGTCAAGCGAAGCGCGGCGGATCAACGTCCGACGGTCGGCCGTTGCAGCAGGTTTCAACCCCTTAGCGGCAAGAGACGCGAGAACGAACCGGTCGATCGGCTGGCGCTTGCGGTCGGCTTCCACGCGTGCCGGCGGGTCGATCGCCTTGAGAGGTTGAAACGCCCAGTGTTTGAGGCGTTCCGGGGTCAGCACGCCGAGTTCCGGGTTGACGACCGGCTTGACAACGGTCGTGGGCCACGGCGCGCCCATCTCGACCCACTTCGTCAGGGTCGCGATCTCGTCAGCGCTGAGTTTCCCGGTTGGGGCATCTCCAGGCCGTCATACTTCACCGCCTTGAGGAGCAAACTCATCGCGGGTTTGCCCGGTGTAATCGCCGGACCGGTGTCGCCACCCTTGAGGGCGGATTCGCGGCTGTCCAGTGTCAGCCCACCCTTCACTTTCTTGGCCGTCTGGCTGTGGCAGGAGTAGCACCGCGCGGAAAGGACCGGGCGAACCTTGGTCTCGAAGAACGCAAGTTGCTCGGCGGTCGGATCGGCGGCGCGGACTGTCTCGCCCGATGCGCACACGAGCAGAACGGCCGCAAAGGCAAAAGGCTTGAGCATAACGCGACCCGAGCAACGGAGGTGAAGGCGGGGTTGGTGAGGTGTCAAACTGAGGAGTGGGTATGCGGTTCCAAACCCAACGCGATGGAGAACGGTGTCGCAAGCAGTGACGCCTCGTCGCGGGTGATGATAAGTGTACCTCGTGAACCATTAGCGGGCAAAGGGAAACGAACGGGAGTTCACCCGGTTTGGACTCGTTGTACGTCCTTGTCGTTGGGGCGTTCCCTGGCGTTGCTGGGTTTCGGTGACGGGCGGCTTGGCCTGTCCTCCCGGCAGTGGGTCTGCTCTGAAACTCAGTGTGGATGATCAGATCCCCATCCGTCCCAACCCCATCGGACCCGGATCAAACTCGTTCTGCTCGCGGTGGCGCTGTTCGCAGCTCCGCCGACTATCAGCGGTGAGGATAAACCGCGACTCACTGTGTAGAATGACAACCAAATCGTCCGCCTTCCCAGCCAGCAATGTCGCTGTAATTCAGGTGGTCGGGGCTCAATACGACCGTGGAGGAGGAAGACCCATGACAACGCGACGTGAGTTCATTGCCGGGGCCGTGGCGACAATCCCACTCGTTCTCGACCCGGCGGCGGCGGGTCGGACCTCGGAGAAGCCGGTCCCGAAACAGGTGTTCGTGGTCAACACGCAAGACGCCTCGGTGTCGTTGGTCGATCTGACCACAATGAAGGAAGTGAGGCAGTACGAGGTGGGCAAACGGCCCTATGGGATCGCCGTCACGCGTGACGGCAAGAGCGTGGCCGTGGGCGTGGAGGACGAGGAGTGCGTGAAGTTCTACTCGCTCCCCGACTTCAAGGAGAAGGGCACGACCAAGATCGGGAAGATGTTCAACGACCATATCGTTCTTACCCAAGACGGCAAGCACGTTCTCGTCGCCAACTTCTACTCGGACGATGTAGTCGGCATCGACGTCGGAACCATGAAGGAGGCGTTCCGCATCAAGGACTGCTCGGCCCCACACGTGGTCAAGTACGGACCGCTCGGTAAGCACGTCTTCGTGACGTGCAAGAAGGTCACCGGGATCGCGGTCATCGACCCGGTCGCGCGGAAGCTGGTGAAGGTCATCCCGCTGAACGTGAACCCGAGGAGCCTGACTTTCTCGCCCGACGAGAAGAGGGTGTACTTCGGCTCGTTCTGGGTGGACGGGTTCTTCGAGATGAACGTCGAGTCGGGCAAGGTCACGAAACTGTTCAAGTACGACCCACCAAAGGGGAACGGCGACCCGCAGGAAGTGACCTACCACGGGGTCGAGATGCTGACCGACAAGGTGTTGGTCGCGGCCAACGAGGGCCGGTCGCACGTCGACGCGGTGGACGTGAGCACCGGCAAGTTGCTCGACCGCCTCGCGGACGTGTCGAAGCCGTGCTGCGTCGAGAAGATCCCCGACCAGTCGGGTACGGGCGTCAAGTTCCTCGTGAGCAACATCGGTGACGGCACGCTCCAACTCGCCGAACTGACCGCCGAGAGCAAGCTGAAGTCACTGGGCAAGGCCGCGGTCGGCAAGGCTCCCAAGCGCGTCGCGTTCCTCGCCTAAACCGTCACTTCCACCGGAGACTCACATGGACCCGCTGAACCGTCGCAGCTTCCTGTTCGCATCGTCGGGGGCCGCCGCAGGCTCGCTGCTCGTGCCCGGACTGACCGAAGCCGCCGAAGCGGACACATCGCCGTACGCCGGGAGCGGCCTCATCACTGGCAAGCCGAAGCCACTGCGGCACGCGGTGGTGCCCGGCTTTCTGAGCGCTGCTCAGATCGCCCCGCACCACACCGCCCACTACAGCGGTGCCCTCAAGGCGTTTGTCGGCGTCGAGAAGAATTTCGAGGAGCAATTCACCAAGGGCACAGCGGTCGACGCAGCGGCGTTCGAGCGGCTCAAGCAATTACAGTCGAGCCGGGGCAACAGTGTGATACTGCACGAACTGTACTTCGATGGTTTGGCCCTCAAGGCGACCAACCCACCAGAGGGAATCAGGAAGGCCGTCGAGAAACGGTTCGGCTCGCTCGACAAGTGGGCGGCGGACTTCGTGGCCAGCGCGAAGGCCGCGGCGGGCTGGGCGATGCTGGTGATCCACCCGGTCAACGGGCGGCTGTACAACGTAGTCAGCGACGAGCACGCCCAAGGACCGCTGTGGCTCTCGGCCCCGCTGGTGGTGATCGACACCTATGAACACGCGTTCTACATTGACTACCAGAACAAGAAGGCCGAGTACGTCGAGAAGTTCGTCAAGTTCACCGACTGGGCCGAGGCCGACAAGCGGTATCGGGCGGTCGTGAAAGGCTGATTGCACGTGGCCGACGAAACACGGTCGCCGGCCACGCAAGACGCAGGTGCCCGTCACAGTCGCAAGGCATTCTCGTGACTGCGACCCTCTGTGACGTGGCTGAAAACGAACACGTCCCGCCGCGAACTCGGGCACGCTGGTTTCGGCGCCGCTGTATCGGGCATCGGCGACCTGGAACAATCGTATGCCAAGAGAATCGGACCCTCGGCACGTTGACGAATGCACTCGACCCGGACGGGGGTCGGTTCGGTAAGGTTCACCCAACTGTCGCTACCGATCACTCCGGTCGGCACACCGGCCCTGACCCGATACCGGCGTCTGGTCGTCACGGGAGAACAACCCCACTCACGCGGATTCCGCGGCTCATTGCCGGTGAAGGACGACACCGCCGTGACCAACGAGGACGTGAAGAAGTACAACCTGATCCTCTTCGGTGACCCCGGTAGCAACGCGCTGATCGCCCGCGTACTGTCGAAGCTCCCGTTCACGTGGACCGAAAAGGAACTCACCTTCGGCAAGAACCGATACACAGCGGCAGGTCACGCCCCGCTGCTGATCCAGCCGAACCCACTCGCGGACGGGAGGTACGTCGTCATCAACAGCGGGCACACGTTCCGCGAGAAGGAACTCGCGTCGCTCAACTACCTGCTCTTCCCGCGGTTGGGCGACTGGGCGGTACTGAAGGTCGGCGCGAAGGCACCGGCGAACCCGTCCGACCCGCTGGAGGAAGAAGTGATTCGCGCCGGGTTTTTCGACGCGCGCTGGCTCCTGCCGTAGCCCGGACAGGTCGAGCCGAGCGCAATCCGCCAGCCCGGGGTCCATGCTCAGGACATCCGCTCTCCGCCTCTGCCGTGCTCGCTTGCGCACTCCGGACGCAGTCGGTGGGCCCCGACAACACGGTGCGACGGCACTCGGTGATCGGCTACACCACGCCCAGGGACAGCCTCGAAAAACGCGATGTGGCAATCTTCGCGGTCCGCGACCAAAGTGAATGACGGGCCGAGAGCGTAGGGCGCACACCGGCAACAGTGCGGATACGGCCATCGCCGCGCCTCGGTTCCGACTCGCATGAAGCCCACGGCGAGACAACCAAAGACGAACGCGCGGTACGGCATTTCAACGAGATAAGCCACAACGGAGAGCAGGGCGATAGCGCCAATCATTACCGACTCAATCCACAAAGAGCGAGGGTTGCGCGGCAACCTACTCACGATGATTGGGTTCATAGTCACCACCAAGCATCGCGCAACAACCCGATCGCTCCCGAATCACCCCTTCAGCCCGAGCATGCGGTCGAGCGAGTCGGCGGTCTGGTAGATGAGCGCTTCGGGGAAGTGCGCATAGGGGTGGAAATACTCGAACGTGAGATAGCCCTTGTAGTTGGTCTTGTCGAACGCTTCGAGCACCGCGGGCCAGTTGGTAGTGCCGTCGAGCAGCGGGCGGAACGCTTCGAGCGACACGTCCGTTCCCTTCTTCGTGAACTCCTTCAGGTGGACGTTCTTTGTTCGCGCACCGAGTTGCGTGATCCAGTGTTCCGGGAACTGGTACATCATGATGTTGCCGGTGTCGAAGTGGACCCGCACGCGGTCACTCTTGAACGAATCCACGAAGTCGTTCATCTCACCGGGCGTCATCAAATACCCGTTGAAGAAGATGTTCTCGATGTTGAGGAACACCTTCAACTTCTCCGCCTGCGGGATGAGCTTGCGCACCGCCTCCTTGGCGCGCTTGTCGCACACGTCGTTCGGGACAGGCTCATGGTCGGTGCGCCACGGGATGTGAACGGCGCCCGGCACGACCAGCACGTTCTCGGTGCCCAGTTCCGCGGCACACTCCGCGATCTTGCCCGCCAATTCCAAGCCGCGGGCGCGCTTGGCCGGGTCGTTGCTCGACAGCGGGTACGGCCAGAACAGGAACGAGCACATGCCGCTGATCGCGATGCCGATCTTCTCGGCGGTGCGCCGGATCGTGGCGAACTCCTTCGGCCCGGACTTCGGCGAGAGGTCGCTTTCGAGGTCGTAGTTCAGTTCGATGCCGTCGAACCCCGCGTCCTTCGCGAGCCGCAGACACTGTTCGAGCGTCATCTTCTCCGGGTACGGGAACGCCCACAGGTTGATCGACTTCTTGAACGCATACTTCTTGCGCGGCGCCGGCTTCGGCTGCATGCCGCCTGCGGTAGCGCCGAGCATAGCGGCGGAAGTGGCGAGCAGTTCGCGGCGATCGGGATACGGACCTGACATGGCGTCGAACCTCCAGGAGAAGGGAGAAGTTCCACGCCATCATCCGCGATGCGCGTCGCGTTGCAATGGGTTGGGTTGTTCAAAGTAGTAGGCACACTCCTTGTGCCGTTGCCGCAACGAGTTGCGAAGCGACGGCACACGGAGTGTGCCTACTACTTTAAACGGCGATCACTTGAACTTCTTAAGCATCTGCTCCGCGACGAACTTGTGACCGGTGTCGTTCCAGTGGTTCCCATCGTAGGTGAGGAACCCGTTCGGCTTGTTGTCGGGGTTGTTCTTCTTCCAGTACTCGATGAAGGCTTTGCGGAGATCGTTCAGCGGCAGATTCTTCGCCTTCGCAATTTCGCGCGCGACCACCGCGAATCCGTCGAGATTGGGGTCGTCCTTGTTAGTGCCGTCGTGCTTCTCGCCCACGCTCGTGAGCGAGCACAACACCACCTGAATTCTCTCCTTCTGGAGTTTCTCAAACAGTTCCTCCAGACCGCTCTTGAAAGTGTCCTTCGGAATGCGGCGAGCGTCGTTACAGCCGATCTGAATGACCACGATCGTCGGTTTCTTGGCGATCACGTCCTTCTCGACTCGCTTGAGCAGATCGGGAACCGTGTGGCCGCCGGTGGCGACCCAATCGACCTCGATGCCCTTGTCCTTGTGCTTCTCCTGAAGCGTTTCTCGCACGAGGCGCACGTACCCCTTCGTGACGTGTTGCTTCGGCGCGTCCTGCCCGGCCAGTTGAGTGAGCGAGTCGCCGAAGAAGATGATCCTGTCGCCCTTCTTCAATTCGACCTGCTTCGCGGCCACGTCGTCGTCAGCGGCACGCGACGGAAGTGCGACGAACGCGACCACAAGCAGCGCCGCCGGGATGCAAAGCCGTAGCATGGTAATCCCTCGAAGGAGTTACCCGGCCTGCTGACGCAGGCGGTTCGACAAGTCTCGTCGAACCGCCTGCGTCAGCAGGCCGGGTCAATGATTCACACCAACTCGCGCATCGGTTTCATGTCGGCATCGACGAGGTAGTGCGGACGCCCAGTCACGTCCTTCACGGTGGCGGTCGCGAGGTCGATGCCGAGGTTGTGGTACAGCGTGGCGAACACTTCCTGGAAATGAACGGGGCGGTCCTTTGCGGTCTCGCCCAGTCGGTTGGTGCTGCCGATCACCTGACCGGTTTTCATCCCTCCGCCGGCGAGCAGCGCGCACGCGACCTGTGGCCAGTGGTCGCGGCCACCGTCCTTGTTGATCTTCGGGGTGCGCCCGAACTCGCCCCACACCACCACCGACACGTCCTCACTCAGCCCGCGCTGGTGCAGGTCTTCGACCAGCGTGGAGAGGCCGCGGTCGAGCATTGGGAAGTGGTGGCGTGAGTTCTCGAACGTGGTCCCGTGCGGTTTGCCGTGCCAGTCCCAGCGGCCATACGCGAGCGTCACGACACGCGCCCCGGCTTCGACCAGGCGCCGCGCCGCGAGGAAGTAGTCGTTGAGCAGCGGACCGGCGTCACCGTACCCGGCCGGTTCGGTCGACCCGCGGCCGTAACGGTCACGCAGTCGCGGGTCTTCCTTCGAGAGGTCGAGCGCGTCCGCGATCCGGGTGGACGTGAGGATGTTGAGCGCGCGCCGGGTGGACTCTTCCGCGCCTTCGATGGCGCCGGTAGCGTCGAGTTCGCGTCGGAGCGTGTCGAACTTCCGCATCAGTGTCGTTCGGTCGCCGAGTTGCTCCACGGTCATCCCGCGAAGCGCCATGTTCGCCATGCCATCAGCGTTGGGCGTGAGTGGTGCGTACGCGCGACCCAGGAAACCCGGCTGACCGGGGTTCGCCCAGGTGGTGGTCGTCATCTTGGGCGACAGCCCGACGAATGGCGGCACCGACTCCGTGACCGCGCCCTGCACCTTCGCGACAATCGATCCGAACGACGGCCACCCGCCGCCCGGTTGGTTCTGCTGCGTGCGACCGGTCACGCACTGATACGCGGAGTGCTGCCCCTCCGAGCCGACCAGCGACCGGATCACCGCGAACCGGTCCATCATCTTCGAGAGGCGCGGCAAGTGTTCGCAGATGTCGAGGCCGGGCACGTTCGTCCGAATCGGCTTGAACTCACCGCGAATATCGTCGGGCGCGTCCATCTTCAGATCGACCATGTCCTGATGCGGCGGCCCGCCGGACAGGAAGACCATGATGATGGACTTGTGCGCGGTGCGGTGTCCGGCTTGCTCCTCGGCGCGGAGCAGTTGCGGAAGTGCGATACCGCCGAGCGCGAGACCGCCGACGCGGAGGAACGTGCGCCGCGGAACACCGGGACACTTGGGGAGACGCTGAGCGGGCATGGAAGCCTCGGCAGGGAGAGTGTTCGGCGGGATGAGATTGCAGACTACTCGACGTTCAGGCGAGCGAGCAAGGGAAAACGCCCGTTCGCCAACTCCGCTTCTACTTCTTCGGCAGTGTTTGCATCAGTCCGAGCGCGGCCCACGCGGTGCCCCAGTGTACGCTCGTGTCGCGAACAAGGTCTGGCTTCGTGTTGAAGGTTTCGCGGCTCTTCGCGGCCCACGACCCGTCGGACTTCTGCGACGCTAGCAGGTACTTCGACGCGCGCCGCACGCTCTCGTCGGTCGCGTCCAGGCTCATCACGCCGAGCGCGTACAGGCACTCGCCAGTCGTGTGCGGGTAACTCGCACCGCCACGCACATAGCCCCAGCCGCCGTCCGCGTTCTGCTGGTCGCGGAGTTCCTTCAGGTACTCGCGTGCTTTCTCGGGCGGGTCGTACTCCTTCGCGACCAACACGCGAATCGCGAGCCAGTCGAGTCGCGTCCCCGGCTTCGCGGTCTTGAGGAACGCCAGTCCCTTGTCGCGCTCCGCGGCGAGCGCCTTCCGCGTCGCGTCAGGGAGTTTGTCACTGAGACGCTCCAGCGACTTGATCGCCAGAAGCGTCCACATCGTATCGACCTCGTCGGCTTCGCGCGGCGCGTTCGCGAGTTTGATCTGCCGCCCCTCACGCCACGAGCCGTCTTCCTTCTGTCGCTTCGCGAACAGTGTCTCGAAGAACGGATACGCCTTCAGCGCATCCTCGCGCGGTGCGGTGCCGTTCTGCGAGAGAGTCAGGAACACCGAGGTCAGGTGGAAGCCGCCGGTGCGCTCGCCCTTGTTCTCGTCGGTGGTACAGAACTTGAACGCCCACGCGGTGAGATCGTCGAGTTTGGCCGCATCGGCCGCGAGTCCGCGCGCCTTCGCGTCGTTGAGCGCCCAGATGGCGAACGGGACTTGATGACACGTGACGCACTTGCGTTCGGTGCGCCAGCCCGCGGAACTCTTCTCCAGATACGGCAGCGCGCGTTCGACCGCCGCGCGGACCTCCTTCGGAGAGACTTCGGCGCTGTGTGGTGCTGGTGCGAGTTCCACCGCGGGAATCGCGGCAATGATTAGAAGCGGAAGTGTGTACATCGTGCGCTACCGGGCGGGAGGGTACTGGCAGGTAACCCTATTACACTCCCCCGCGCGACCCGACGCCACCGGTTTCCGCTCACACCGTGATAACCCCAACAGGAATTTCGACCGCGTCACGCGGGACGTGTTTCCCGCCGCGCGCAATCGCGGCAAGCGAGAGGTTCACGAGCAACTGCTCCTGTGTCCGCCCGATGGCGAGCAACCCGTTCACGAGCGCGAGGCTGTTCAGGTACGGATTCGGGTTCACTTCCAACACGTAGAACTTGCCGTCCGCGTCCATGCGCACGTCGATGCGGGCATAGTCGCGGCAACACAGCGAGCGGAACGATCGCTGCGCGATCACTTCGAGGCGAGCGAAATCGTCCGCCGGGATTTCGACGGGCGCTACCAAAGGTGCGGCTGTGTACTCGGCACTGTTCTCGTCCCACTTGGCCGCGAACGTGTACACCGCCCACTTCCCCGGCTGGTTGTTTTTGAACGCGATCTCCGCCAGCGGCAGCACCAGGGGCAGCGCGTTCGGTGCGGGGTCCAGTTCTTCGATGATGTTCACGTGGAATTCGCGCCCCAACACGAACCGCTCCACCAGCACCGGCGGACCGTAGGTCGCCAGCAGGTATATCACGCGATCTTCGAGTTGCTTCTGCGAGGTAACGACGCTGTTCTGGTCGATGCCGATGCTCGCGTCCTGGTACGCGGGCTTCACGATCGCGGGCCACGGACAACGCCAGCGCGGGACCGGCAGCGCGTCGATGACCGCGTAATCCGGGGTCGGAATGCCGGTCGCGGCGAGAATGTGCTTCGTGCGAATCTTGTCGCGCCCGAGCGCGAGAGACGGCGACGGGCACCCGGTGAATGGGACGTTGAGCCATTCGAGCAGCGCCGCGGCGGAAACCTCGGTGCCGGTCTGCGTGGCGATCCCCTCGAACAGGTTGAACACCGCGTCCGGCCGGTTCTGCTTGAGCCGGTCGAGGAGTGGTTGCGGATCGTGGTTGATCCCGAGTTTGGTAGTTTCGAACCCGGCGGCCTTGAGCACCTTGAAAGTATCGTTGACGGTGTCGAGGACGTCGTGTTCGGAGCCGGCGTCCGGGTGCTCGACCGGGAGGACGGGTTCGTTGTACAGGATGAGTATGGAAGGGGCGGTCATGGTGCAGCTCGGAACCGGAGCGCCCGGCGCGAGTGCCGGGAATGCGGAGGTTATCGTCTCGGCGGCGCGAACGCCAAAGACGTTCCGGCGAATCTGGTACCACCAGCGGATGCGCGTCGGGCGAAAAGCCGCACAACCGCGCCAAACGGCGCGGAAGCCGCATGTGGCACGAACGTCTACCGCCCGCGGCGCGGGTAGCCGATCTCGGTGATGTCGGCAGCGAGCAATCGGAGCGTCCTCGCGGGGTTGATCGCTGCCACGAATGCGTTCGCGAGCGGCTTGTGATCGTAGACACGCTGAACGTGTTCGAGCGTCAGCGAGTAACCCTTCTCCTCGTCATCCAACCAGTAGTCGGTAGCCCAGGCGAGGTACGTTTCCGGCTTGCCATCGTAGGGCGCGAGCAGGCTGATGGAACCGTCCCGGTCGCCGGGCGAACCGTCGAACCGCGGCGGCACCTTCGGGAACTCGATCTCGCCGCGCTGCCACGCGGTGTCGCTGTACTCCCGCCAGATGCAAAACGTGGTATCTGCCGGGTCGAACGCCGGTTGGTTCAGCCCGCTCTGAAACGCTGATGGCACCCGATCGACCACGCCCGGCCACACGCTCTTGGGTTTCCGCTTGTACGGCGTCATCTCAGATTCGTGTGCGAACCCCTTCAGGAAGCAGCCGCGTTCTGTGAAGAGTGCGAACAGGTCGTCACCGCAGCCGTCTCGCATCGACCCCATCTGCTCGCCCTTCGACCACTTGGAATTGAACGAGTAGTACCGCGATTCCCACTCTGGCGAAAAGATCGCGTCGAGCATCGCCATGCTCTGCATGAGCCGCTTGAGGGTGTCGATGTCCGGGAGCGCGGATAGGTCGCGTGTGGAGATCATCGCAGTCTCCCGATGTGGTCACTTCAGCCCGCAGCGCGCGGTCGCGGCATCGAGAATCATGCCGATGAGTTGCGGGTACGTAAGCCCCATGCGGTACGCGAGGTAGCACAGGTCGCTGGACTCGGGGTTCAGCCCCGGCAGCGGGTTCACTTCCAGAAAGTACGGCACGCCGTCACGGACGCGGAAGTCGATGCGTGACACGTCACGACAACCCAACCCCGCGTAGACGGCCATCGCGTCGGCTTCGATCGCACGCGACACGTCGGGCGGAAGTTTCGCGGGCGCGACGTAATCCACCGTCTCGCGCCAGTTGCGTTTCACTTCGAGGCTGTACACGAAGTCCGCCGGCGACTGCCGCGGAATCACCTGCATGATGCCGATCGACTGCGGCGGGTCGTTGCCCACCAACCCGACCGTCACCTCGTCCCCTCTGATGTACTCCTCAACAAGAACGGGTTGCTGGTAGTCCTTCCACAAGCCCACGATGGTCGGGCCGAACTCCGCAAGCGTTTTGATCAGGCACCGATTGCGGATACCCTTGCTCGACCCCTCACAGGTCGGTTTCGCGATCACTGGAAGCGTCAGCCCGGCTTCTTCGAGAATCGGCGGGAACTCCGCGAAGTCGCCGTCGTATTCGCCCACAATGGGCGCGAGCGTGATACCCTTTGGCACCGTCACGCCCAGCGACTCCGCGACACGCCGCGTCATGTCCTTGTCGAGCGCCACGGCGAGCGCGAGCGGATCGGAGCCGGAGTAGGGGATGCCGAGCATCTCGCACACAGCCGGGACGCGGGACTCTCGCGAGCGGCTCACCCCGACGCCTTCCGCGAAGTTGAACACCAGATCGGGGGGGGATTTGAGAACTGCTTCGATGAAAGAACGTCCGTCGCCTAACTCGATGACCGTGTGACCGAGCGAGCGGAACACGTCGCCGATGCCCTTCACGGTGACGGGGGAATCGAACTCTTCGTGAAGGTCGTCCGGCGCCCCCGTCGGGAGCGGGCCGTCCGGCTTGAGGGTACAAGCGATTCCAATTCGCATGGCGGGACTCCTGGCGTGCCGCTTGCGGCTTCGTGAGACTCGTGAAGCCGCGCGCGGCGAAGAATAATCGACCCGCCTACTTCGACTTCGACTTCTGCACCGCGGTCCAGGCGCCATAGCCATTCACCGCGGCCACGATCGCGCCGACCGCGCCCATGAGGAAGTAGAGGTTCCGCTTCTCGGCTTCCACCTTCCCCGCGTACACGAACATGCCGATGGCGAACGCGGACGCGAGCAAGGCCCAGATGATCGCGTTGGAGGACTCACGCTCAGCCGCTTTCTTCGGGTCAGTCGGTGGGGTGGCGGACATCTCAGTCCCTCGGCAACAGAGTACGTCGAACAGAACGAACAACCCCAGGCTACAAGCCTGGGGTTGTTCGGAAAAGGGTCGGCGGGGCTACCCGTTCTTGGCGGTGTGACCGTTACCGTTGTTGCTTAGCATCGGAAGCGGGACAATCGGCCGCAGCGCGCCGCCATCGGTGTTAGCTTCGGTCGGTTCACCGTCACCGCCTTCACCACTGCACCTGTCGCGGACCGCACTCGGCTTGCGCCGTGCCATCCGTTCGTTGTTCGCGGGAATCAGCGCAGTCTTGTCGCCTTGCAACAGCCCGCTCACGCCGCGAGTGTTGGTAGGCTGACCGTTCGCGGCGGGCTTGTCTTCCGCCTGGTAGCGGATCAACAGTCCCTCGTAGTTACGCAACACGACCGCGTCGTCGGACATCGAGACGAGGTAGTTCGGCATCATCGGGATCTTCCCGCCACCGTGCGGGCTATCGACCACATAGGTCGGGATGCCGATGCCGCTCATATGGCCGCGCAGCCCTTCCATGATCTCAAGCCCCTTCCACACGCTGGTGCGGAAGTGCCCGGCGCCGGTCACTGGGTCGCAGTGGAACAGGTAGTACGGACGCACCTTTGCCTTCAGGAGATTGCGGAGCAGCGATCGCATCGTGCCGAGATCGTCGTTGACGCCCTTCAACAGCACCGAGTGGTTGTTGATCGGCATCCCGGCACGCAGCAGTGACTTACAGGCCCGCATCGCCTCCGGTGTCACTTCGCGCGGGTGGTTGAAGTGCGTCTGGATGTACACCTTTTCGGCAGAGGCAAGCAGGTCGATCAACTCCGGGTCGTACAACCGCTGCGGCAGCGTGACTGGCACGCGCGTACCGACGCGGATCACGTCGACGTGGTTGATCGCCTTCAGGCTCTCCAGATAGAAGCGGAGTTTACCGACGGGAAGCGTGAGCGGATCGCCGCCGCTGACGATCACATCCTTGATCTCGCGATGATTGCGAATGTAGTCGATCATCCGCTCATCGTCGGCGCTGACGCCCTCCCACCCGCCGCGTGTAAGCGTGGCGCGCTTGCGCGTGCAGTACCGGCAGTACATCGTGCAGTTGGGAGTGGTGATCAGAAGCGCGCGATCCGGGTAGCGGTGCGTGAGGCCGGGCACCGGCGAGTCTTTGTCCTCTTCGAGCGGGTCGTCGAGTTCGTACCCAGACGGGTTCTCGGCTTCCAGCGGTGACGGCACCGACTGCAACCGGATCGGGTCGTTGGGGTCGTCGGGATCGATGAGCGAGAAGTAGTACGGTGGGATGGCGAGTTTGTACTCGCCCTCGAGGCGACCGAGTACTTCCAGTTCTTCGGGGCTGAAGTGGAGCAGGTTGCGCAGTTGACGAACGGATCGGATGGAGTTGTGGGTCTGCCACCTCCAGTCGTCCCATTGCTCGTCGGTCACGTCCTTCCACAGCGAGTGCCGCCGTGAAAGACTCGGGGGCTCTTCGTCCTCGAACCCGCTCACGGTCGGAGCGACCGGATGCTCAATGAGCGGGTGTCGGGCGTCGGACTCGAACATACGCCGGGTGACCTCCACAGGTCCGCGAATCCCGGGCTTGGTGCAACGCGCACCAAACTCGACGGGTGCGATCCGACCGACGACGCGCGCCGGAACGAGAACGCTTTAAGAACGAATCGTAACGTAGTGACTGTGAAAAACAAGTTGCACGTCACCCGATACTGCCCGGTTTCTGCGATTTTTTCGCGCCACCATCACTACATACCGAATTGTTCCGCGCGCCAGGGCCGGTATTCGGCCCTCATTTCCGACATCAACGACGGCGAATTGGCTTGACGGCGCGAATAACGAAACAGCGAAACCCAGTCAAGCGAAACCACGCGGCGCACATGGAATCGGTCCGGGAGGTTGAGCCGGAAACCGCGCTCGCATTGTTGCTTCGTATCGCGGATCGGCATCCGGTTCCGGTTCACCGACCACGACCAATCCCGTGAGTTGATCTTCCGGGATCCCGTGGCGATCCGTCAGCCACTCCAATATCGCAAGGTTGCCGGCGAAGTATTCCCACTTCTGGGGGAGAGTCCCGGACCCGCCATTCACGCACTGCAACCCGAGGTCTTGTGCCGCGCGCATCGCTTCGGGTTGAACCACTAGATCGCCTAGCCGTCTCTTCTCCGCGACAGAAGGAAACACGTACACAATCGTCGCTGCCGGGTAGCGCTGGATCGCATCGTGGATGCGCTGCGCCCGCGTGCGAATGTGATCGAGGGAGTACCGAATCTCGGTCCACTCCCTGGCCCGCGGCCCATTTGGAGCGCACAAGGCGTTGTCAGCAGCAACGAGCGCAAGAGCCAGCACGCCGACTATCACTGCAAGCAGGTTCCCGGCCCGCCGGCGCGGACGACGAGAGCATCGACACAGCCCCCAATTACGATTCCGGACGGTAACAAGAACAGGCGGAAACCGGTCAAACGGAAGGCCCGCTGTCACTCCAGCGGCGGTGCGCCGTTCGCATCGCGGAAGTCGTACAGGGTGAACGTCGCGGTGCGCGCGAGCGGGCGGCGTGTGCGAAGGTACTCCAGCGCGACGGTCTTCGCGGGCGAGCCGTTCGGGTGCAGCGACACCACGGTGTGCCCCACCGCGAGGATGCGCGGACCAATCGTGCGTCGCAGATCGGCCACGTTCTTGATCACCTCGTTATTGCCGTCCGTGTTCCTCGCGACCTCGATGTCTTTGCCGTCCTCGTCCTTCACGTGGTTGCCCTTGTCATCCTTCTGTGCCTCGAACGCGAACCTCTGGAACGGCGGTCGATCCACCGCGGGATCGGTGCCGAAGTACCACACGCGGATCGGCGGTTCCCCGTTTGCGAGGTGCCACTTCTTGAGGTCGGGTAGACCGTGCCCCCAGTCGACGTTGGAATCGCTCACGCGCCGCGGGGCCGCCTCCAGTCCGCCGTGCGCTTGATTCAAGTAGCCCAACCCGTTCGGCCACACCCACACGGACGTTACCGCGAGCGTGAGAACCGCGAGGAGACCAAACCACGGCGCGCACCGCGGGTATCCGCGACCCACCGCGACCGCGACCGCGACGTAACCGACCGCGACCGCTGGGAACGCGAGCCGCACACCAATCTGAAGGTTCGCGGTGAGCAGCGTCGCGAGCAACAGGAGCGTGACGAGCGTAAGCGGATTCGCGACGGCACGCACTCGCGGCAGCGCAACGAGCGCAAGCAGGAAGATCGGCAGCGGCACCTTCATCAGCAGGATTTCGGGGAAGTAGTAGGGATAGGCTTCGGGGTAGAAGGTGCCGTTGAGATAGCTCGGTCGGCCGCGGGAGTTGTACCACCACTGGAACGCGAACGCGCAAGCCGCGTGCGGCACGCGGTCCGACTTCGCTGCCCACGCCATGTACTTCGGCTTCAACGGTTCGTGGGGGGGAATAGTACCCGCGACCGCGTCGAACGGGCGCTTCCCCTCATCCGGGATGCCGAAGTATGTCACCGCGATGGCGATTCCGATTACGAGGATCGTCGCCGCGTTCAGCACTGAGCGGAATACCGCGCCGGTAACCTTCCAGCCCCACGCTTTCAGATCGCCCCCCAGTGGGCGCGACATCGCGCCAGACGCGAACCGGAAGCACACTTCGAGCGTGACGAGGATAAGACCGCCGTAGAGCAGCGCGGAAATCTTGCACAGCGCCGCGACCCCGAACCACAGGCCCGGTAGGAGGAGGCGTTTCCACCACCCGCCACCGCGTCCGGCGTAGACGGCGCGCGCGAACGCCATCAGCGCGGCACACGCAGCGATGTCGGTGGTCGCGAGTGAGGCGTGACCCAGGAAGTTCGGGTCGGTCGCGAGCAACCCGGCCGCAATGCGCCCGGCGCACGGACCGCCCACCGCGTGTCCCAGGCGCCATCCACAGAGGACGAGCAGCCACAGCCAACCGAGCGTAACCGCACGCACCCACCGCAGCCGTTCCAGTTTCGCTTGTTGATTCGCCAGTTTCGCGCCGACGTGTTGTTCGTGAACGAATAGCGGCAGCGTGATGGCGTCGATGGGCAACGGCATCACGCCGGTGATCGCGGTGGTGTGGTGGTCGAAGCCTTTTCGCTTGCCGTCGTCGCGGGTCCAACCGTGCCACGATTCCAGCCCAGCATCAATGTAGAACGTTTCGTCATAGGTGAGGCCGAGGTCGGGTGCCGCGCTAAGGCACCACGCGCCCGACCACACCGCGAGGAGCAGTAGCCAGATCGCATCTACCCACCAGCGGGCGCGGACCGGCGCTCCAGCGGGCGGGATCGAGCCATCGCTGGCCATCGGCGATTGTCCTGGGGATCAGTAGGGGCTTCACGCGAAACGCGATGTGATGATATGAGAGAAGAGTAAGAACGGAGACAGAAGAGTAGCCACGGGTGCACACCGAGAAACACAGATCAGAGAAGATCAAAGATCTTCAACTCAATTCTGCTGTCTTATCGGATCCGTGTTTCTCTGTGCGCACCCGTGGCTACTCCTCTGCTTTGCTCACCGCTACGGATACAGGCCGCGTTTCGCTTTCTCGCATGCCACCTTCTGCACACCGATACTCAGGGCCGCGAGCCGGTTTCCGAACTTCCGTGCCTTCGCCTCGTCGCGTACCCGCTTGAATGCCCTGAGCATCTGCCTCTTCAACTGGAGATTGACTTCTTCCTCGTCCCACATGAATTGCGCGAGGTCTTGCACCCACTCGAAGTACGACACGGTCACGCCGCCCGCGTTGCACAGGATGTCCGGAATGACGAAGATGTCCGTGTTCGCGATGATCGCGTCGGCCTCCGGGTCGGTCGGGCCGTTCGCGCCCTCGGCCAGCACCCGACATCTCAACTTGCCGGCGTTCTCGGCAGTGATGACCCGCTCCATCGCGGCCGGGATGAGAACCGTGCAGGGAGTGGTGAGCAATTCCGCGTCCGGGATGGCTTCGGCCTCCGGGAACCCGGCCACGGTTTTCCGTTTGTTCGCGGCGGCGGCGGCGTAAGCCACCAACTTCGCGACATCGATCCCGCGGTCGTTGCGGATCGCCCCATAGCGGTCGCTGACCGCGATCACCTTCACGCCAATCTTGACCAACTCCTCGCACGTGACCGAGCCGACGTTGCCGAACCCCTGCACGACGGCGGTCGCGCCCTCCGGGCGAATGTTAAGTTCGGTGAACGCTTCCGAGATGCAGTACACCACGCCGCGCCCGGTGGCTTCTTTGCGACCAACACATCCGCCCAACTCGACCGGCTTGCCCGTCACAATCTCCGGGCACGCGTACCCGACCTTCATCGAGTAGGTGTCGTAAATCCACGCCATCGTCTGTTCGTCGGTGCCCATATCGGGGGCCATCACGTCGATGCGCGGGCCGATGATGTTCTGGATCTCGTCGGTGAACCGGCGTGTGAGTCGCTCCTTCTCACTCCCCCTCAACTCAGCCGGGTCCACCGCGATCCCGCCCTTCGCGCCGCCGAACGGCAGGTTCATGATGGCGCATTTCCAACTCATCCACATCGCGAGCGCCGCGACCTCGCCCAGGTCCACGTTCTTCGCGTACCGCAAGCCGCCTTTGCTCGCTCCGCTGGTGAGCGAGTGCTGGACGCGGTAGCCGACAAACACCTCGGTGCGACCGTCTTCCATGCGCACGGGCACGGACACGATCTGCGACCGCTTCGGCAGCATGAGCCGTTCGGCAACGCCCGCGTCGAGTTCGATCTCGCGCGCGACATTCCGCAACTGCTGGCACGCCATCAGGTACGTCGGCGAACTGACGAATGGATTAGAAGGCGGGTTGCCGGGGGGCACGGCAGGCATGAACGCACCTCAAACGGGAGAGAGGAACCGTTTCTTTGGCACTACGGGATTATACGTCATGGCGTCATTGGTCATCCGTCAAAGCAACGCGGAAGTGCGAGCCTCTCCTCCCTATCGACCAATGACCAATGACTACTTCTCCACCAGTCGGAAATCCTCGATGAAGTAGCACAGTTTCCGGTGGTCGGCCGGGAAAAAGGACGGTGGCGGGGTGCAACGGATGCGTAGCGTGGAGCGACCCGGCGGCAGTTTGATCGCGTGGAACGCCCGCCCCACGCTTTGCCGCGTGCGCCACGGCGCGGCCTCGTCGTGGTACCTCTCCAGGTCGAACTCACCACCCACCAGCCCCTCAAGTCCGGTGAACGAGAAATGAAACTCACCGTTCACTTCGATGCCGATCGTAAACGAGAAGTCGATCGTCCGGGTCCGGTCGGTTGGGTTGACGAACACGAGTGTCGCATCGTGGGTTCCCCACTGCGCCGGTTTGCTGTCATGGATCGTGTCGAATACCGTGAATCCCTTGAGCCACAACGGGGCGATCCACTCCCGTTCCTCGGTCGCGTTCTTCTCATAGAGAACCGGGTCCACCGCTCTGAGCGAGTCCCGATATGGCCGCAGGTCGAGGAAGAACTGCTTGCCGTCCTCGTGGATAACCTCTGGAAGCCGCGCCGCGTTCTGCTTGACCAGTTTGCCGTAGAGCGCATGAATCGACGCTCGCGGGTTCACTGCGCTGACGGGTTCGCCCTGACCGTGGTCCGCGGGGCGCGGCGGGTACCCGCGACCGTCGATGAAGAGGCCGTCGAACCCGCGAGCCACGATTCGCTGGAGGAAATCTTCGGGCTTCTCGAACGCCACAACCCGCTGCCAACTGTCCGCCTCGCGCCGCTTCACTGCGCCGAAACTCCAGGTGAGTGTGTCGGTCATGAGGAACCCGCGAGCGTGCTCGTAGCAGTTCGGCATCTTCTGAACTGGCGGGCTTTCAGGGAACGCGACGTAGGGCAAACAGAACACGCGCGACCCCGGAGCCTTCTCCTCGATCTCCTTGAAGAACCGCTTATCGGACCGGTATCGCTCTGCCTGCCTCTCGATCGTCGACATGCCATCCGGGTTGAACCAGTTCCAGCCCCAGGGGGTCTGATCGCAGTAGCCGAGCAGGAACAGCAGCGCGAACGCCGGGTATCGCAACTGCTTCGCGCGGCGCCCGGTGCGTGTGAGCAGGAACCGGTCCGCCCACCACATCACCGCGAACAGGCAGAAAAACCCAATGAACACGCTGATCCGGTTGTACGCGCGGATTTGCGCTGTCACCAGCACGTTGAAGATCGACCCGAATCCGCCGACGGTCGCGAGCAGAATCAGGAACAGCACCAACCCCGCGAGCGGGCCTTCGGGCCACCGCCGCCGGTGCGGGAAAACTGCCATCACCAAGAGTGTAACCAACCCGGTGGCGCCGACCACGCCGAGAGACCCGGCGCTCTCGGCGTCTACGGGACGGTGGATGGTGCTATACATCGCGCGGAACCGCGACAATACCGTCACGTTGTGGTCGTTCGCGGGGAGGATCAGGTGCGTGAGTTTCAGTCCGAACACCTCGGCCTCTTCCGGCATCCGGTCGGTAATCGGATTCCCGCCGTTCTTCCACTGGTACGCGAACGTTGGGATGTGATACGCGAAGCCAATCGCGACGACCGGCGCGACGACCCACGCGGCCGAGAGCGCCCCACGCCAGGTACGGAACATCACGCTCGCGTATACCCCGGCGAAAGCGTAGGAGGCGCACGCGAAGAACGCATAGTACGCGCCCCCCGACGCGGTCATCACACCGAGCGCCAGCGGCCAGAACGCGCCGAACGAAAGGAGGTTCCGCCTACGCGTGCCGTCTGGGTTACGCGGGTACAGTGGGAACTCGCCCTTACAAATGGCAAGCGCCGGCTGCAGCGACAGCGGAACGACCCAGTACGCCGCTAGGAAGTAGTGGTGGTAGCGTTCCTGGTGGAACGGGAGAAACGCGTACAGAAGCCCACCCACCGCGGCGGCTGGGAGCGAGAGTCTCAGACACCGCAGCACGAACATCGCGGTCAGCACGGTGAGCGGGTACGTGAGCAAGTTGTACAGGTTGTACACGAGCAGTACGTCGGACGTGAACCGACCGAAGAACCAGAGAATCTTGAGGTGCAGGTAGTCGATGACAGGGAAGTCGTAGAGTTCCTGCACGCCGGGTTCGCCCATCCGGTCGTTGCGCCAGTGGGTGCCGTTGTCGATCGTCGTCTTGACGAGCGGCAGGTACAGTATCGAGTCGAGGTCGTAGTAAAATGGTGCGTGGAGATCCTGGCTCCAGAGCCGCAGACCTACGAAGACCAGTGCAGACGCGAGGAGCATAGCGCCGGCATACCACGCGAACCGTTCCCGCCGCGACGGCACCGGTGCGAGGTCCGCGGGCGCAACCGGTTCGGTCGGCACGGGAGCCGGGTCGCTCGCGGGTGGGTGGGTGGAAACGGGCGGTTCGGACATGCTGGGTCTCGGGGCTGCGCAAGGCCGTAAACCGTTACCCCGAATAGTTAGGGCAACAGGCGCTCAATGTCACCCCTCCTTCCGCCAGCCGATACACGACTGATCTTCGGATGTGGGTATTTGGGTCTTCGCGTCGCGCAGCGCTGGCTTGCTCAAGGGATGCGTGTTGCCGCGCTCACGCGCAAGAACGAGAGGACACTGCGAAGCGTTGGCATCGAACCCATCACCGGCGACGTACTCGAACCCAGCAGCCTGCGAACGTTGCCAGCCGCGGCCACGGTCCTTTACGCAGTCGGTATGGACCGGAGTGCGGGGAAGTCGATGCGCGACGTGTACGTCACCGGTCTGGCGCACGTTCTCGATACGCTCCCGCCGTGCGCGCGGTTCGTCTACGTTTCCAGCACGAGCGTGTACGGTCAAAGCAACGGCGAGTGGGTGACCGAGGACAGTATCACCGAACCTACGGAAGAAGCCGGGAAGGTCATACTCGAAGCGGAACACCTGCTTCGCTCCAAGAAGCCCAACGCGATCCTTCTCCGGAGCGCCGGTCTGTACGGACCGGACCGGCTTCTTCGCAAGCAACCTATCCTCAAGGGCGAACCGCTCAGCGGCGACACGGACAAGTGGCTGAACCTGGTTCACGTCGCAGATGCCGCGTCCGCAGTTCTCCTGGCTGAGACCCACGGCGCGCCCGGCGAGACGTACAACATCGGTGACGGCACGCCGGTGTCGCGTCGCGACTTCTACACGCGGCTTGCGGAACTGCTGCACGCGCCAGAAGCGAAGTTCGATCACCGCGCCGAGCCAGGCTCACCGAACCGCCGCATTGACGCGACGAAGTTCCGCGCGCTCGGTTGGTCGCCGGTGTTCGCGAGCTATCGCGAAGGCTTGACCACGGCCATCGCGGAAACGACGATGTAACCTCCCCCAACGTGAAGGTGCCTCATGTTCCGCTTACTCACCGCGCTCGCGCTACTCGCGGTCGCATCGCCTTGCTTCGCCGAAGACAAGAAACCGGACAAACTCGTACCAACCGAAATCGCCTCAGGCGAACTGATGCTCTTCGATTGCGAAACCCTCTTCGGCTGGACGACCGAGGGCGAAACCACAGTCAAAGACGGGTGGATGGTTCTCGGCGGCACGAAGGCGACAACCGCGACCTGCACGACCGCGTTCCCAGCGAGTTTCGTGAAAATCCAACTCGACTTCCCAGCCGACCTGCCCGAAACCAAACGGCCGCGCATCTCACTTACCGCCAAGTACGCCAATACGAACAAACTCGGAAACGGCTTGACGGCGCTCGCACTCGACGGCGACCTGCTGCGCGTGATCATCCGTGTTCCGGCTGGCACGACCGTGCGCGTCGGGCGCCTGAGTGCAATGCCCGCGACGAAAGACAAGCCGCTCTTCACCGGGAAGAACCTCGACGGCTGGAAGGTCAACGCGGCCGACCCAAAGCGCATGGCGTCGAAATGGGAAGTCACGAAGGACGGCGAGTTGTCCGTCAAGAACGGTCCCGGCGATCTCGTGACTGAGAAGGAGTTCAGCAACTTCGTGCTGCAATTCGAGTGTAAGACACTCGGTAAGGCGCTCAACAGCGGGTTCTTTTTCCGCTGCATCCCCGGCCAGTATCAGAATGGCTATGAGGCGCAGATTCAGAACGCCTTCGAGGGCGAAGACCGCACCAAGCCGAAGGACTACGGCACGGGCGCGATCTACCGTCGCATCGCGGCGCGGAAGGTTGTGAGCAACGATAACGAATGGTTCACGATGACGGTTGTAGCAGACGGGAAGCACATCGCGACGTGGGTGAACGGCTACCAAGCGGTGGACTGGCTTGATGACCGCAAGGAGAGTGAGAACCCACGACAGGGTTACCGGGCCGCGAAGGGACCGATCTCCATTCAGGGGCACGACCCGACCACGGACATCCTGTTCCGCAACCTCCGCATCGCGGAGTTGCCGAGTGAGAAGAAAGAGAAGAAGGATTAACCACAAAGGCACAAAGACCACAAAGAAGACCGAAGCAGAGGAGTGTTTAAAAGAACTCTTCGCTCTTCAGTCTTGTTTGTGTCCTTTGTGCCTTTGTGGTGAATTCCCCTTCCGCCTTTACGCCTTCTTCGCGTGCATCGTTTCGGGCACGTCGTCCTTCGCCGTCTCGAACCACGCGTCCTCGAACACGATCCGCTCGCGCTTCGCCATCGCCATGTTCGCCGTCAGCGCGAGGATCGCGTCGGCCATCGCCACTTCGCCGTGGCACCGCGGGATGATGTCCTTGTGGACGAGTTCGCCCTTGTCGTTCTTCGAGTAGTCAACCTTCCTGTCTTTCCACATCCGCACGCAGTACGCGAAGTGTTCCATCTCGGTGCGGTAGCCGCGAACGGCGCTGTCCCACACCGCGGCGCCCGCGGTCGTCTTGGTCGGCGCGCCGCTCGACCCACCCGCACCCCAAGTGCTCGTCGCCTCCATCGCGGGCTTGCCGCCGCCGGCGCCCGAGACGGTGATCTTCGTATCGCGCCCGCCCGTGTCCCCCTTGCGGCTCTTGTCCTTCTCCCGCCACAGGTACACGTCGGACTCCTTGTCGAGGAACATCGTCCCCTTACTGCCCATCACCCACTCGCCGTAACCCTCGAACTCGTTGCTGTTGAACGACGTGAAGGTGACGACCACCACGTCGTTCTCGTTGTTCTTGTCCTTCACCGGCTTGCCGCCTTCGATGAGCAGGTGGCCGCTGCTATCGCGTTTGTAGTACGTGCGGCCGGGGAACTCGAAGGTGACGAACACACCGTCGTCGCTCTCGCGGTCGTTACCCTTGCTCGGGTCGGTGCCGCGGCCGTAGAAGAACTTCCCGCCGACGCCCATCACCGCGAGCGGGTGGACGTGGCCGAGGATGATGCTCGAGGCGTCGAGTTGGTGGCTCCCGAGTTCGGCCATCAGCCCGCCGCCGGTCTTCTCGGAACACCGCCAGCGGACCAGTTCGGCCGCGTCCTTGAACCCGTGCTTCTCCGGGTCGCCGAACGCGAGTTCCTTCAGGCGTTCCGGCGACAGCTTGTCGGCGTCCGCCTTCGGCACCTCTTTCCACCACGAATCGACGTAAGCCGGGATGCCGTACTTCGCGTCGAACTTCTCGTGATTGAACGCCTTCGGTTCATACGGCCACGAGTTGTTGCGGTGCCACAGCGCGCGGATGTGTTTGATGTCGCCCAGGATGCCGTGGTTCAGCATCTCCAGCGACTGCGCGTAGAGCGTGCTGTAGTGCCGCTGGTGACCGATGCCGAGGAGCAGGCCCTTGTCCTTCGCGTACCGCGTCATGTCCTTGCAGCGGGTGATGGTGCGGGCCATCAGTTTCTCGCACAGCACGTGCAAGCCCGCGTCCATGCACATCTTCGCGATAGCGTCGTGCGTGTTCAGCGGCGTGGCGATGACGACCGCTTCGAGGCCGAGTTTGGATTTCTCGGCCAGCAGCGCCTCGACGCTGTCGAAGGTGCGGATCTTCTTGGCGGTAGATTCGCCGTAGACCTTGTTCAGCCCCTTTCGCGGGCCGGTGTCGCCGTCGAAGATGCGCTTGATGTTGGTCGGCCGGATGTCGCACACCGCGACGATCTCGTTGTACTCGGGGTTGTGGTCGCCCACGAGTACGCCGCCCTCGTCGCCGGTGCCGATGAGCGCGGTGCGAACCGCCTGGTTGCCCTTCCACGAACTGTAGCCGTAGTACACGGCGGCCGACACGGGCACGACCGCCCCGACCGCCAGACTCGCCTTGAGCACGTCGCGGCGGTCATACTCCCCGTCCTTCGGGGGCGCCGGCAGCGCCTTGCCATCTCCGGTGACCATCGAGTTCATCTTGCCGGCGCGGGCGAGTTCGCCGGCCGCCTGCTCGAAGTTCGCCTTGCCGGTGGCCTTCTGTTCGGGGTTCAGGTCGAGTGACATGCCAGACTCCAAGGGAGAGAATGTTCGTGTTCAATGATTCGGTTCGCGTCGGACCCGGAGGGTCCGTCTTAGGCAACAGGTTGTTCGCCCTTGTACTTGCAGAGCGGGCGCAGCACAAGCGCGTCTAACCCCAGCCAGCGCCCGGTGGGATAGCACGCCAGTGCCAGCAGAGCGAGTGCCTCAATCACGTTCTTGTTGATGAACACCGGGTTGCCTTCGGTGTTCGGCGGCAGCGGGTACCACGGGAACGCCGGGTGCGCCAGATACGTCATCACCAGGAACCCCGCCGCCACCACGCACGCGACCCTGGTGAACAGCCCACACATGAGGAACGCGCCGACGACGACGAGGAACCACATCGTGAAACGGTCCATGAACTGACCACGCGAGGAGACGGGCGGTTCCTCGACCGTCTTGCCGCCGTTCAGGTCTTTCTTCAATTCTGCGACGAAAGTGTTCGTGTCGCGTGCAAGATCCGCTTCAGCGGTGATTGCGCTGGTACGGTACTCGGCGACGCGTTTCGCGTCGGTGCCAGTGCCGTTGCCGAGACCATCCGCTTGCCGCTCCTCGGCCACGTTCGCCTGGTTCCGCACCCAGGCAAGGTGATCGAGTCGCTGCGGTGCAGTCAGGAACACGTCCCCGGTAATGAACTTCACCTGCGTCGACCGCGGGTCCACGCCATACACCCAGCGCGCGTACGCAGCCTTCGCGTCGGCAATCAGTTCGGCCCCGCCAGTCTCGAACGACTCGATCCGCTTCTGCGCGGCGGCGCGAGCCTTGTCACCGTCGGTCTTCGCCTTCGTGCGAGCGGCGTCCGCAGTCTTCTTCGCTGCGGCCTTTTCCTCGTCGATCTTCGCGTCTTTGGTGGCTTTCGCCTCTGCGTCAGTCGCGTCCTTGACAGCCTTCGCCTCGGCCGCGGTTGCCGCTTTCAATTCGCTCTCGGCCGCGGCCTTCGCAGTGGCGCGAGCGTTCTCCTCCAGCGCGTCGAACTGTTTCGCGACCGCTTCCGGGCATTCCGCGGCCTGCTCCTCGACCTTCAGTTTCTTGAAATCGGCGGGGGAGATGTCCTTCGGGGCTTTTACTTTAGCGGCGATCTCGGCGCCGGGGTCGGAGAACTCCTTGCGCATCTTCTCGCCCAGCGGCCCGGGCGCAACCTTGAAGTACATCTCGCTGCTGAACGGTCGGCTCGTTTCGGTCGGCCCCTTGTAGTACGAGTGAATCTTGTGGAAACCCTCGAACATGAAATGCCAGCCAATCGCGAGCCTGAGCGCGAGCAGGAAGAACACCCGCGGCGACCACTTGTTCGTAGCAGTGGCGACGACGAGCGCGATCAGCGTCCCGACAAGGCCCGCGTAGACAATGGCGGCGAGAGGAGTGGACAGGTTCATGAGGGGTCGATCCGCGTGGGCGGGGGAGAGTACACGTCCGAGGCGAGGTTGAAGCTCTGAAGACCTACCCCCCCGACCCCCTTACCTTCAGGGCGGGGGGTTGGGGGGGTAGGTTCTTCGCTCAACACCACCGCACCGAGTGCCGGCCGCAACCGGGTCAGAGCTTCCGCGCCAGTTGCACCCAGCACGAACGCGGCGGTGGACATCGCATCAGCTTCCGCTGCGGTCGGAGCGGTCACACTCGCGTTCGCGGTGCCAGATGCCGGCCAGCCAAGACGCGGGTCGAGCAGGTGACCCAGTTTCTGACCGTTATACTCGAAGAACTGAAAGGTGGCAGCCGAAGTCCCCAGACCCGCGTCGCGGAGCCGCACCACACCGAGCGATCCGTCAGGGTTGGTTGGGTGCTTGAGGCGGATCGGCCAACCGCGTGCGTCGCCCGGCGGCGTGCCGATCGCGCACGCGCTGCTCCCACCGGCGTGAAGCAGCGCGGAACGCACGCCCCACTGCAATCGCAGCAACGCCGCGGCGCGGTCGAGAGCGTAGCCCTTTCCCACCGCACCGAGGTTCAGTTCCAGGCCCGCGACGCGAAACTTCACGGCGCGCCGCTCCGCGTTCAGCACGACGTGCCGAAAGCCGGTGCGGTGCATCGCGGCGATCCGGTCTCGCGGGGTCGGCACACGCGGCTCGCGCCGGTGGAAGCCCCACACCTTCGTGAGCGCGCCGGTCGCGAGGTCGAACGCACCGCCAGTTTCCTTCGTCCAGACGGCACATCGAGTAAACAGGTCGAACAGGTGCGGTTCGACTTCAACGAACGCGTCCATTGCAGACGAGTTCACCCGTGACACCTCCGACTCTTCCCGGTAGATGGTCATCTGGGATTCGAGTTCGTCGATGAGATCGAGCGCGGCTTCTCCGGCCGCGACCGGGTCCGGGTGCGAGCCGAGAGGGATCGCGATCTCGAACGTGGTCGCCATTGCACGCCGCGACACGCGCACCAGCGAGAACTCGCCCGGCGCTTCCGGCTCATCGGTGAAGAGGTAATCGAGGAGCATGCGTGAAAAGAAGATCGCAAACCGAAAGCAGCCACGGATGAACACAGAAGACACAGATCAGAACCGAAGGAACAGAATTGAGTTCGATTCAATCCCTGTTCTGCTCTGATCCGCGTTCGATGTGTTCATCCGTGACTGCTTTTCTTTTTCCCACTCCATCAGACTTCGTTCATCTGATCGTGGATCATCGGGTCGAGGTGTTTGGTATTGCGCTCGACGGCCAGGACGATCGTGCGCTCCTCCACGCCGTCGGCGCTGGCTGCTACGGCGGGGATTATCTGCCGACTGTCCGGCAAGTTGAATGTCATGCGGAACGTGCCGTCCGGGCTCAACTTGATCGGGTCGTTGTTAAGCGTCAGATGCGCGGCTGGGTCGGTGCGGCCGAATACGATCAACTTCGCATCGATCTCGAAGAAGAACTTCTTGACGCTGCCCGGCGGAACCGCGCCGGTGCCGAACGCGGTCTGCTTCGGTGGCCCGATCGGGCGACCGAGACGCTCCTCGAACAACTCACGCAGTTCCGGACTGCCGGTCGATTCAAACCCGGTGGACATGGCCAGAATGCGCTCGGCCTTCCACTTTGCGTCGTCGTCGTTCCACGAGGTTTCGAGGCCATCTGTGGTCTCGCCAGCACCGGCTTTCGGCGGGGTCACGACGTTCGAGCGTGCGAGGACGTAGAAGTCCCCGCGGCGCGAGACGTAGCCGATGTCGGCCCGGTACGCTCGCGGCGGTTGCGGCACGTCGATGTACCAGTTCTGTCCGCTGCCGTGAAGGATGATGTCCCGCACCGGCGTTTCGGAAGTGCTCGTGGTATCGAGGCTGGTCACGTCGAAGAGACGGATGATGAGCCTGGCACCGTGCCAGTCCTGCCGGAGCGCGGCTTCCGCCCGCTGCATTGACTGACTGGACAATTCCCAGTACGCGTTGAGCCAGCACGGATTGGACACCGCAAGAAGAATGCGGTCCTTCATAATCGGGTTTAACAGCTTGGTCGCGGTCACGTCCTTCGCAGGCTCACGGGAAGGAACTAGCGACTTCGTCATCGGCTTGGGAGCGGGGGCAACTGGCTTCAGCGGGAGAAGCGGCTTGGTGGATTGCGCAGCGACAGTCTTGGGGGAGCCGGTGGTGGCCGACTTGAGGCCGTTCACAAGGGGCGCTACCGGCTTGGTCGCGGCAACAGAGACCGGAGGCGCAATCGACTTGGCCTTCTGCGTGACACTCACTACGGGTTTCGTCGCGAAAGGAGGCTTCGCGACCACTTTGGGGACCGCCGGTTTCGGCGCAATCTTCGCGGGCTTGGCAAGCCTCGCCGGAGCGGACTTGGCCTTCTTCACTTTCGTGACCTTGGCGGCAACCTTCACAGTCGGCTTGGCAGCCGGACGAGAGGTCTTGGATGCAGACTTGGGCGCGCCGGGATTCTTGGCGAGCGCTTTAAGAAGGGCCGGCTTATCCATTCCGTCCCAGCCGCGCACGCCCCGATGCCGAGCCATATCGGCAAGGTCTTTCTTGGACCGGGCGGTCAATGAGCCAGCAGTCTTCATCGGCGAGCCACTTCCCCGCTCCAGGTGGGCGGTTGTGGAACGGTTTTGGGTAACATCCGTGCCGAACAGCCACAGTTCCGGGGTCCGTCCCGGCGATGTCGAGCGGTCCCGGCCAATTAGAGGAAGGCCGGGAATGTCAGGACAGCGCCTGGATGATCATCCGAACCCAAGTCGCCAAAAGAATGTCGAATCCGGCTACTCAAGTGGACGCGGACAAACGATCCAGGGAAAAATTGGCGCGACGTTGTAACGGGGCGGGAGCTTTCCTAACTCTCTCTTCATCTTAGGGATACACGGGGGTATCTGTCAATGTGATTTGGTCGCCGGAACTGGTTCTGGAGACTGATTTTGCTCTGATTGTAACGACGCGCCAATGTCACAACGCTCAGGAACTGCGTCCCCGCAGGCGAAACTCACCGAGCCGGGCCTACGCGGTTTGCTCTCCGCTCGGCACAACACGGGATAATTCAGACGATTTGAGTAGATCGGAACGCCCCGAGTCGCTTGTGAAATATTTCACGAGATCGGATTGACTTTGTCTGCAAGTTACTCACAATACGCCTTCGTCCTGCAATCCGAGTGAGTAATCCCATGCCGGCCGACCCACCGTCGCCGGGGAACCGTCTGCCGATCGGCCTTATGGTCGCCGGTTCGGAGATGACTTCGTTCACTGTTTTGGGGCTGTTGTTGGACTTCGGTCTCGGCACGATGCCGGGGTTTACAATCGGGCTGACTCTGGTTGGTCTGTTCGTCGCTTTCTATCATCTGGTGAAGATGTCGAAGGCGCTCGCGGAGCAGAAGCCGGAACCGCGTGAGGGACCGAAAGACGGAGGAACGCCGTGATTCGGCGGGCCGCGATTCTTTTGGGTATCCCTATTGGTCTGGTAATGCTGTTCGCGATCCCGCTGGGGTTGTGGCGCGGCGAATACCAGTGGCTGTGCGCTGCGGTCGCGGTTGTGCTGGTAGTCCCGCCGGGACTGGTGACGCTATTCCTCGCGGAGCGGCTCACCAAAACCTCGATTTTCGGCCCGCTGCTGGCGCTCGGCGTGGGAACGGTGGTCAGGGTGACGGTCGGTTTCGGCGGCGCAGCGATTGTGTTTTTGCTCAGCAAACCGACGTTCCACGCGGAGCCGCTGACTTTTTTTGGTTGGGTGTTGGGGACATACCTGACAACGCTGATAACCGAAACGGCTCTGCTGGCGGGTATGAAACCGGGTATGCCGACTGGATAAAGCGTTCTGAACGGCATCAGGCGAGGTGCGGCGATGGCCGGTAAGAAAGCGATTGACCCCTTCGAACACGTCGTCGATAGCGGGCACACGCCCATTCTCGAGACCGCCAATCTGGAAATTCACGGACTCGAAATCGGCGGCATCCCGCTGAAGTTCATGCTCCTCATGGCTGGCAGCGCCACGATCGTGGCGATCGGTCTGGTCTGGCTAGGCCGGAAGATGGCGAGCGGTGAGCCGCCGACCGGGAAACTCTGGAACATCCTCGAAAGTCTGCTGTTCTTCGTGCGCGACAAAATCGTGCGGCCGGGTGTCGGCGAACACGACGCGAACCGCTACCTCCCTTACCTCACCACGCTGTTCCTGTTCATCTTCACGATGAACCTAGCCGGCATGTTCCCGTTCCTCGGGTCGCCGACCGCGTCGATCATGGTAACCGGCGCGCTGGCCCTTGTGAGTTTCGTGGTCATCCATGCGGCTGGTCTGGAAGGCAACCACGGCGTCGGTGGCTATCTCAAGACATTCATCCCGCACATCCACATTGAAGGTGGCTCGGCGATGCAGTTTCTTGGCAAGGGTATCACGGTCGGGATCGCGCTGTTGGAGTACGCAACCGCGTTCATTCGCGTGACCGTGTTGGCCGTGCGTCTCTTCGCCAATATGCTTGCCGGACACACCGTGCTGTTCATGATCCTGTTCTTCATCGCGTTGGTGGACAACCCCGCGTACCAGATCGAGATCGCGAAGGGCAAGGACTGGCTGTATTACCTCGTGATGCCGTTCAGTGTGTTGCTGGTGACCGCGCTGAGCCTGTTGGAGCTGTTCATCGCCGGGCTGCAAGCGTTCATCTTCACGTTCCTGACGGCGGTGTTCATCGGGCTCGCGAAACACCCGGCGCACTAGAAACGCGGACAGAAGAAAAGTCAGTAAACCGAGACAACAACCTAACCAACCATTCCCGCTGGAGGTTCCCGACAATGCGATTCGCAAATTTGCTCCTCGTTGCCTTCCTCGTGGTTCTCGCGATGGCGACCCCCGCGTTCGCCGCCGATAACGTCGGACCGGGCGTCGGGATGGGTCTGGCCATCGTCGGCATCGGCATCGGCATCGGGCTGATCGGCTATGCGGCGCTCAGTGGAATCGCTCGCCAACCGGAGCAGGCGGGGGCCATTCAGGGCGCGATGTTCATCCTCGCGGGTCTGGTCGAAGGGGCCGGGATCATCGCGTTGGTGCTCTGCTTGGCCCTCATGTTCCTTTGACCGCTCCACCCCCGGACCGCAGTCTGGGGGCTTACGCGAGGTGAACCACGCATGCGCACCGCATCGCATTACAAGCTGTTCGCGCTGGCCGCAATCGTCGTCCTCGTGATCGCGTTCCCGGCGCTCGCGGCCGACCCGCACGCGGGCGAGAAGAAGGGTGGCCTCGACTTCACCGGCATCAAGCGCTACGACTTGGGCATCTACACGCTCGTCGTGTTCGGGCTGCTGATGTTCATCGTCGGCAAGTTCGCGTGGCCGAACATCCGCGTGGGCCTGGCCAAGCGCGAAGCGAACATCGGCTCCGCGCTCGCCGACGCACGGCGCGACCGCGCTGATGCCGAGGCGAAACTGACGGAAGCGAAAAAACAACTCGACGCGGCCGCGGCGCAAGCCAAGGCAATTCTCGACGAGGCACGCAGAGATGCCGACGTGCTGAAAGCTTCCGAGCGCGAAGTGGGAGTAAAAGAGGCCCAAGCCGAGCGCGAGCGGGTGCGGCGCGACCTTGCCATCGAGCGTGATGCAGTCGGCAAGCAACTCCATCAGCATGTGGTCGAACTCGCGACCCTGATCGCGAGCAAGGCCGTCCGGCGACAGGTGACCATCGACACGAAGAGCGAGTTGGTGAACGAGTCCATCGACGAACTGAGAACGAACGCGAACCGGGCGTAGGAAGAACCTACCCCCCAACCCCCTCCCGGAAGGGAAGGGGAGCAAAACCATTGCTCGCTGCGCTCGTGGTTCGAGCCTGTTGAGCCGCGAGCGTAACGAGCCGTTTCTTCCCCCCTTCCCTTCCAGAGAGGGGGTTGGGGGGTAGGTGGTCTTCATGGCGAACGTCGAAACCAAACACGAGACCGTTCTGGACGCTGGCACGACGCGGTCGCGGCTCGCGCGCGTCTACGCCGAGGCGCTGCTCGCGTCGTCGCTCAAGCAGTCGCCCAACGCGGCCGATGAGGTCGGCACGGAACTGACCGACTTCGCAAAAGCGGTCGGCGAGAGCCCTGGACTCGGCGTGTTTCTCGGCAGCCCGATCGTCGGCAAGAAGGCGCGGGCCGCGTTACTCGCCACCGCACTCGCAGGGCGCGCATCGATTTCGCTTCGTGGATTGATCGCGGTGCTCGCCAAGAACAACCGACTCGACCTGCTTCGCGGCATCGCACAAGCCTACCGCGCGCTGATCAACGAACGGTCCGGACGCGTGCCGGTGAAGATCACGACCGCCGTGCCATTCACCGACGAGCAGAAGACCAAACTCACCGCGAACCTCAAAGACCTGCTCAAACAAGACCCCGTGCTGGACGTTCGGGTCGATCCTGACCTGCTCGGCGGGTTAGTGATTCAGGTGGGCGACTCGGTCGTCGATACCTCCGTCCGCACCCGGATCCAGTCTCTCCGTACACTCTTGCTCGACAAGGGCGGCAGCCATGGCAACTAAGATCAGCGCCGGCGAGATCATCAGCGTCATCACGGGCCAGATCGACAACTTCGATCGCAAGGTCGAGACGCGCGCCGTCGGGCAGGTGCTCGAAGTCGGCGACGGCATCGCCCGCTGCTACGGCCTCTCCGAGGTCATGGCCGGCGAACTCGTGGACTTCCCGCAGGCCGGGATCAAGGGTCTCGCGTTCAACCTCGAAGAAAGTTCGGTCTCCGTCATTATCCTCGGTGACTACCTGAAGGTCACTGAAGGGATGGAAGTGCGGACGACGGGCGAACTGCTGTCCGTGCCAGTCGGTGAGGCAATGCTCGGCCGCGTCGTCGATACACTCGGCAACCCGGTGGACGGCAAGGGGCCGATCAACACCACGAAGCGACGGCTCGTCGAGAGTCCCGCGCCGGGCATTCTGGACCGGCAGCCGGTGAAGGTGCCGCTCCAGACCGGGATCAAGGCCATCGACTCGATGACGCCGGTCGGCCGCGGGCAACGCGAGTTGATCATCGGTGACCGCAAGACCGGCAAAACGGCCATCGCGATCGACACGATCATCAACCAGAAGGAAGAGAACGTAATCTGCGTGTACGTCGCGTGCGGGCAGATGGAATCGAAGGTCGCGGGCGTGGTCGAGATTCTGCGGAAGACCGGTGCGATGGATTACACCATCGTGGTGGTCGCGAGCGCGTCCGACGCAGCGCCGCTTCAGTACCTCGCGCCGTACGCGGGTGCCGCGATGGCCGAGTTCTTCACCTACGACCAGGGCCGCGACACCCTCTGCGTCTACGATGACTTATCGAAGCAGGCCGCCGCGTACCGCCAACTGTCGCTTCTGGTGCGCCGCCCTCCGGGTCGTGAGGCGTACCCCGGTGACGTGTTCTACGCCCACTCACGTCTGCTCGAACGCTCCGCGAAACTGGCCGAGCGGTGGGTGATTATCGAAGGCAACACCAACGGCGCTAACGCCGAGGCACACTGGGGTATCAACAAGGCAGCAAACACGGCCGCGAAGCGCGGGCCGAACGAACCCGGCATGGTCTACGTCGGCCCCGGCGAAAAGGGCGGCTACGATCAGGCCAAGCACGACCTGAAGAACTTCCCGGGTGCGAAGATTGCGAAAGTCGCCGGTAGCGGCGGCTCGCTGACCGCGCTACCGATCATCGAAACGCTCGAAGGCGAAGTCTCCGCGTACATCCCGACGAACGTGATCAGCATCACCGATGGTCAGATTTACCTTCAGCCGGACCTGAAGAACGCGGGCGTGCTCCCAGCCGTAGACGTCGGTATCTCGGTGTCGCGCGTTGGTGGTAACGCCCAGATCGGCGCGATGAAGCACAAGACGGTCGCCGGTGGTCTGAAGCTCGCGCTCGCGCAGTTCCGCGAACTCGAAGCGTTCGCGCAACTCGGCACCGAACTCGACCCCGCCACACAACGGCAGTTGGATCGCGGTATCGTGATGGTCGAGATCCTGAAGCAGGGCCAGTACAAACCGATGAACGTGATCGACCAGATCATGATCATCTACGCCGGCAACAGCGGCGGGTTGGACAAGGTCAAGAAGAATCAGGTCCGCGCGTGGGAGGATCAGTTCCTCAAGTTCATGAAGGAACAGAAGCCGGAAGTGCGGGCGTTACTCGCCAAAGAGAAGAAGATGACGGACGAGGTCGTCGCGGCACTGAACGCGGCGATCAAGGACTTCCAGCCTCAATTTAAGGCTTGATCGCGTAGCCGCGACCCGCAGGGAGGCGCGGACGTCCGCGCTCCCGCGGGTCGCGGCTAACCAGGAGTTCCTCAACCCAATGAAGATAAGGAGGCATGGCCGAATTCCTCTGGCTGGAGTGGAACGAAGCGAAGTTGGCGATGCACCACCTTTCCACAGACGAGGTGGAGTTCGCGTGGGAGCACCGGACGGACGTTGACGAGTGGGACGAACCGACTCCCGGAATCGAGAGCTACGGGCGCGTGCCGAGCGGGCGGTGGGTGAAGATCATCTGGCGGTACAACGGGTTCGGCGACGAAGACCTGATCTTCGTCATCACCGCATACCACGTCGATCGCGGGCCTTGATCACTCACCTCTGGCTTACGGCTAACGAAGAACACGAAACACCAAACACGAAGCACTGAGCAACGATGGCTAATCTGCGCGTACTCGTGAAGCGCCGCAAGGCGGTGCGGAACATCCGCAAGATCACGAAGACGATGGAACTGATCGCGACGGCCCGCTTCAAGAAGGCGCTCGACCGCGCTACGGAAGCAGAGGCGTACACGCGCAAGATCGCGGAGCTGGCCGCCGACCTGAGCAAGAACGCGGGCGACGTGAGCCACCCGCTGCTCGTCACGCGGCCCGTTAAGAAGACGCTGCTGTTGGTCATCACCGCGAACCGCGGTCTGTGCGGCGGCTACAACGGGAGCGTGCTGCGCGAATCGCTCCCGCTCACGCGCCAGTACACCGCGGCCGGCACACCGTTCGACCTCGAAGTGTCCGGCAAGCGAGGGATCGCGTTCTTCAAGTTCCAGGGCGTGCCGCGAACGCAGGAGTACACCAACTTCGAGGACAAGCCTTCGTTCGCGGAAGCGGACCTGGTCGCGAGCCGCTACATCGACCTCTACACCTCCGGCGCAATCGACGAAGTGAAAGTCGTCTACACGAAGTTCATCACCGCGGCGCGCCAACAGGCAGTGACCGAAACGCTGCTCCCGCTGTCGTCGGTCACGGTCGAGATTCGTAAGCACGGCGTGGCGCAACAGGGGGCGTCTACGCCGACCGCCGAAGCGAAGGTGAACTACGAGTTCATCCCGGACGCCGCGGAGATTCTCGAAGAGTTGGTCCCCGCGGCGCTGAAGGTGCGGTTGTTCAAGATGTTCCTCGACGCCGCCGTGAGTGAGCAGATCGCCCGCCGGGTCGCGATGAAGGCAGCGACCGAGAACGCCGGCGACCTGATCAAGGACATCACGCGGGTTTACAACCGGACGCGCCAGGCGAACATCACGAAGGAGATTTCGGAACTCATCGCCGGTTCCGAGGCGCTGAAGTAGCCAGCCGCTTGCGGCTTCGCGGGAGGCTCCTAATGTCAGTCGAGCGCAGGAAACGGGCGTTCGCCACACTCGATGAGGTGGTGCGCGACGCCGAGAACCTGCTTGCGAAGGGTTACGGCAGAGCGGGCAACTGGGACCTGGCGCAGGTGTGTTTCCACCTCGCGGAGTGGCTGCGGTTCCCGGTTGAAGGCTTCCCGAAGTTGCCGCTGTTCCTACGCCCGATGTTCTGGTTGTTCCGCAAGACGGTTGGCAAGGCGAAGCGGATCAAGTACACCGCCGAAGGAATGCCGGCCAACAAGCCGACAATGCCGCAGACCGTGAGCGACCCCGGTGGCGACGCGATCGCTGCGGTCGCGAAACTGAAGGAAGTCGCTGAACGATTTAAGGCGCACACGGGGCCGATCCACCCGTCGCCGCTGTTCGGCGCGATGACAAAGGACGAGGCGCTCCAGTTGCAGCTCAAACACTGTGAGCACCACCTGAGTTTCTTGGTTCCACACAGCAGTTAGCACTGACAGTTAGCCGCGAGCCGAAGGCGAGCGCGACCGTACACGAGGCACATATGGTTACCACCGCGACGAAGACCGGCAAGATTGTGCAGATCATCGGGTCCACGTTCGACGTGGAGTTCGAGGAGGGCCAACTGCCCGCGATCTACAACGCGCTGAAGATCAACGCGAAGACCGTGGGCGGCACCGACATCAGCCTCACGGGCGAAGTGCAGCAGCACCTCGGCGGGAGCCGCGTGCGGTGTGTCGCGCTCGGCAGCACCGACGGCCTAGTTCGCGGGATGGAAGCCGAAGACACCGGCGGTCCGGTGTCCGTTCCCGTGGGTCTCGAAACGCTCGGCCGCGTGTTCAACCTGCTCGGCAACCCGATTGACGGTGGCCCGCCGGTCGTCACCGAAGGGCGGCGATCGATCCACCGCGAGCCTCCGAAGTTCGACGAACTGTCCCCGAAGGCTGAGGTGCTCGTCACAGGGATCAAGGTTATCGACCTGCTCACGCCGCTCGCGCGTGGTGGTAAGGCCGGTCTGTTCGGCGGTGCTGGTCTGGGCAAGACGGTCATTCTGACCGAACTGATTAACCGCATGGCGAAGGTGTACAAGGGCTACTCGGTGTTCGCC
>SXID01000007.1 GCA_005772955.1 Planctomycetia bacterium
GCAAGGGAGTGGTTGAGCTTTGCCGCTCCCTTGCTCTGGAGTGACCGCGTATTCGAGCGCGTTTGGGAACGGTGTAGTGTTGTTTAACGAGCCGCGACCGCAAGGGAGTGGTTGAGCTTTGCCGCTCCCTTGCGGTCGCGGCTCGTTGAGGTGCTACGCATTTCCTGAAAGCGCTCTAAACACTTGCGGAAGCGCGACACTCGGTTTGCTTCACGCCCGCAGCGAGGGTAATATACCCTTGCCTCTGCGGTGTTCGTGATGCGTTGCATTCGATTGGCGAACCTACACTAACCTGCTTGGGAGCCTTTATTTTAAGGCTCGGGTCGCTCGCAAGCCCATCCCCGACGCTCGTCGTCGGGACTGTAGTGGGATCCGAAACGCCCGGGCGAGGCACCCTTCTCAATTAGCGGGTTCCCAACCGGCGACACACACGGCACAGGTGGAGGCACTTTCTTTTTCCGCGCAACCGATTTTTTCTTCGCAATCCCTTCACGTCTCCTCATTTACCCACCCAACTCGCGCCACCGCAACGAATTGGGATGCGAGCCACAGGTGCGTTTTTCTGCGCTGCGCAACGACATTCACCCTTGACACGCGCGCATCTCGCGGACGACTTCGCCAGAAGTGATTTGCTGCGTGCGGCTTCGGACAACCCTCCACTGACACCGCGTTGGCAGTGACTTATCCGTTGACACATGCGGCGCAATGGGTATTGTTCCCCCATACCAAGACGCAACCGACGTGAGAAATCGGGATGACCCGACAGATTCTCCAAGTCACAGCTCCCACGTCGGAGAACCAGTTCTGGAGTTCCAGTCCCGTAACACGAATGTGGGCACCCAACCAAACTCGTTGACTTCATTGGCCGCGGTCCCAGGATCGAGCCTTCCGCCACCCACACGGCGGTGACAGCTCACGACACGACCGACCCGCCCGGTACCTTTCGGCCAGGAGCCGCAGGGGGGCGCGTCGTCACGAAGCACGGCACCGGGCCGGTTCGTGGCTCTTTGCACCCGCCGCAGGGACGCGCCGGGAATGGTGTCACGGAAGACGCCTGGGGTGGAAACGCTTCCTCCGCCCTACTGCGAAGAGCCGCCGCGAACCACCACGCCCGGCTGTGTGGCCTGCGGCACGGACGCCACGGCAGGCTGCGGCCGACTCGCCCAAGGATGGCGCGAGTCGGCCGTCGTCATTTCCACAACCCGCTGCGAACCTTTCCGCGCCGCGAAATGCCATTTAGACGCGGACCCGCATTCGGTACAACACCTTGAGCCTCTCCGCGCACCACTGGACCCGACATGCCGACGCACTTCGACCACCCGTTCCTGAACACCGCCCGCGAACGCGTCCTGATCCTCGACGGCGCAATGGGAACGAGTCTGCACCGCTACCACCCGACCGACAAAGATTGGGGATACGCGCCCAACGGTAAACACTTGCTGAACCTGTGCGACGCCATCGTGTACACGCACCCAGAATGGATCGCGGAGATTCATCGCGGCTTCCTCGAAGCGGGGTGCGATGCCATCGAAACGAACACGTTCAACGCGACGCAGATTGTCCTCGACGAGTTCGGGATGGGCGACAAACTCGAAGAACTCAACCGGTTGAACATCAAGATCGCGAAGCAAGTGGCGGCGGAGTTCAGCACGCGAGACCGGCCGCGGTTCGTCGTCGGTAGCATCGGGCCGGGCACGAAGATGCCGTCACTCACGGACCCCGGCATCTACGCCGACTTCGACCGGTTGGCCGGCGCGTACCGCCGGCAGATCCAAATCATGATCGAGGAGCGCGTGGACGCGATCCTGATCGAGACGTGCTTCGACATTCTTCAAGCGAAGTGCGTGACGATCACGGCCATCGAGGAGATGAAGCGCGCCGGCGTGCGCCTGCCGCTGATGGTGCAACTGACCATCATCGACGCGAACAAGAAGATGCTCCCCGGCACGGACATCCCCGCGGCGCTCGTCGCGCTCGACCCGATCGACGAGATCGACGTTCTCGGCATGAACTGCGGCGTCGGCCCGGACCTGATGAACGACGACATCCGTCACTTAAGCCGGCACAGCCGCAAGTTGCTGAGTGTGCTGCCGAACGCGGGCATCCCGAAGACGATCCACGACGAGGCCGTGTTCCCGATGGACCCCGACACGGTCGCTCACTGGCTGGAGCGGTTCGTCACCGAGTATGGCGTGAACATCATCGGTGGCTGCTGCGGCACCACGAAGGAACACATGAAGGCGGTCGTGGACCGGCTGAAAGGCAATCCCCCCGCGACGCGCACCCCGGTGTACATTCCGGCGGTGTCCAGCCTCCAGAGCGCGCAAGAGCTGCTGGTCGATCAGCGCCCGCTGCTGGTCGGCGAGCGCACCAACACGAACGGTTCGCGAAAGTTCAAGCAGTTGCTCGAAAAGGACGACTGGCACGGCCTCGTCGAAATGGCGAAGGAGCAGGAGCGTGAAGGCGTTCACATTCTCGACGTGTGCGTGGACTACGTCGGGCGCGACGGCGTCCGCGACATGAAGGAAGTCATCAAGCGCTACAACGAAGTGCTGACCAAGCCGATCATGCTCGACAGCACGGAGTTGAACGTCATCGAAGCCGGGCTGAAGCTGTGTTCCGGCAAAGCCCTTATCAACTCCATCAACCTTGAAGACGGCCGCAAGACGCTCGACCCGAAGACGATCCTCGCGAAGAAATATGGGGCTTCGCTGGTCGCGCTCACCATCGACGAGAAGGGCCAAGCGGACACTGCGGAGTGGAAGTTCGAGGTCGCGAAACGCATCTACAACATCGTCGTGGACGAGTACGGCATTCCTCCAAGTGACTTGCTCTTCGACCCGCTCGTGTTCCCGGTTTCAACCGGGATGGAGCAGACCCGGCGCAGCGCGATCGAGACGTTTGAAGCGATCAAACTCATCAAGAAGAACCTCCCGGGTGCCCTCACGCACATCGGGCTGTCGAACTGCTCGTTCGGGCTGTCGCCGTACACGCGGCAGGTACTCAACAGCATGTACCTGCACTACGCGTTGGAGTACGGCCTCGACTCCGCGATTTTGCACGCGGCCAAAATCATGCCGCTCGCGAGCATCGACGACACGGGCAAGGAGTTGTGCCGCCGGTTGCTGTTCGCGGAGTACGGCAAGGGCGACCCGCTTCACGAACTCATCGCGCACTACGCGGACAAGAAAACCGAGAGCAAGAAGGGCCAGTCGCTCGGCGAAACGGTCGAAGAACGTCTGCGGCAAGCCATCATCCAGGGGCGGCGTGAGTCGCTGCTCGCGGACCTCGACGCGGCGCGCGAAAAGCACTCGCCCATCGACATCATCAACCGCATTCTGCTCGACGGCATGAAAGTCGTCGGCGAGTTGTTCGGCAGCGGGCAGATGCAACTGCCGTTCGTGCTACAATCCGCGGAGGTGATGAAGGCATCGGTCGCGCACCTCGAAAAGTTCATGGTGAAGGTAGAGGGCGACGAGAAGGGCAAGATCGTCCTCGCGACCGTGAAGGGC
>SXID01000047.1 GCA_005772955.1 Planctomycetia bacterium
TGAAGTCGCACACCGCGGTGGAGAACTTCAAGTTGTCGCTGAAGGTGAAGCTCTCACCGAACAAGGAGAACAGCGGCGTGCAGTTCCGCAGTGTGCCCTTACCCGACGGCGAGATGCGCGGCCCGCAAGCGGACATCGGCGCCGGCTGGTGGGGCAAACTGTACGAGGAGAGCGGTCGCGGGATTCTCGCGAAGGAGGGCGGCGAGAAGTTCGTGAAGCCGGACGACTGGAACGACTACGTGGTGGAAGCCGTGGGTGGTCGCGTTCGGATCTGGATCAACGGTAACCTCTGCACCGACTACGAAGACGACAAACTCGCCAGGAGGGGCGTGATCGGGCTGCAACTGCACAGCGGCGGCCCGCTCGAAGTGCGCTTCAAGGACGTGAAGCTGGAAGTGTTAAAGTAGTCCGAGGAACCGCGGCGCAGCGGTTGGTCACGCTGCGCCGCGGCGGTTTGCGCTCGGCACGCTACCGGATACGCGACAAGCCGTAGCGCACGCCTTGAATTGCGGCCTGGCGCAGAACCGGGTGGTCGCGCGACATTACCGGCGCGGGGGCCGGACGCCCCGCCGTCGGCCCCGGCGTAGGTGCGCGCGGGTTCGGCTGGGACTGAACCGGCGGGCGCACCGCGACCTCGCTTGGTCCCGGCATCGGGGCCGGTTTCGCAGCCGGTTTCGCGGTCGGCTTCGCAACCGTCGCCAGAACCCAGTCGATCGACGACACCTCCGTGATCACCGGCTTCTGCTCGGCTGCGTACAACTCGGTGCTGCTTGCCGGAACGGTGCGACAGAGGTACGATTTGAGCGCGGCGACCGTCACGCGCCCGTCGGGTGCCGCTTCCGGGTCGTGCAGCGCTTTCAATAACTGGCAGGTGGCGATGCCGTAGGAGGAGTTGGGGCAGTTGTACGCGTACTGGCCTTCGCTTGCGGCCTCGATTAGCACGAACGCGCCCGGTTTCTTGAGGGCCACCGGCCGCGTCACGCTGTCGCCCACTGGCGGCTCCGACTGGTGGAGCGCGACGCGTGCGTCGATCGGGTTGGCACACGCCTCGATGACGAGCATCTTGCGCCGGCATGGAATCAGCTTCACCCGCTGGACGAGTTCCGCGATCAGGATCATGCTGTCCGGGTTTTTCAGATCCGCGCCGCTCGGGCAAAACGCCGCGCCGTCGCGCGAGAAAAAGCCCACCCCGCTGAAAAAGAAAATCGCCTCGTCGTCGGTGCCGATCCGCTCGTCGCGGGCGAAGGCGTCGAGCGCCTTGCGGATCTCGGCCGCGGTTGGCTTCGCGCCCTTCGTCGCGGCGTCGGTGAGGTGGACATGAACGCCTTTCCACCCGGACGTGCCGAACGCCTCCGGGAACGCGGCCACGTCGCCCTTCGGCACGCGCTGTTTCGCGAACGGGCCGTTCGCGTACTCGGTCACCTGGGCGGTGAAGAAGTGACGCCGCCCAGATGGCTCGTCGGCGCCCGCGGCGCTCGCAACGCTCGCGACCAGCAGGGCGGCACAACATGCACTCGCTTTCATCACAGATTCCTCCGCGTGTGAAATGAACGAGGGAGTACCGGCGCGGCAGCGTGCCGCGCCGGGGGTGGGTGTCAGCGGCCGTATTTCAGCGAGTGAACCTCTCTAAGCCGACCTATCATCATCTCCACGGCGGTGAAGTCGTCGTCCTGCGGGCGGATGGCGGCCGTGCCGAGCACCGACCGGTGGTTTTCCGCGCGCTCCTCGCCCGCCGGCGCGGGCGTGTTTTTCATCCACACCGGGAAGCACTGGGCCGTGATGACCCCGACTTTTGGTTTGCTCGCAGCCGCGAACGGCGGCAGCGCCACCACGTCGAACGCCAGACTCTTTCCCTTCGCGCCGTCCTTGCCCGCGGACGCGAACCAGCCGCGAACCGTGACCGACTGCCCGGCCTTCACCAGGATCATGCGGCCCTTCGGCTCGTCGGCGTCTGGACCTTCGGAGAACTCGTCCCACAACACTCCATCGATTGTCAGAGCAATTCCGAAGTCCGGGCCGCGCGTGTCGCGGTGGGTCAGCCGCAGGACGTAGGTCTCGAACTCCGCAGTCTCGATCTTGCCATCGACCGGGGTGCGGGCGTGGAACGTCCCATCGCGCGATTTCACCAACATTTCAAGCTGAATTTGCGGCGGCACCCGATCGCGCGGCGGGGCTGCGGCCGTGGCCGCGATGAACGGTGTTCGTTCTCGCTCTGGTAGCTTGGCCGGAATTACCAGTTCGCGCGGCGCGAGGAGGCGTGCGATTGCGCTCTCGCCCATGAGGAGCCGCGGGCGGCCGACAGCGCGTTCCTGGCCGCCCACCCGCAGTGCGGCCCGCAACTGGCAAGCCGGCTGCCCGGTCGTGCGATCGGTGACGCTCTCGAGTGTGAGGACGAACGTCGTCGGCGCGCCGGCCTTGACCACGAACCCGTCGGCGGCGAACGCGCCGGCCACCGCCTCGACCATCCCGGCCGCGGTTTCGGCGGCCCGCCCGTCGGCCCACGTTGGCGGCGCGATCGCGATCTGGGTGTGCCCGGCCTTGCGCAGGTCCGGCGCGGCGGTCTTAGCTAGCTCGCGGGCCTCGCGCTCGGGCGCGTCGTCGGCGAACCCCACGCCGGCGCCGACCACTGCGGCAACGAGGGAAAGAAACAGCCTGAGCATGGAATGTTCCCTGTGAGAGAGGAAAGGAAAAGCAGGACGGCACGCGCCGCCCCGCAGCGGATTTGAATTACTCGCCGGCCTTCCACGCCTTCAGCGCCTTGTCGTAGTCCTTCGCGGCCGGCTTCGCGGCCGGCTTCGGCGCGTCCATCACCGCGCGCTCCTGGCGCACCTCCAGGTGACCGCGTATATCCGCGGCGTGCGAGCGGATGGCGGCCCCTTCGCTGTCCCCACCGCGCGACTGGTTCTGCGCCTCTCTGATGAGCACGGCCCCGTGGAGCGCTTCCAGTTCGGCCACCTCGCGGGCTAGCGCGTCGCGCTCCTTGATCTTCTCCTGGAGCAGCGCCTCGGCGGCCCGCACGGCCTCTTCCGCGGTCCCGGCCGCCTTCTCCGCGCTCGCCGCACGGGCCTTCGCCTCATCCAGTCGTACGAACTTCGCAGTGAACTCTTCCTTCAGTTCAGTCGGCTCGCAGCCCGGCTTCGTGATCTGACGGTGCAGCGCGGCCAACTCGAGTTTTAGTTTGTCCACGTCGGTCTCCGCCGCGGTCTGGTCGGCCTTGGCGCGTTTGAACGTCACGCGGCACCCGGCGACGACGTTCTTCTGTGCGTCGATCTTCCTGTCCACTTTCGCGACGTCGTCCTTGAGCGCGCCGATCTTGGTCTTTACCCCAACCTGGTCGTCGGCCTTCTTCCTCAACTGCGCAATCTCGTGACGGGCGTACCGGCCGAAGTCGGTGAACGCCACGACGGCCACCACTGCCGAGAGCAGCGAGCCGGCGCCAATCTTGAACTTGAGCGTCATTGTCCCCTCCGTTCGTTGTCGAGCCTTGATGAAGCGGGTCGTCGGGCGGAACGGCCCCCTGCCCGCGAGGGATTATTGGCGCGTCAATGTCACCGTTCGGCCGGTGTTTGGCATTGCGGCAACGTGCGCGGCGCGCCGACACCCGGCGGTGCCCGTGCGCCGCGGTGCGCGACAAACCCGCGGCCGGGCCTGTGCCGCGCACCGGCGGCTGCGCCCGGACTGCGCGCGAGTGCGCCCCGGCGCGTTGTCTTGGCACCCCGCGCGCGGTAGAGTGCGGCGATCCGTCACCGGACGCTGCGCGACCAAGTGTCCAATCATCAAAATCGAGACGTGCCGTCTCAACCCGACCAGAGGACCGTCATGCCCGACGAGAGCGAAACAGAGGGGTGGTCCAAATCGGAGTTGGCCGGAGTGATCGACGGCTTACTCCGGTTGTGCCGCTTGACGCTGGACTCGGCGGAGGAGGAAATCCAGACCGGCACGTGGGCGGTTCATCGGAACACCGCGCAGAAGGTGTTCAAGAAGCGCGACAAAATGCCGGACAATAAAACGCTGGACAAAGTCGCGGAGTACTTCAACACGAAACTGCCCGGCCTCGGGCTCAAGGGCGAGCACCTGCGCCGCCCGCCAGAGGTACTCCGCGCGGTCCTCGCGCAACCCACTGCGCCGACGGTCTACGGATCGCAAGAGGAGGCGCTCGATGCGCTCAAGAAGCGCGCCAAGGACGGCCTCGTTCTGAAGGGCCACACGGTTTACGTCGTTTCCTTCACGCTTCACACGCTGCTTCCGTCCGTCCGGTGGTTCTGCGACCAGGGGGCGGCGAGCGTCCGCTTGTTCGCGGGCCTCGAAGAGACAGCCCTCCAGCTGAACAGCAGGCGGCAGGCGGGCTTGATGGTCGAGCAACGCAATCACGTCAAACAAGATTTCGCACACGACCCGGTCGACGAGGTGCGATCCCCGATGCCCCCGACCTTTCAAGGGTACTTCGTCCCTGATGTCGTGGTCTGTGTCAGCCCGTTTGTCTGGTATCCCACCTTCAACGCCTGGAAGGGCTCACCCAAACTGGAGGACATGCACACGCAGATGCGCGAGACCGGTGTTACGCCCCCGATGCTGCCGGAAGATGACTACACGCTGAACGGGTATCAGCAGTGCCACTTCCAGGTGTTCCACGCGTCAGGTGGGGACAACACCCAGTTCGACCGTATGGCGAAGAAATTCAAGCTGTACCTGGACGCACACGAACTGCGCCAGCGGCTCGACGCGGACTCGCCCGCCCAACCGCCGGCGTAGCCGATTCGCGTCTACTTCTTCGCGGGCAGCTCTTCGATCGTGATGTTCTTGTAGAAGACCTTCGCCTTCGCGCCGCCGTGGATCTGCAACCCGATGATGCCCGAGCGCTCGACTTTGGCGTCTTCTTCGGTGTAGTCCACGGTGAGCGTGCCGTTGAGCCACAGCTTGATGCGCGGACCCTCGCACCGAATCACGTACTCGTTCCAGTCCTCGTGCTTCACCAGTTTCTCGATCACCTTCGGGTCAGGCTTCGCGAGCACCTTGTTGCGGCGGCTCTCGTCGTACAGCGCGCCCCAGTAGTCCTGGCCCACGTCGGCCTGATAGCCGCTTACTTCGTGGTGCTTCGGGATGCGCTTCGTGCGGAACTGAATCCCCGCGTTGGCCTTCGCCTTATCGCCAGTCAACTTGAACGTGACTTTTAGCTCGAAGTTCTCGTAGGTCTTGGTGGTGCAGAGGAACTCGTTTCGCGGCACGACCGCGTCGAGCGTGCCCGCGGTGATGGTGCCGTCCTCGACCTTCCACGTCTTCTCGGTGTCGCCTTCCCACCCCGCGAGCGTCTTCCCATCGAACAGCGAAACCGGTTTCTCCACGGCGCGCGTGGTCGCACAGAACGCGAGTAGGAGTGCGGTGCAATACAGGATACGAGACATGGTTCGACCCTCAGAAGAGTTCAGACAATTCGCCACTTCGCCGCAACACCCTCGTCGATTGATAACCCTAACCCCGGCTCGGCGCTCGGCACCATCTTCCCACTTTCGATTTTCGCGCCGCCGGTGAACACGTCCTTGAACCACGACACCGAATCGACGTGCGGCACCGACGCCAGCCCGCACGCGAGGTGAACGCCGACTTCCGGTAGCCGCACAGGCGACACCGCGACGTGATACGCTTCCGCTACCGCCGCGACCTTCAGTAACGGCGTGATGCCACCGAGCCGGCACACGTCCGGGCGGATCGTGCGAATGGTGCCGTCGCGGATGACGCGGAAGAAGGCTTCGCGCGAGTCGAGGTTCGCACCGATCGCCAGCGGCACTTCGGCGAGACGCGCGAGTTTGTCGTAACCGATCGCATCCGCGGCCGGGATTGGGTCTTCAAACACATCGACGCCCACGTCCTCGAAGAAGTGCGTGAGCGCAAGCGCCGTACTCAGATCGAACCGGCCGTCGGCGGTCACCGCGATCCAACCGTCTTGGCCCAACCCGTCCTGAATCTCGCGCACGCGCTCGGCGTCGGCTTGTACGTCCCCGCCGGCGCCGATCTCGACGCGAACACCGACCGCGCCTTGCTTCAGGAACGGCTTTGCGGCTTTGAGCGATTCGCTCGCGTCGCGCCCGAGCGTGGCCGCGTCGGAGACAACGAACGCCGCGCCCGGCTTCGCGCCGCCGAGCAACTTCGCGAGCGGAACACCGGCGGCTTTCGCCTTCACGTCCCAGAGCGCGATGTCGATTGCGGAGTACGCGCGCGCCGCGAGTCCCGCGAAGCCGACCGTGCGGAACCGCGATTCCCCGCGCGCGAAGAGACGCTCCGTGTCGCGCGCGTCTTCGCCGAGAATGATCGGCGACAGTTCGGTGACGAGGAGCGAACGCACCGCGTTTCCGCCCGCGCCGAGGACGTAACAGAAGCCGAGACCGGTCACACCCTCGTCCGTTTCGAGGTGAACGAGGATCAGTTCGACCGCGTCCGGTGCTGCCGGGGTCGGCGCGGTAAGGGAGACCCTCGACGCTTTGGCGAATGGGATGTGCAAACGGTCGGTGGTGAGGCGTGTGATCTTCATTTGAGTTCGGCGTTCTCGAGGAGCCGGGAGCGTAAGCGACGGCAAACGTCGTCCCTCGCTTACGCTTCCGGCGCCGCGAGAAAGGATTACTCCCCCAGATACGCTTGGCGGATGCGCGGGTCGTGGAGCAGCACGTCGGCCTTGTCGGTGAATGTAATGCGGCCGGTTTCGAGCACGTAGCCGCGGTGCGCCACTTTCAGTGCCATTCGCGCGTTCTGTTCCACCAGCAGCACCGACATGCCTTGCTTGTTCAGCTCGCGAATCACGTCGAAGATTTGAACCACGATCTGTGGGGCCAACCCCAGGGAAGGCTCGTCGAGGAGGAGCAACTTCGGGCGCGACATTAACGCACGGGCAATGGCGAGCATCTGCTGTTCGCCGCCGGAGAGCAGTCCACCCGGTTGCGACTGCCGTTTCTCCAGAATCGGGAACATCGTGTACGCCTTCTGGATGTCGGCCCGCATGCCATCGTGGTCGCGGCGTGTGAACGCGCCCATCTCCAGGTTCTCGCGTACAGTCAACCGCGGGAAGATCTTGCGACCCTCAGGTGACTGCGACAGCCCTAAACGCACAACGCTGTGAGCCGGCACGCCGGTGATGCTCTGCCCGTCGAAGGTGATGTTCCCGGCGCGAGTCTTGACCACGCCCGAGATACACATCAGCGTCGTTGTTTTGCCAGCTCCATTCGCGCCGATGATGGTGACAATCTCGCCCTGATTCACGGTGAGTGAGAGCCTGTGCAGCACGTTGATCTGGCCGTAACCGGCTTCGAGGTTATCGACAACGAGGAGCGGAGGAGCGGTACTCACGACACGTCCTCCGATCCAAGATACGCTTCGATTACTTTGGGGTCGCGGCTGATTTCGGCCGGCGTGCCCTCGGCGATTTTCACCCCGAAGTTCAGCACCAGAATGCGGTCCGAAATTCCCATCACGAGGCTCATGTGGTGCTCGATGAGCAGCACAGTCATGCCGCGATCGCGAATCTTGCGGATCAACTCCATCAAGTCAACGGTCTCGCTGGGGTTCATGCCTGCGGCCGGTTCGTCGAGCAGGAGGAGTTTGGGGTTGGTGGCCATCGCGCGTGCGATTTCGAGCCGCCGCTGATCGCCATAAGGGAGGTTCTTGGCGAGTTCGTTGTGTCGCCCCGCGAGACCGACGAACGCGAGCAATTCGGCCGCGCGCGCCTCGGCTTCGGCTTCCCGACTCCGCGCGCCGATGCCGAGGGCCGCGAGCAGCGGGTGACCGGGGATGGATCGCGTCATGCCGACGAGGATGTTCTCCAGTACCGTCATGGACTGAAAGAGGCGGATGTTCTGGAACGTGCGGGCGATGCCGCCTTGCGTGATGACGTCCGGCGCACGGCGCGACCGGCGCCAGGTCACGAGCGTCCCGGCCGCGCCGATTGCGAACCCCGCGATCAGCCCGCCGATGCCCGACACCGGGCGGCTCGCGAGGTGCGCCGCGGCCCCGCTCCGGGCCTCCGACCACACGAACGGGTTCGCCGCCCGCGCTGCCAACTTCCGCTGTTCTTCCTTCTTCTCGAACTCCTCGTCCGACAACCTCGCGTCGATCTCCGCGTCGCGCTGGGTCGCCTCGACGATGTGGTCCACGATCCGCGTCTGGCGCGCCGCTTCGGTGTCGCGGATCGCGCGCTTCCAGAGCGCGTTCACGTTCACCGCGAACAGCGCGACCAAGACCGCCACGATCAACCCGATACCCGCGGCGCCCGCGACGACCGTCCAGGCGAACGGTCGGACGAGCGGTCGCCCCTGGAACAGTACCTCGCCCTCGGTCGGCTCGTAAATGCCCGTGACCGCGTTGAACACCGTCGTCGTCCCGGCCCCGTTCGGGCCGATGACGGAGAAGATTTTCCCGTCTTCCACGGCGAGATCGACGGCGTTGACGGCGGTAATCCCGCCGAACCGCATCGTCAGTTTGTGGATGGTGAGAACGGCCATAGGGTACGGGAGTCCGGGTCGGTGGTCGGAGGTCGGCGTCGGTGGTCCTCACCGGTTCATTCGTTCTTCTTGCCTCGGTCCACTGGCTTGTCCTTTGCCTCGGCCTCGGCTTTTGCGGCTCGCTCTCCGGCGGCTTCGTCGCGTTCGGGGTGCAACTCGCGCTTCTGGCGCGCCGCGGGTAGCATCCCCTCCGGGCGGAACCGCATCATCAGAATGAGCGCCAGCCCGAAGATGAACAGCCGCCAGCCGCTGACCTTCAGGTACTCCTTCCCTTCGGGGTTCACCTTCTGTTCTTGAAGCCAGTTGTCGAGCATCGAGGTGACGATCTGGTCGTAGCCGACGAGCAGGACAACACCGAGCAGCACGCCGGGTCGGTTGCCTAGCCCGCCGAGGATGATGCAGCAGATGACGAGCATGGACCGCTCGAAGCCGTAGGCGCGCGGCTCGGTGGTGCCGTCCTGCGAGATCGCGAACAGCGCACCGGCCAGGCCCGCGAGGCCGGCACCCAGCGCGATCGCGGACAGCTTCAGTTTGGCCGGATTCAGGCCCATGCACGAGGCCGCGAGTTCGTCCTCGCGCATCGCCACCCACGCCCGGCCGAGGCGACTCCGCTCCAGGTTCCGCAGGAAGATTACGACCCCTGCGAGCACCGCAAGGCACAGGTAGTACAGGCGCGGGTAGCCGCGCCACGAGTCCTTCCAGCCGGGCCGCGACTTCTCGAACACCGGGTCGTCGAACCCCGGGAAGAAGTTCGGCGATACCGGCGTCAGCCCCTTCGTGCCGTCGGTGAGGGCGTCGAGGTTGCGGATCACGGAGACGGTGATGATGCCGAACCCCATGGTGACGAGCGCGAGGTAGTCCCCTCGCAGGCGCAGTGTGGGCGCGGTGGTGGCGACCCCGACCGCGGCGGCCACCAGCATGGCGGCGACCGCGGCCACGAGGAAGCTGGACGCGAACGGGAACCCGCTGGTGGTAAGGATCGCGGTGACGTAGGCGCCGATGCCGAAGAACGCCGCAATGCCGAGGTGCAGCAGTCCGGTGTACCCGACGACGACGTTCAGCCCGAGCGCCAGGATCGCGAAGCACAGCACCGGGATGAGCTGCGTGCCGTAAGTGGCGATGTACCGTCCCTGGAGGAACGGGAGCGCGGCCAGGAGCACGAACCCGGCGACCATCCAGTATCCCGCGGCGCCGCGGAGGCTCATACCTTCTCCCGTGTGCGCGCGCCGAGGATGCCGTTGGGCCTGAAGATCAGGATCACGATCAGGATGGCGAAGATCAGCGGCTGACGCCACTGGTCCCCGACGTAGCCGGTACCGAGCTTCTCGATAAGGCCGATAAGGATGCCCCCGAGTACCGCGCCGGGAATGTTGCCGATCCCACCGAGCACGGCCGCGGTGAACGCGAACAGCCCGGTCTGGAAGCCCATCTGGTAGCCGGCACTGTTGACGTACAACCCGTACACAACGGCCGCGACCCCCGCCAGCGCGCCGCCGATGGCGAACGTCGCGGCGATCACGCGGTCCACGTTGATGCCCATGAGTTGCGCCGCGGTCGGGTTCTGCGCGGTGGCCCGCATCGCCTTGCCCAACGCCGTGTACCGCACGAACAGCGTCAGCGCCACCATCACCGGGAGCGTGACCACGATCACCATGAGGTGCTGGTAGGTAAACTCGACCCGGTAGCCGGGGGTCAGGTTCGTGGGCGGGATGAGTTCGGGGAAGTTCAGGTCGTAAGTGCCCATCCAGAACACGCCGATGTTCATGAAGATGAAGCTCACACCGATCGCGGAGACGAGCGGCGCCAACTTCGGCGCGTTCCGCAGCGGCTTGTACACGACGCGGTCCACGGTCACGTTCAGCGCCGCGCAGAACACCGGGGCCGCGACCAGCATGATCGCGACGGCGAGGACCGCGAACTCGCCGGTGGCCTGACCCTTCGCGCCGGCCGCGCCGACCCAGATCGCCAGTTGGAGCGAGAAGAACGCGCCGAGCATGAACAGGTCGCCGTGCGCGAAGTTAATCAGTTCGATGATGCCGTACACCATCGTGTAGCCGAGCGCGATGAGCGCGTACAGCAACCCGGTGACCAACCCGGCGAGCAGGTACTGGTAGATCTCCGGACCGAGGGCGGCGGCGATAGACTCGAACATCGGGCCTCGCGGCGAGCGGGGTCTTCAAAGTAGTAGACCCACGCCATGTGCCGTCGCTGCGACAGGAGCGACGCAACGGCACACGGCAAGTGCCTACTACGTTGGGGGCTACTTCGTGATGGTCTTCTTCGGAATGAACTTCCCGCCTTCGACGCGGCTGACGGTGACCTGGCGGAGCGTGGTGTCGCCGTTGCGGTCGAAGCTCCACCCCTCCGCGCCGCCCACGGCCCCATCGGTGAAGCTCTTGGTTGCAAGCACCGCCTTGCGGATCTCCTCGCGGTCCTTCTTGCCGGCCTTGATGATGGCCGCGAGTACCACCTTCGCGCACTCGTACCCGTACAGCGCAAACGCCTCGGGGTCGGTCTTGAACTTCTCCTTGTACTTCTTGACGAACTCGGCCCCCTTACCGGTCAGTTGCGACGGGTCGAGGCCGACAATGGTGACGTAGGTCCGGTTGTTCAGGTTGGCCGCGCCGGCGCTGTCGATGAAGGCCTGCTCGTAGCACCCGTCCGGGGCCAGCATCGGGCACATCAGCCCGGACTTCACGAGATCTTTCGCGATCTGGCCGCCCTTGCTTTGTGTGGTGCCGCCGAAGTACACGAGGTCCGGGTTGGTGCCCTTGATCTTGGTCATCAGCCCGCCGTACTCGACGGCCGCGGTGTCGATGCCCTCGTCCCCGACGATTTCCATCTTCAACTCTTCGGCCCGCTGGCGAAACAACTTCGCCAGTCCCTCGCCGTACAGTTCCTTGTCGTTGAGGATGTACACCTTCTTCACTTTCAACTCTTCGGCGGCGAAGTCCGCGGCGAGCGGCCCCTGCAGGTCGTCGGTGGTGCAGACGCGGCAGAAGTGGACCCGCTTGGGCTTGAATGGTTGGTACTTCTCCGGCTCGTCCGGCGCGACGCCCTTGATCTTCTTGGTCAGCCCCGGCCACGTCACGGCGGGCGAGACCTGCACCAGCCCGGCCTCGTTCAGTTCCGGCATCGAGATCTTGGCCGCGTTCGAGTTGTACGGCCCGATGTATGCCATCACGTCCGGATCCGCGACGGCCTTTTGCGCGTTCGCCTTCTCGGTCGGTCCGTCCCACGAGCCGGACGCGGCGGTTGCGTCGTCCCAGTCCTTGTAGTCGATGACGAACTTGGAGTTCGCGTCGGCCATGTACTCTTCGACCGCCATCTGGATGCCGTTGACGATCGTGTTTGTCTGCCCGCGGGCGCTGCCGGTGCGCGGCAGGCTGGAGACGATGCGGATGGTCTCCTTTGTGCCCGGCGTGGGGTCGCCGGGCTTGGGAGCTTCCTTCTCGGTGGGCTTGGGTGTGCCGCCGCACCCGGAGAGGGCGAGCACGCCCGCCCCGACCGCGGCCACGCCGCCGGTGGCAAGGAACTTGCGGCGATCGATCTTGCGATTACCCACGGCGAACCCTCCGGTTGGTGTGTCGGTATCAAGCCAGAATGTAGGCCCGAACCGCGTACTCGTCTAGTTCCCTTGCGAAGCCGCGAGCGGCTTCAAAAGCTCACTTCGTGCCCATTACCTTCACCGCGCGGAACTTCCCCTTCTCGATCGTCGCGATGGTGAGCGGTTGCAGCGTGGTGTCCCCGTCGGCGTCGAAGCTCCACTTGCCGAGCAACCCCTTCGCGAAGTCTTTCGTTTCCACAACCGCCTTGCGGACTGCTTCACGGTCCTTCTTGCCGACCGCGCGGAGCGCCTCCAACACAACGACCGCGGCTTCGTAGCCGTACACCGCGAAGGCTTCTGGGTCGTTTTTGTACTTTTCCTTGTAGCGTTTCACGAAGTCGGCTCCTGCGCCCTTCAGTCGCGCCGGGTCGATGCCGCCGATGGTGACGAAGCACTTCATCGCGTCGAGCGTGTCGGCCCCGACGACCTCGATGAACGCCTGCTCGTAGCAGCCGTCGGGCACCATGAACGGGCAGTTCACCTTCTCCGCGTGCAGCGCCTTCGCGAGCGCCGGGCCGTTGCTTTGGGTCGTGCCACCGAAGTACACAAGATCGGGCCCCGCGTCCTTGATCTTCATCATCAGCGCTTTGAAGTCGCGCTGGATGGCGGTGATGCTCTCGTGTGCCAGCACCTTGATCTTCAGCTCCTCGCACCGCTTCTTGAAGAGCGTGGCGACGCCGAGGCCGTACAGCTCCTTGTCGTCGATCACGAAGACCGTCTTGATCTTTAGCTCTTCCGCTGCGAAGTCAGCGGACAGCGGACCCTGACTGCCGTCGTGCGGGCAGACGCGGCAGAACGTGATCTTCTTCCCAGGGCGGTACTTCTCCGGTTCGTCCGGGTCCGCGCTGGGCGTTTTCTTGGTCAGACCGGGCATGCTCGCGGACGGCGTGACTTGCACCAACCCGGCTCGGTTTAGAATCGGTGACGAGACGCGCGCCGCGCCGGAGTTGTACGGGCCGATGAGCGCCATCACATCCTTGTCCGCGACCGCTTCTTGCGCGATCTCTTTTTCCGTGTCGGGATCCCACGCGCCGCTGGCAGCGGTCGCGTCGTCGCGGTCCAGGTACGCTACCTCGAACGGCAGCACCTTCTCGAAGTCTGCGATCGCCATCTTGATCGCGTTCGCGATACCGTCGGTCGATCTCTTCGCAGTGCCGGTTCGCGGGAGGCAGGAGACGATCTTCACCCTCTCCTTCGGGTCGGCCCCGAGCACGAACGAACCACCGGCGGCAGCGGCAGCGGCGAGGAAGGTGCGGCGGTCCATCGGGAAGTCTCCGTTACGCGGGTGAATCGAGCACGAACGTGACCGGTCCGTCGTTGACCAACGCGACCTGCATGTCGGCCGCGAACCGGCCGGTGGCGACCGGTACGCCGAGCATCTTCAGCGCGGTGACGAACGCCTCGTACAGTGGTTCCGCGATGGCCGGTTGTGCGGCTCCTATGAAGCTCGGACGCCGCCCCTTTGAGCAATCCCCGTACAGCGTGAACTGGCTCACGACGAGTATGCTGCCGCTCACGTCCTGAACGGACAGGTTCATCTTGCCGTCGGTGTCGTCGAACGCGCGGAGGTTCGCGACCTTCTCCGCGAGCCAGTCCACCGACTTCCGCGTGTCGGTCGGACCGACGCCGAGTAGCACAAGCCAGCCGTGCGCGATCTCGCCCGTGACCTCCGCGGCAACGGTTACTTTGGCTTGGCGGACTCGTTGAAGGACTGCACGCATCGCGAGTGGCGAAGAGGAGGATGAGGAGAATGTGATGAGCGTATCCGCCCGCGTGCGCCGACACCAGCGCCTGCGGGTAGATTTAAAGCCGCGCCCGGACGGTCAAGTTGGCCGGGCGTCGGAACGCAGGCGGAGGTGTGTCAAACCAATCGCCGGATCCAGACAACAATTCGCGAGTTAGGGCATCACGCCGCCCTTTACCTTGGTCTTCACTATATCCTTCTCGCCGGGCTGCGAAACAGGCTCTGGGTTGGTCGCTGGGGTCCCGCTACAGCCGACGTTTGCGAGACCGGCAGACAGGAAGAGCAGGTAAGACAAGAATCGGCGCATCGGGTTAATCTCCTTGTCGGATCAGGGTTGCGTGGCCCTGATCCGAAATGGGCGTTGGGGCTCAAGAGTGAAACGCGGATACACGGGATGGAAACGGGGAGTCAACCAACTCCCACGTCCCTCCTCGCCGGAGCGACTACCAATTTCCGGGGAGCGTTTCACCGCCCTGTGGCGTGCAGAGCGCCAGCCAAGTTGTGAGGTCCATACTCCTGTTGAACGTTCGCACACTGCCATCGCCGATGCAGACATTGATCCCTTCTGAGTGCGGCGAGTTGAGGAGTGTGTAGTCGCAATTCCCTTGTGTGGGGTTGATCTGAAAGAGTCCAGTCGCCCAGTAATTGCTGAAGAACGGATACTGGGCATTCCCGGACTGCCCGACTGGCTGACTCCAATCCCAGAACGTGCCTCGTTTCGCTCCGCCGTTAGGGGCCGGGAGATTGGTCCCATCACAGAGTTGATAGCGTTCGCCGAAGATGACCGTACTCGACGTGCCATCGGTGATTGAAGTTATGGTCAGAGCGTTGTAGGTCGCGGTGAATGTAAAGGGCAAACCAAACACCTGGGCGTTGCACGCGTAGTTGGTTCCGGCAAAGAAGACGTTTGCGTTGCTCGGGTTAAGAAGTGGATCGACAGGATTGAGAAAGGCTCCGCCCGACGGGTTCGTGTTGTCAGAAGGACAGAAGTACGACGGGACCTTATTCGCTCCCACGAAAGTCGGCGTGCCCATCCTTGCCTCGCCGCTGTAGTAGGGGCCGCCCGGGTTCTCGCCGTTAAGGTTAGCGAAGTTTGGGCCGGTCAACAGCGAACTATCGTAGAGGCTCTTTTGCTCGACGTAGGGGAGCGTATGGAACAGTATCGTTCCATACCCCGAACCCTGGGTGGGACCGGAGGGTGAGACCCAACCCTGGCAAGGCGGGAACCGACCGTGGATCCCATGTACGTTGTGGCAGCCCAGCCCGATCTGCTTCATGTTGTTCTGGCAGCTCATCCTCGCCGCCGCCGAACGGACCTTCTGGACCGCCGGAAGCAGCAACCCGATGAGAATCGCGATAATCGCAATGACCACCAACAGCTCGATGAGCGTAAAAGCGCGTCGCGGACGGAACACAGAGCGAGGCATGATAATTCTCCGGGATGGAAAAACCGGACAGTTACCGGGGTAGGGAGCCTGGTGAAGGAGAGATGAGAAATACCTGATTAGAGTAATCCGGGTCGTCCCAGCGCGTCAAGCGCCGAATCTGACCGGCGAGTCGCGAATCGCGCAACGGGATACCGAATCTAACTTCGCGAGTGCGAACCGGCACACGCTACAATGTCCCCATACGTTCCTCACGCCTCACGGCTCCGACACGACCATGCCCCGCGACCCTTACGAAGTACTTGGCCTGACCAAATCCGCGACCGCGGAGGAGATCAACAAGGCGTACCGGAAGTTGTCGAAGAAGTACCACTCGGACCGCAACCCCGGCGACAAGCAGGCCGACGCACACTACAAGGAAGTTCAGGCCGCGAACGAAATTCTCAGCGACCCCGCGAAGAAGGCGCAGTTTGACCGGTTCGGATTCGTGGGTCCGCAGACCGGGTTTCCCGGTGGCGGCTTTGCGGGCGGCGGGTTCCCCGGCGCGGGCGGCGCGCAGTTTGACCCGGAGGCGGCGCAGCAACTCTTCGACCTGTTCGGCGGCGGAATGGGCGGCGCTCCCGGCGGCCCGGACCTGAGCGACGTGTTCGGCGGCGGGCGGCGCAAGACCCGGACGCGGTCGCGCCCGCGTTCGGAGCCGATCGAATCCGAAGTGACGATTCCGTTCGACGTGGCCGCGAACGGCGGGAGCGTCGCGCTGGAGATTGGCGGACGGCGCATCGACGTGAAGGTGCCCGCGGGCATCGAGGAAGGGAAGAAACTTCGCGTCTCGCCTGACGCGACCGGCGGCACAGAAGTGCTGCTCAAGGTGAAGATCGCTCCGCACCCGTTCTTCCGACGCGAGGGCAACGACCTCTACCTCGATGTGCCGCTCACACTCGCGGAAGCGGTCCTCGGCGCGAAGGTGGATGTACCCACGCTCGACGGAGCCAAACTCGCGCTGCTGACCGTAACCGTGCCAGCGGGAACGTCGACCGGCAAGAAACTCCGGCTCCGCAGCAAGGGCGTCGCGGGCGGCGATCAGTACCTGGTATTCAAGGTGGAAGTGCCCGTGGGGAAGGTCGATGACAGGAGCCGCGAACTGATCGAGGAGTTCGCGAAACTGAACCCACAGACCCCGCGAGCGAACGCCCCGTGGGTGTGATGTGTCTGAAGGCTCGAGCCGCTTGCGGCTTCGCGAGCGGCTCGACCAACGAATGAGAAGCAGGCCCATGACCGCGCCTTTGACGTACCCGCAGACGCACCACATGAAGACTCCGGCGGAGTTCGAGCGGTGCTACGCGCGCAAGCGGTCGGCGTCCGACGGGCTGCTGATCGTGTACGCGTGCGAGAACGAACTCGCCCAGCCGCGGCTGGGCTGCTCGGTGTCGAAGAAGGTTGGTAATGCAGTGGTGCGCAATCGCTACAAGCGGCTGTTCCGCGAAGCGTTCCGGCTGTCGCAACACGACCTGCCGCCGGGCGTGGACCTGATCCTGATCCCGCGACCGGGGCCGTACCCGGCGCTCGACGCGCTGAAGGCGTCGCTGGTGAAACTGGCGAAGCAAGCGTCGCGGAAGTTGGGTGAGGGGAAACCTCTCCCCCAAACCCCCTCCCCTAATAAGGGAGGGGGAGCAAAACCAACACCAAAAGACACAGCAATCGCGCCGTCTTCGGATCGAAGCCCCTCTCCCCTTGGGGGAGGGGTTGGGGAGGGGTCTTGATGCGGCACCTCCGCTGGCTGTGGCGTGGTCCGACGCTCGCGTGCGGCGCGGTGCTGATCGTGTGCGTTCGCGGCTACCAGAAGTGCATCCGCCCGGTGTTGCCGCCGATGTGCAGGTTCCAGCCGGGGTGCAGCGAGTACTTCATCCTGTCCGTGAAGAAGCACGGCCCGATCTTCGGCTGCGCGAAAGGCGCCTGGCGCATTTGTAGATGCAACCCGTGGAACCGCGGCGGCTACGATCCGCCGTAGCACGTTAGTGGACGTTCATCTTCCTCAGCTTCTTCCGAAGCCCCGCGATTCCGGTCTTCGTCACCCGCGTTCGCATGAGGTAAACCGTGTTCAGGTTCTTCAGCCGTTCGAGGTGAACGAGGCTCTTGTTGTCCGCCGCGGTGTCGAACGCCCAGACGTCTTCCAGCCACCGCAGCCCAGGAAGGTGGGCGAGTGTCGCACCGGTGATGCGAGTCTCGCCGAGGTTGAGGTGCCGCAGTCGGGTCAACGCGGCGAGATTCGCCAGCCCCGCGTCGCTGGCCCGCGTCGATCCCAAGTTCAGGTGCGTGAGTAGCGGGAAGTTCTCGATCCCGCGACCGGTGATCTTCGTGCCGCGCAGGTCCAGCTTCCGGATTCTCGTCAAGGCGCTCAGGTGCTGGATGGCTGTGTTGTCGGCTTTCTTCAGTGCAAGCACCTCCAGCATCGAGAGCTTCGCGAGCGATTGGTAGCCCGCAGCGGTCAAGTGGCGGGAGCCGAGTTGCAGTTCGCGCAGTTCGGTGAACTTCGCCAGCCCGGTCGCGCCGGTGTCCGTGATGGTCGCCTCGGTGGCGATCAGCGTGCGAAGTCGCTTGAGCGGCGCGAGCGATTTCACACCATCGTCGTCCAACGGCGTGCCACCGAGGTCGAGGTGTTCGAGGTGCGTGAGTTTGCCGATTCGCGGCAACAAATCCGGTGCGGGTTCTGCGTCTCCGAAGGAGAACCCGCGAAGATTGGGGATCTTTGCGACTCGATTAATGATCCTCGGTGTGACGACGACTCCCCACGGGAAGCCGATCCCGATCGGAGTCGGCGACCCGGCCCAGGGTGCCCGCTCGAACGGCTCGAAGGAGACATCGACAATGGCTTTCGCGCGATCCGCGGCGCTAAAATCCAGATCGGATTCGCTCGCGAGTGGGTCTTCGACGAGCACCCACGTCATCCCCGACCAACCGGTTGTGATGACCACAGGTAGCGGGTAGCCGCCCGCGGTTGTCTGGCCTTGGAGCGTGCTCGTGTGGAGCCAGTCGTCTTCGCCGCCGTGGTAGCCGATGACGGGCAACCCGCGGTCGTGCGGACCGCGGTCCCACATCACGTCACCAACTTCCTTCTTCCACAGCCCCCCGTACTTCTTCCACCACTTCTGATGCCGGTCGAAGAGGACATCGTACTCCGGGGCACCGGCTGGCAGCGCGGCGATCTGACTCTGGAGGCGCATCACCTCGCCGCGGGGGTCGTCGTGTTCCTGTAGCCAGTCGGCCAGCACAAGCCGTGCGGTGTCGTCGTCCGGGTCCGCGTGGCAACTCGCGAGCAGCGCCCGCAGGTCGGGACCGTGTGTCGGGAACCGACCGTGCACGCGTGCCATTACTTCTTCTTCCCCTTTGGGTCCAGGTTGGCGCTGATGTCCTCTTCCGTTACCGTGGACGCGACGCCGTCTTTAGGCACGTCGAGTTTGCACAGCCACACGAGCGCGTTCAGCACCACCTTGCGGAAGTTGTCGTCCTTCCAGTTGCGGTGATGGTGACCGCCGGTGAAGCCGCACCCGCGCCCGCCGTCCGTGCGCTCCGTCGCCCACATCATCGCTTCCGAACGGCCCTTCGCTTCTTGGATGTGCTTGTACGGCCCCTTGGGGGACACATACGGGCCGTCTCGCACCGCGTCCGGCGGGATTGCGCTCAGGATCGGCGTGACCGATTTCATGTCGTCGCGGAACCGCATGTTGAAGTACCACTCGTCCTTCACGCTGAACGGCTTCACGCCGTTGCAGATCGCGTGTTTCCGGAACTCCTTGAACTCGGGCGACCACATCGGGTTGCACGAGTAGTTCGTTTCGTAGTAGCCGCCGATCCACTCCTTGAACTCCGGCCCGCCCAGGTCTTTCGGCACCTCAACGCCGTAGTGCGCGCACATCAGGCCGACGCCCTTCGCCATCAGTTTGCCGATGCGCTCCAGACGCTTTTCGCGAATTAGCGGGTGGTTGCCCCCACCGTCCGCGAAGCAGAGGATCGCGTCGGCGGTGTCGAGCGCGGAATCGTCCTTTGGGTAGCCGCTGAGGAACACCATCGTTTCGAGTCCCTCGTACCCCTTGAGGCACTTTTCGAGCAACCGCACGCCCGCATTGAACTCGTGATCGCCGGGACCGTGGCTCGGCGTCCCCGCGATCATCACCAGTTTCTTCTTCTTGTCCGCGCCGTGGGCGAATGACGAACTGAGTGTGGCCGCGGCGCTCGCGGCGAGGAAGTCGCGTCGGGAGAGAGACATCGGCATTGCTCCGTGAGTGGGTGACGGTGTGATTGTGTTGCGCCGATGGTCACGAAACCAGGGGTTGAAACCTCTGGCTATTACCTGTGACCCCGTTGGGGTCAAAAGGAAACTGAAGGGGCGCATTGTCTTCGGACCCCGAAGGGGTCACTGGTAATAGCCAGGGGTTTCAACCCCTGGTACGATTGCACCACGTGCCCGCGCAAGCCGGCGGTACCGGTGTGTTTCATAATATGGGAGCCTTAACCGCCGTGAGCGACCCCGGACTTACTCCCGTGATGAGACCCGTCGACCTCGACGCGGCACGCGCGCTCAGCCTACGCGGGGCCCATCCGCCGGTGAAGGTGCCCGGGTACGAGCAGGAACAGTTCGTTGGGCACGGCGCCTACGGCGAGGTGTGGGCCGCCGTCAACCGCAACAGCGGGCGAAGGGTCGCGATCAAGTTCTTCACGCGCCGCGGTGGTCTCGATTGGTCTGCGCTCGCGCGCGAAGTGGAGAAACTTCGCTACCTGTTCTCCGACCGCTACGTCGTGCAACTCTTCGAGGTCGGCTGGGAGTCGGACCCGCCGTATTACGTGATGGAGTACATGGAGAACGGGTCGCTCGAAGACACGCTCCGCACTCACCGACCACCCGTTCACGAAGCGGTCACGGTGTTCCGCGAAGTCGCCACCGCGCTCGTCCACGCTCACGACAAGGGTATTCTTCACTGCGACCTGAAGCCCGCGAACATCCTTCTTGACAACGAGAAGAAACCGCGGCTCGCGGACTTCGGGCAGTCGCGCCTCACGAACGAGATCTCGCCGGCACTCGGCACGTTGTTCTACATGGCACCCGAACAGGCCGACCTCACCGCGGTGCCAGACGCACGCTGGGACGTGTATGCGCTCGGCGCGGTGATGTACCGGATGCTGGTGGGCGAACCGCCGCACCGCAACGAACCTGGCGCGACGAGCATCACCACGGGCACGCTCGACGCGCAACTCGCGGCGTATCGCAAACTCATCTTCACCGCACCGAAGCCGAACGCGCACCGCGCGGTGCCGGGCGTCGATTCGGGGCTGGCCGCGATCATCGACAAGTGCCTTGAGGCTGGTCCGAGCAAACGGTTCGCGAACCCGCAAGAGGTTCTCGCGGCGCTCGACACCCGGAACCTTCAGCGCGTGCGTCGGCCGTTGTTGTGGGTCACCGGGTTCACGTTCGCGCTGCTGTTCGTCCTTATGGCGCTCGTCGGGCAGTACCTGTTCCGCACAACGGTGAACACGGCCGAACACGGCGTTGAGAGCCGCGCGCTCGATGCGAACCGGTTCGCGGCGCAGAGCGAGGCGAAGCAGTTCGCGGCGCATATCCAGTTGCGGTGGGTACAACTCGAAGCGATGTCGCGCAACACGCAACTCCGCGAGATGCTTCAATCGGGCGACCGGCTGAAAGACAATCCCGCCGCCGGGCCGCAACTCGACCTGTTGCTCGCGGAGCGGAAGGAGCGAGGCGACAAACAGTTCCCCGTGTCGGACAGGTCGTCGCTGTGGTTCGCGACCGACGCGGGTGGGTACCAGCGCGGCACCGCCCCGAAGGTCGCGTCGGGCCGGCACTTGTACCGCGGGTTCCGCGACTACTTCCACGGAAAGGGCGAGTACCCGGAAACAACGAAGCCGCCACCGGGCATTATTCAGAAGCCCCATCGCTCGGTCGCGTACCGCCGTGAGCGGCCGACGGGCGAGCGGCACTGGTCGGTCGCGTTCACGGTGCCAGTGATGAACGACGACAAACCGCCGAAGCCGGTCGGCATCGTGGGTATGACTATCGACCTTGCGGACGCGCCGACGGACCGGTCCAACCACATCGCGGTACTGATCGACACTCGCCCGGACGCAAAAACGGGCCGACGCGGCTTGATCCTCCGGCACCCGTACTGGTCGGGGATGAAGAACGAGGCCGAACCGCCTCTGTACTACGCCGACGAGGTCGTGAAGTGGGCCGACGCGACGACCGGCGACGACCTCGCGCCCTTCGAGGGCGGGGCCGAGTACATCGACCCGGTTTCGGTTGCGATCGGTGGCGTGCCGGGGCAGGAGGGCTACGAGGGGAAGTGGCTCGCCTCGGTTCACCGCGTTCGCGTCGGACCGGACAAAGTCGATACCGGTTGGGTGGTGCTGGTGCAGGAACGCCGCGACGAGGCGCTTCAACCGGTGCGCGATCTGCAATGGCGCCTCGGTTACGTCGCGCTCGCGGCGAGCGCGGTCATCCTGGTGCTGGTCGTGCTGATGTGGGCGGGGATGGTGTTGGTGTTGGACACGTCGTCGCGTTCGCCGGTGATGCGACTGCTGCGCCGCTGGGCTGGTCTTCCGACCAGTAGCCCGAGCGGAATCGTGAGCACGGCTGGTGGGAGTTCGCTACCGGGCGCGGGAACCGCCCGCGGCAGCGCGACCACGACACCGGGGAACCCCTAGTAGGGCTTCAAGGCTTTGCGCAGGCCCGCCATGCCTTTGGTGGCGCTGGTGAAGCTGCGCAAAGCCTTGACCCACCCTACAAGACCGGCATCACTTCGCGTCCAGATCAACCTGCACCGCGTGCAGAATCTCCTTCGTCGTGTCGTTCTGCACGAGCGCGACGAGCTTCAGGTTCTTCAGCGCCAGCGGTCGGTCGGTACGCGGGAACGGCTCCTCCGTCTTCACGAAGTCGTCCAGATACTTCGTCAGGGAAGTCTTGATCGCCTCCGGGTCGATGGTCACCGTTTGCTCGTGCGTCTTCTTGGCGAGCGCGAACCCTTTCGCCCCGCCCGGCATGGAGCGCACCACCATGTGGTGATACCGCAAGCCGTTGCCGCCGGTATAGCGGATGCGTTCTTCCGCGAGCACGAACCGCAGCATCACCTTGTCGCCGGGCATCTCCAAATCCGCGACGCTCGCCTTCGCGCTGAAGCCGCCTTTCTCGCCCTTCGTCACCGCGAGCGACAGTTTCACACCCGCGGGCTTCTCAAGCAACTCATCGAGCGTGGTGCGGAACTGCTTGTAGAACTTTTCCGAGTCGGCCGCGGCGCCACCGGACCCGGTGCCGAGTTTGCCGCTGATGAACAACGTGGGTGCGCCGCGGATCTTGTCCGCGTAGTATTCGACACGGTCCATGCCGTCGGGGTTGGTGAGCGGGTCCGGTCGCGGCACGTGGAAGTGGTACTGCAACAGGATCACGTCCGCGGGCTTGTAGGTCTTCAGCAAGCCGTCGAACGCGAGATCGACGCCAACGCACGGCGGGCACTCGGCGCCCGTGAACACTTCGACGACCGCGGCCTTGTCGGTCTTCGCCTTGCGGCCCGCGAACGCCTCCGCTTTGAATGGCGGGTTGGTCTTCGCGTACTCCGCGAAGTCACGCAGTTCGAGCTTCGCGAGTTGGGCCTGGTACGTCTTCGCGTCGTCCGCTTTGCCGGCTTTCAACAGCGTGCGGACCAGCGATTCCAGCACCATCATTCGCGTTGCGGTGGTGTCGTCGTCGGTGAGCAGGCGTTCGGCGCGTTTGGCTTGCGCAACGGCGAGGTCCGCCAGGCCCGCTTGCGAGGCGAGCAGTTCCACGGTGCGCAGGGTTGCGTCGCGTTCCCAGCGTGGACCGAAGGTGCTGGCGGTCTTGTTCAGCCGCTCTACGATTCCGCGAACCTCGTCCGCGGGCATTTTCTTCTCTCCGGCTTGCGCGAGCACGGCGAACGCCGCGCCGAACAACTCGGGGCCATCCTCGACTTGCCCGAGCGCCTCGCGTGCGACCGCGAACGCGTCGTCGAGTTTCGCGAGTTTGGTCCGGTACATTGTGGTGAGTTGGAGCCGGCCACCGACCACAGAGAGCGAGCCGTTGAGTTTCTTCCTGTCCTTGGTCAGTGTGCCGTCGAAGGAGATGAGTTCGCGGCCCATGAAGCCGAGGATGAACGTCACCGTGTCGCCGTTCACCGCGACCGCGGTGACGGTCGGCTTGACTTTGAGCTCGTCAGACGCACCGAGGTACTCGGCGGTCCACTTGCCGTCCTTCTCGGTGAACCCGATCAGCATGACGGTCTCTTCACCGCGGTCAATGGGTACGGTGAGTTTCCAGTTGCCCGCTGGTGGCGTCGGGTCGGCGGCGCGGCCGAGGCTCGCGGCGGCGACGACGAGTGCGAGTGCGCAAACGGTGCGAAGCATGAGGTGATTCCGGGGGTCGGAGGTTCAGGCGGGGAGTCCCAATTCGTTCCGATAACGATACACCTTCGCGATCGCGTCCGCCACCTGCTGAATGTCGGCTTGTGACCCAGACAGCACGGGGTGGTGGAGCATTACGCATCGCTCATGTGCTTCGGTCGCGTGTGTGAGTTCGCGGGCGGCGCGGAAACGCGACGGCGACCGTCCGACGTGGAGCGCCTTGAAGCCGGCGTCGAACGCGATCCCTTCGGCTCGCAGCGCTTTCACGAACAGCTCGCGAGAGAGGCCGAAGGCGATGGGGTCGTACTGGAAGCCGAGTTTGTAGTACGCGGGGGAAGAGTCTGGGGAGTGATTGGTGAAGGGGCCAAAGGCATACCCCCCAACCGCCTCCGACGAAGCGTCAGAGGCGACCTCCCCCTCAAGGGGGGAGGTCGAAGCGCGGTCTTGACCTCCCCCCTTGAGGGGGAGGTCGCCGGAACCGTCTTCGGTTCCGGCGGGTTGGGGGTGGCGTCGCAGGAGCGCGAGTAATTCCCCAACCCTCTCGGCTCGCCACGCTGTCGCCTCGTGCAACTTCCGCAACTGCGGGCGCAGCACGGCCGATTGCAGTTCGCTGAGCGGTGCCCACTGCTGAAGCCCGCGGTGCAGGTACGTCTTCGCTCGCTGGTAGCTGAGCGCGTCGTGGAACAGCAGCGCGCCACCGCGCCCGGCGGAAAGCAGCTTCGAGCCGCCGAAACTCAGCGTGCCCACATCGCCCCACGTGCCGGTCGGCTTGCCATCAACCGTTGCGCCGGGAGCTTGCGCCGCGTCTTCGACCACGATGACGTCGTGCTTGCGGGCAATCTCCATCACCGCGCGCATGTGAACGAGTCCGCCGTGCAGGTGCGAGCAGATGACCGCCTTCGTGAATGGTGTGAACGCAGATTCCAGTTTGGTTTCGTCGAGTTGCCAGTTGTGCCGGTGAACGTCGATCAGCACCGGCTTCGCGCCAAGCGCGTGCAGCGTGAGGAAAGTTGATTCGTAGTCGTACGCGGCCATCACTACTTCGTCGCCGGGGCCGATACGCAGCGCCCGCAACGCGACTTCCACGGCGAGCGTGCCGCTGGCGCAGGTAATCGCGTACGGCACTTTGTGGAACGCGGCCAGTTCCGTTTCGAGCGAGCGGACGTGTTCGCCGTGGTACTGCCCCCACGCACCGGAAGCCATTGCCGCTGTGACTGCGGCTTGCACGTCGGCATCGAGAAGCGGCCACACGGGCGGCCCTTCGGGTCGTGTGGGTGAGCCGCCGAGCAGCGAGGGGAGTTCAGATCGCATGTTTTCAGGTATACTGGAACACGCACTGCGAACGGAAGGCACGCCCGTGGCTGGTCCGACTCAACCACACTCCGAATGGCTCGCGGCAGTCAACCCGAACGTGCTGCTGAACATCGTCAACCCCCAGGTACAACGGCCCGGACAACCCGAGCCACCCCCACCACAAACGGCCCGACGGCCCCAGTTGTTCGGAGTTGCCTGCGCCCGAATGGTGTGGGAACTTCTCTCCGCCTACGCTCGGAACGAAGTGCTGATTCGCGAGCGGTTCGCTGAAGAACGCGCGACCGAAGCGGATTTGCGGGTGTCAGCGCTGGGGTGGTTTTGGGCCTCGCGTGTGACCAATACGGCGTTCCAGCACGCGACGCGCTGCGCGTGTTATGCCGTCGGTTACATCGAGTGGGAACCAGGAATAGTCGTTTGAAACGCACAAGGCGCGGCTCGCCGCGCGGCTGCGTCGTTAGCTTGTCGCGCCGCCGGTCCCGCACCACCGGGCGGGCCACGGCAGCAAGAGTGGCACGCAATCTGGATCCCCAGGTTCGCCGAATCGCGGGCGCATCAAGCGGAACTGTTCCACGACATCTTCCCGCCGCCGGGGTATGTGCAGGTCCGACCCCGACTGGCGCACGGCTACTGTCGTAGCGCTTGCGCCAGATGGACAGCAGCGGCGACTTCTCCGCGGTGCCGATCCTCGCGGACGCGCGCCAGGACGCCGGGTGCGACGACACCACGATGCTCGACCGGTGTCGCGCGAAACCGCAGGTGCATTGTCGCGGGAACTGGGTGGTGGATTTGGTACTCGGTTGCGAGTAAGTTACAAAGACAAGACCCCTCCCCTAAGAAGCGAGGGACTCCGGCTCTGGCTCCCCCTCCCTTCGTTAGGGGAGGGGGCTGGGGGAGAGGTGATCCCGAGCGAACCCGATGAACGAAACCAGTTGGCAAACCGGCGCCGACGGCGATGAGATGCTGGAGTTCGTCGCCGACCGGCTCTCGCCGCGCCAGTGGCTGCTGGCGTCGGCTGCGTACGCGCGCCGACTCTGGGACGTACTCCCGGACGGCACACTCAGGCAGGCCATCGACTTCGCCGAGCGTGCGCTCGAACCGATCCCCGCAACCGAGCGCGCGGCGTGGCTCAAGAAGATCGACGCGGCCGTGCTCGACGCAGTAAGTACCGCCCAGCAAACGCAGCACGCGATCGTGAAGTCGGCCGACCCAGACGCGGCCACCGTCGCGGATCCCGTTCTCGCACGCCCGAATCAGATCGCGCCTTCGTTCCCTCTGTTCCAGGCCGCGAGCCGGCACGCGGCCAATGCCATCGAGTGGATTGGTGAGACCGTGAACGAGGCCGCGTCCGCGGTCCGGGTGCTGTTCAACGAACCGGACGCCCAGATGCTCGACGAAATCCGCCCGTTGGTCGAACAGACCGTGGGGAGTCGCACACGCGCGAACACGGCCGCCAACAACGCGCTGCGTCTCAAGCACGAGGGCGATGAACACGCGGACCGCTCCGCCGGTGTCAAGAACAAGCGACTCGCGGAGTCGGAGGCGCTGGAGATCGTTCGCAAGATCGAAGAGGGGAAATCGCGGAGCCAGGACGACGCGTTCGAGGCCGAGATGAAGCGCGATCGCGCCGCGGCCAAGACGCTGGCGCGTGTTTTGCGCGAGATCGTTGGGAACGCATTCAAACCACCGCGCATTGAGCCCGCCTGGCGCACGAACACCGTCGTCGCGCTTGCAAAGGGCATTCACGAGGATCGCGCGTTCGATCGCATGGTGCTCCTCGCCGACGCGATTCTCGACGCTGATTGCGACGAAGAGGCCATCTTGCGGCACTGTCGCGGAACCGAGATTGGCGTGAAGGAACCACCGCAGCACTTCCGCGGTTGTTGGGTGATCGAACTGATCCTCGGGCGATACGTTCCGCTACCGGCCCCAACGCCTAACAAGAAGCCCAAGCCGAAACCTGACCCACTCGACGACGTGTTCGACCTCGGCCCGCTGCGCGGCAAAGACGACGACACGCGGCTCGCGTGACTTTCTTCTTGCGGCACAGACATTCCTGTCTGTGCGCCGGTTAGCTCAAGGGACACAGACAGGAATGTCTGTACCACAAGATAAAGGCATTGGCCGCGACTGGGTGTTGTGGCGTAACGGTGAACGCGGGGCGAACAGCCCTGGGTCGGCACCCGCGACGCGGCAAGTGAACTGACCCGTGCCGGTTCAACTCCGGTCGACGCCCCTGACAGCAGATCGCACCAAGAAGGAGCTTCCCATGTCTCTTCCCACACGACCGCTTGGCAAGACCGAGGCGAAAGTCTCCATCCTCTGCCTTGGCGGGTGGCACATCGGCCAGCCGGCCATCGGCGATGCCGAAGCCGAACGCATCATGCACGCGGCCATCGACGAAGGCATCACGTTCTTCGACAACGCGTGGGACTACCACGACGGGCGTAGTGAAGAGATCATGGGGAAAGCCCTCGCGACCCGCGGTCGGCGCCAGAAAGTGTTCCTCATGACCAAGAACTGCGGGCGCGACGCGGAACACTCCCGACAGCACCTCGAAGACAGCCTGCGCCGCCTCCAGACCGACGTGATCGACCTGTGGCAGTTCCACGAGATTAACTACGACAACGACCCCGAGTGGATCGTGGAGCGAGGCGCTCTCGCGGTCGCCCTCGAAGCACAAAAAGCCGGCAAGGTGCGGTTCCTCGGCTTCACCGGGCACAAGGCGCCGCACATCTTGCTCAAGATGCTCGCGACGCACAACAACTACGACACATGTCAACTCCCGGTGAACATCTGTGACTACTTCTACCGGAGCAGCATTCATGAGGTGATCCCGGAACTCAAGAAGAAGAACGTCGCCGCGATCGGCATGAAGTCGCTCGGCGGCGGGAACATGGACAGCGGCGGAAAGATCGTCGTGGATGGCGCCGCCACGGTCGATGAGTGCATCCGATTCGCGCTGTCGCAGGACATCGCGTCGCTGGTGGTGGGTGTCGATTCGATGAAGGTGCTGCTGCAAGACGTGAAGATCGCGCGTGATTTCCGTCCGATGCCGAAGGACGAGACCGACGCGTTGCTCGCACGCATGAGAACGATCGCGGGCGACGGCCGCCTGGAGCCGTCGAAGTCCACGCAACTCTACGACGGTCCGTACCACCGCCGCCAGCACGGCTTCGCGGAGTAACGCTGATGAGTACTTTCACGATCCGGCTTGCGACCACGAACGACGCGGAATCGATCCGCGCCATTTACAACCACTACGTGACGCACTCCACCTGCACGTACCAGATCGAACTCGAAACTGCCGAGGAACGCGTCGCGTGGTTCGGCGAGCGCTCCGAACGGTACCCAGCCACGGTCGCGGAGACCGACGGCCAGGTGATCGGTTGGGCCGCACTGTCGCCGTGGAAGTCGCGTTGCGGATACGCGTGGGCCGCGGAAGCATCGGTCTACATTCATCACGAACACCACCGCCGCGGGCTTGGTAAGGCGCTCTTGCTCGACCTCATCGAACGCGCGAAGGCAGCGGGCCTTCACACCATCATCGGCGGGGCGAGTAGCGACCAGACCGCGAGTCTCGCGCTTCAGTACGCGGTCGGGTTCAAACTGATGGGCACGTTCCGCGAAGTGGGCCGCAAGTTCGACCGCTGGCTCGACGTGACGCACACACAGATGGTGTTGCAGTGATTGGTTTTCAACCCTCTCCGAGGGCGAAAAGGCAGGAGACCAGAACTCACATGGGTTCCGGTCTCCTTGGTTCCCTCAACGCTCCCACTACTTCCGGATCATCTTCGCGCACGCGGCTTTCGCGGCGGTTCGCACCAGCGGGTCGGGGTCGTCGCACGCGGTCTGGATGTGACCCAGAAAGTGCGGGCTGAAGTAGCCGAGATCGCACAGGTACGTCACGCACGCGGCACGTACCTCACCGCATGGATCCAACTGTGCCGCTTGGAACAGCACGCCCTTCACACCCTCGGTCGAGCGGTGCCGGCCTTCCGCTAAACCCTTCGCGGCGGTCAACCGCGAGGACGGCGCGTTCATCGTCTGGAGTGCGACCACGTACGGCTCGATGTCGCGATCGAACGCGATCCCCGCCGGCACGTACCCTACCGGCACCACCACCTGAATTGGCTTGCCTGACGATGTGCCGCCCGGCGGGACCGGGATCGGTAGCAGGCCGCCCCCGACCGGCGGCGGGACCGGCAACGGCACCGGCAACGCTGGCGTGGGTGCTGGTGTCGGCACCGGCAACGCTGGCGTGGGGGCTGGTGTCGGCAGCGGTGCCGGCAGCGGAATCGGAATCGGTGTCGGCAACGGCGCTGGCGTGGGTGCTGGTGCTGGTGCTGGTGCTGGTGTGGGCAGCGGCGCCGGTGTGGGTGCTGGTGTTGGCAGCGGCGCCGGTGTTGGTGCTGGTGTCGGCAGCGGCGCCGGTGTCGGTGTCGGTGTCGGTGTCGGGAACGTGGGAATCGGGGTTGGCGTTGGCGGAGTGATCGGCACCGACTTCGGCGGCATCACAAGCGGCGGTTCGACCGTAACGCCGGGGCGTGGCGGTGTGGAACCGCCGGTCAACCCGCCGGGCGGGGTCGGCAGCACCGCGGGCGGCGCAAACGGCGTTTTCGCAACCGGGCTGACCGTGACTGCGGGCATGCTCGGGCCAGCCGGCTTCTTCGGCCCGAACACGCGAGAGAACACTCCCTGTTTCTTCCCGGAGTCGGTCGGCATCTCGGCCTTCGGCGTCGAGTTGGCGACGGTGTTCAGGGCAGTCGGCGGTGTCTTGTCCTTATCCTTGTCACCGAAGACGCGGCCCAGGATCGGCCGTTTCTCTTTCTCCTTGTCCTTGCCCAGGTCGTTGGGCAGCGCGGCCGTGAGCGGCGGTAGCAGCGGGTCGTTCGTCCGCGGCTTGGCCTTCGGCGGCGGGGGCGGCATGTTCTTCGGCGGTTCCGCGCCTTTCAGCCCCGCGCCGCCGGACTTATCGACGAGCGTGATGGTCTCGCCACTCTTGGCATCCTTGAGTTCCGACAGGTAGGTCCCATCGGACTGTTTCTCGCACTTGAGTACCTTGAACTGGCGCTCGCCCTTGCCGTCGATGTTGAGCGAGATGGTGGCACCGACCTTCTGGGGCGGATCGCCACGACCGGTGGCGAACCCGACGGTCACGGTGGCCCCGACAACAGCCGCCCACGCCCACCGCTTGTTGAACCACCATGCCATGACTTCGACCTCCGTGCCCGTGCCCGTGTCGCCATCCGTGGCGTGCCGGTGCATCCGTGCGTGATCAAGGAATCGGCTCGCACGGATGTGCCGGTTAACCGACAAGCGCAGGTAAGTGGGGAAGTAGGGCGGAAGATGGGCAAGCTGTTCCCGAAGCAGGGGTGAGTTGGACAAGCAGAGGCCGAGCAATCGCGTTCATGACTCCTTCAGCAACTCCGCGACTGCCGCATCCGCTACGCACTTCCCACGTCGCGTTAGCCGCACTGACCGCCCGGTATCACTCACGATCGCGTTGTCGCGTAGCAGCGCCAGCGCCGCGGGCGAGAGTTCGTCTAGCTCAAAGCCGGTCTGAAGGTGGAAACGCTCTCGGTCGATCCCATCGCTCCGGCGAAGTTGCGTCGCCATAGTCTCGAACGCGCGCGGGCGTGGCAACAACTCTTCTCGCTGGAACGTGACTGGTTCGCCGCCAATCGCCTTGCGGATGTAGAGTTTCGTGTCCCGTACGTTCAGCTCTCTCTCGCCGTTCACGTAGCGCGCGGCGCCCACACCGAAGCCGTAGTACGCCTCGTTCGCCCAGTATCGTTCGTTGTGTCGGCAGCGGAAGCCGGGTTGCGCGAAGTTCGATATTTCGTAGTGTTCGAAGCCAGCAAGCGCGAGCCGGTCCATCGCGTGTTCGTACATCGCGAGTTCGTCGTCCTCACGGAGTGGCACGATCGCGCCGCGAGTTTGTCGCTTCCACAGTGGCGTGCCCTTCTCGTAGGTCAGGCCGTAAGTGGAAATGTGCTGCGGTGCGAACGCGATCGCCGCGTCGAGGTCCGCGACCCAACCCGCGAGCGTCGAACCCGGCGCGCCGAATATCAGGTCAAACGAAATGGTAGGAATGTGCTTCCGCACTGCTTCGACGGCTCGTGGGATGTGGTCGGGCGCGTGGCGTCGGTCGAGTACCGCGAGAGAATCGGGCTGGAACGACTGCACCCCGACGCTGACGCGATTCACACCGAACGCGGCCAGCACCGCGGTCTTCTCTTCGGTGAGCGAATCGGGGTTTGCCTCAATGGAGAACTCGTGTTTGGTGTTTGGTGTTTGGTGTTTGGTGTTTTCGAGCGGCAGCCACCGCGTGATCGCTCCCAGCAAGCGTTCCAAGTGGTTCGCGGAGAGGTGTGTGGGTGTGCCGCCGCCGATGAACAGGCTTTCGACCGGGCGCGGCGTGCCGAGCGTCGCGAGTTCGGCAGTGAGTGCCTCAACGTAAAGTTCGATGAGGTGGTCTTGTCCCGCGGTTACGGCGAAGTCGCAGTACCCGCAGTGGTGCGCGCAGAACGGGACGTGAACGTAAGCCGTGCGCGGTTCGAGCCAGGGGGACATGCGGAGTTCCAAATTCCAGATTTCCACATTCCAAGTTAACAGAAATGACGGAACCCGGCTGAGGAATGTCTCGCCGGGTTCGTGTCGTCCACTTGGAGCTTGGAACCCCACATTCCTATGGGAACAGGATCGCGGCGCCGGTGAGGACTGCGCCCTCGGCGGCGGTGCCGGTGAGGGTCAAGCCGGGAGGGTACAGGTAGTACGCGCTGGGGCTACCCGGCGCGCACTTACCGGCGCTGGTACTCCAGAACCCGGACACACAACCGGACGCGAGGCTCTGCGGCCACACCAGTACGTCGCGGTAGAAGTGCCCCGCGCCCGCGAGCGTCGAGAGCGGACCCAGATCCCACCCCGCGCGCTCGGCGTTGCGCTCCTCGAAGTGCAGCCGGCGGTGAACCACGTATCCCGGTTCCGTGTACAGCGTCCGTGGCGAGTATGTCGCTGTCTTTGGCTGATACGTCAGACCCAGCGGGCTGATCACCGGCAGCGACGGGAACACGTAACCGGCTCGCCCAGGATCCTTGATTGCCTTGAGTTCAGCGACGTTTTTCTCTTCGTTTGTGGTGTCTTCTTTTCTCTCGGTCCTCTCCTTGATTTGTTTCTCCAACTGGATGATGCGGGAGCGGATGACGGTGCGCATGATCTCCCGCTCCAGTTCCGAGTCGTTGTAGACGATCCCGAAGATTTTCTCGCGCGCCGGCAACTGGATTTCTGTTGGGTCGATGGGCGGCGGCTTGAATTCCTGCTGCTTCTTGTTGGCCGTTGACGTTGTGTCACCGGGCTGCGGTGCTGGTTGCCCTGTGTATTCGGTCGGAACCGCAGGCGGCTGAAAGTACGGTTGCGGCGGGGCGGGTAGCACCGGAACGATCGGCACGTTGGGGGTGGGGAACGGGGTCATCGCGGGCGGCGTGTTCAACTGCGCCACGCCGGCAGCGGGAAGCCCGCCGCCGGTCGCGGTGAGCGCGTCGGCCGGTTTCTGGAAGTACACCACCGTACCCGCGGCGCCCGGCATCGCGCCGGTCGCGGGGCGCACGGGTTGCGCTGGATGCGTTTGCGGGGGTGGAGTTCGCGGGAGGGCCAGCCCGTTTGGCTGTGCGAGTGCGGGCGCCGCGAACAGCGCCAGCAGCAGCGCGGCCTTAGCCGCCGCTGTCCCCGGCGTAATCGACCGAACTGTAGTTCGGTGCTTCCTGCGTGATAGCAATGTCATGCGGGTGGCTCTCCTGCACACTCGCCGCGGTCACTTGAATGAACCGGGCCTTGGTCCGCAACTCGTCCAGCGTCTTGCAGCCGCAATACCCCATTCCGGCCCGCACGCCGCCGACCAACTGGTACACGTAGGGCGAGAGATGTCCCTTGAACGGAACCCGTCCTTCGACCCCTTCGGGCACCAACTTCCCGTTCGCCGGCTGAGCCGGTCCGCCGCTGGCGCTACCCTGCTGGTAGCGGTCGGCACTCCCGGCCATCATCGCGCCGAGCGAACCCATTCCACGATACTGCTTGAACGACCGCCCGCGGTACAGGATCAACTGACCGGGACTTTCCGCGAGTCCCGCGAACAGCCCGCCGATCATGCACGAGAACGCGCCCGCCGCGAGCGCCTTCGTAATGTCACCGCTGTACCGAATCCCGCCGTCCGCAATGACCGGGATGCCTGTTCCAGCGAGTCCCTTCACCACGTTCGCGATCGCCGACATCTGCGGCACGCCCACGCCCGACACGATCCGCGTCGTACAAATTGATCCGGGACCAATGCCACACTTCACGCCATCGGCGCCGGCTTCGGCCAGTGCTCGTGCGCCCTCGATCGTTGCCACGTTGCCCGCGATCACGTCGATGCTGTGTCGCTTCTTCAGTTCGCGCACCGTTTCGATCACGTTGCGGCTGTGGCCGTGGGCCGAATCCACCACCAGTACATCGACACCGGCCTCGATCAGCGAGGCGGCCCGCTCGAAGTCCCGAACTCCGATCGCGGCCCCGACCTTCAGACGGCCCCGCGCGTCTTTAGCCGCGTTCGGGAATTTCTGCGTTTTGTCGATGTCCTTGATCGTGATCAATCCCTTCAGTCTGAATTGATCGTCCACCAGGAGTAATTTCTCCACCTTATTTTTCGTGAGCAGCTTTTCGGCCGCGTCGAGCGTGGTGTTCTCCGGGGCGGTCACAAGGTTCTTCTTCGTCATTACCTCGTCGAGTTTCTGCTCGTTGTCGTCGAGGAACTTGAGGTCGCGGCGTGTGAGAATGCCCTTGAGGATGCCATTCACGGTGATCGGCACGCCGCTGATGTGGTGATCCTCCATGATCTTGCGAGCGTGCCCAACCGTGTCGTCTGGCGGCAGCGTGATCGGGTCGGTGATGATCCCGTTCTCGCTTCGCTTCACCTTGTCCACCTCGCGCGTCTGGAACGCGATCGTCAAGTTCTTGTGAATGATCCCGATCCCGCCCTCCTGCGCGAGCGCGATCGCGAGTTCGCTCTCGGTTACGGTGTCCATCGGGCTGGAGATGATCGGGATGTTAAGCCGCACGTTCCGGGTAAGTTGGGTGCGCACGTCCGTGTCTTTCGGGACGACGTCGCTGTACCCCGGTTCCAACAACACGTCATCGAAGGTAATCCCCTGATACGCGATGCGGTCCTGCATTAGCGGCTCCGGTCGGGAGAAGGCGCGAGATAAGGTGGTTTGGGATTATAGGGAGCGGAGGTGAACCGCGTCGATGGGAAGTGTGCGGCGCGAAGAGACCTACCCCCAACTCCCTCCCTGAAGGGAAGGGGAGTAAGTGGCGCTTGCGGCTTCGCGAGCGTTCTGGCGCCGCGACTCGCGAAGCCGCGAGCGGCACAGACAAACAAGGTCTTTCTCCCCTTCCCTTCAGGGAGGGGGTGGGGGGTAGGTTTCTCGTTCACCCCTGCTTCGGGGTCAGCACCAACTCGTGTTTCGGTTGTTTGCTGACGACCACGCCACCCGCGACTTCCTTCGTGATCGCGAACGCCTTGGCATCCTTCACCTGAATGGGGTTCCGCACGCGGACGAGGGCGGTGCCGTCGGGTCGCACGTCGAACACGCCGCCGTCCACCGGTTCCTTATGGGCCGGGTCCACGATCCAGAGTTGGTACTGCTCCTTCGTCGGGTCCAGTGCGGGCATACCGCGAACTTCGAGATAGCCTTCCTGCTTCGCGGTGTTCCACACCACCTCACCGGTTGCACCGCCCTTGTCGCTGCCGACGAACACCGCGGCATCTTTCTCCAGCAGCTTCTTCCGTGCGGCGACCGTTGGCTCTTTCTTCGGCCAGTTGGTGAACACGAGAGCGCCGGCCAGACACGCGGCCACCATCCAGCCCGCCCACGCGTTGGAGGCGGGGCGGGCGCGTTTCGGTGTCGTGGGTCGCGTCGATGGTGTGAACCCGGTCGCCGCGAGTTTGAGCTTCTCCGCGAGCCGCGCGGGAAGCGGTTCGGGAGGCGGACTCAGTGCCAAGTGGATCGCAGACGCGGCACGCTCGAAGCCGTCCGGGTCTTCGTTCGGAAAATCCACGAGCAGCGAGTCCAATTCGTTGGCCTCAGCGGGTGTCAGCCCCTGCGTCGCTTCGCGGGCGAGGAGTTCGTCGAGCCGGTGGTCGGTATTCACGACTTGCCTCCCCCGGCGGCCAGCCGTTCGCGGACGCGGATCAACCCGCGACGAATGTGTGTCTTCACCGTGCCGACCGGGAGGTTGGTCGCGGCGGCGATCTCCTCGTGCGTTAGCCCCTGATAAACAGCCATCTTGATCACCCGGCGCTCGTCCTCGCGCAACTCGGCGAGAACAGCCGCGGCCTTCGCCGCCTCGTCCTCGATGTCGATCCGGGCGGTCACGCCCGGACCCACTGGGTCGTCGGTGAGCGATTGCGAGGGCGGCACACGGCCCGCGCGTCGCTTCCGATCGATCAGTCGGCGACGTGCGATCATGGTGATGTACGTGGACTCGGACGAACGTGTCGCGTCATACCGGGCTGCGTTCTTCCACAACTCGATGAACACGTCTTGCACGGCGTCTTCCGCGTCAGTCGGGTTGCCCAGGAAACGAAGTGCCAGGGACCACACCAGCCCGCCGTAGCGGGCGATGCAGTTCGCCACGGCAGTCGGGTCGCCAGCCGCGATTCGCGGGAGCACGCAGTCCGTCACCAGTTCCGCCCTCTCGCCCGCGACGTGCCATACGCGACAACAATTCGTCGCACGCCCGCCGGCGGATGCACGAAATGACGCGGCCCGTGACTGGAGCCACGGGCCGCGTCTTGGAACTTGTTATAGGCATCTGCCACGGTTAGTAGCCCGTTCCGCCATTGAAGCCAAACTGCTTCCCGCCCTGGAATCCACCGCCACCGAATCCGCCCTGGAATCCACCGCCACCGAATCCGCCCTGGAATCCACCGCCACCTTGGAATCCGCCCTGGAATCCACCGCCACCGAATCCGCCCTGGAATCCACCGCCACCTTGGAATCCACCGCCACCGAATCCGCCCTGGAATCCACCGCCACCTTGGAATCCACCGCCACCGAATCCGCCCTGGAATCCACCGCCACCTTGGAATCCA
>SXID01000008.1 GCA_005772955.1 Planctomycetia bacterium
CCCAGCACGCCCAGACCGTTGATCATCGTGGTGTGGCTGTCGGTCCCGACGAGCGTGTCCGGGTACGCGGCGCCGTTCGCGTCCACGAACACACTGCGTGCGAGGTGCTCGAGGTTCACTTGATGGCAGATGCCGGTACCCGGGGGCACCACCTGAAAGTTACGGAACGCGTTCTGACCCCAGCGCAGGAACACGTAGCGTTCCTGGTTGCGTTCGTATTCGAGGTGTACGTTGTCCGCGAACGCGTGGTCGGTGCCGTACTCGTCCACCTGCACGGAGTGGTCGATGACCAGTTCGACTGGCACGAGTGGATTAATCTTCGAGGGGTCGCCGCCGAGTGATTTCATCGCGTCGCGCATGGCGGCGAGATCGACGACACACGGCACGCCGGTGACGTCCTGCATGAGTACGCGTGCGGGCGTGAACGCGATCTCCACGCTCGGGTCGTCCTTCGGCTTCCACATCGCGAGCGCGTCAATGTCGGCCTTGCGGACCGCGAGGCTCACGCCTTCCGTGCGGAGCAGGTTCTCGAGGAGAATTTTGAGAGAATATGGGAGCTTCTTGGCTTGTGGGTGAACGGCTTCGACGGCCGCGAGTTTGTGGATCGTGTACGACTTGCCGTGGACCGAGAGAGTCGAGAGGCTTCCGAAACTGTTCGGCATGACTGATACCCGCGAGCAGGAGTGGAAGATCGCTGATGTAGGTATTGTTGGAGATGTGAAGGGGTCTTCAAGTGGGGCGAAAGACAACCTTCCCCCAACCCCCTCCCGAGAAGGGAAGGGGAGAACAGCATCGGCACTTCGTTGATGTTGAGCGTCCCCCAACTCTTGCTCCCTTTCCTTTCAGGGAGGGGGCTGGGGGGTAGGTTCCTCGGTTCACCCTCGCAGCAGCTTTAGATACTCGCGCATCCAGGCGGGGTTGTCGTGCCAGGTGCGGCAGGTGATGAGGTTCCCGCTGACGACGACTTCGCGGTTCACGTATGTGCCGCCGGAGAAGGTACAGTCCAGCGCGCACTTCGCCACGGTCGTGACTTCGCGTCCGCGAATCACGTCGGCTGCGGCGAGGATCTCGATCCCGTGGCACACGCTCGCAACCGGCTTGTTCGCGGCCATCAGCACTCTCGTGATCCTTAGCAGGTGTTCGTCGTAGCGGAGGTATTCCGGGGCGCGTCCGCCGGTGATGACCATGCCCGCCAGCGCGCCGGGGTCCACGTCGCGGAACGCAATGTCGGTCGCGAGCGTGTAGCCGGGACGTTCCTGCGTGATGTCCCACCCGTCGGGCCGTTCGTGCAGCACGAGGTGGTAGCCGCGTTTCTCCGGCCCCGCGACGAGAACCTGAAATCCTTCTTCCCTCAGCCGAAACAGAGGGTAGTACGTATCCAACACTTCCGCTGCGTCGCCGATGGGAAGGAGAATGGTTTTCACGTGGCACCCGTAAAATGAAAGAACGCGGTTGGAGTCCTTGGGAAAGGCAGATGTTCCGCGAGGGCAAGTGTACGGTAATAGCAAGGGGTTGAAACCCTGGTTAGTTCCAGGAACCCGTTCGGGGTACGAAGACACTGTCGTGCTGGGTTTTTGGCTTTGGGCCCATACGGGTTCACAAGGAAGAGTCAGGATTTCAACACGGGAGCCGACGCTGACGCGATGAAAGATTCTGCTCCCGCGGCCCAAGTCTCTCACAAACTGGTCACACGACAGGGACTTTTTTTCGGCTCGAAGTACTGGAAATTGTGGCAATAATCGGGCCTGAGACTGGCGCGCGTAGATTCTCAGATTTTTTCTCTTGACCCAAGGGTGGCGCATGACGAAAGTGTGTATGTCAGGTCTTTGAAGGTTCTTCGGTTTAGCGGTAACTCCACTCTATTGTGGATTTGTCGTACCTCTCTCATCCGTTTCTGTTTCACCCTATTGGTCGAAGGAGTTCTAATGGCTGCGACGAATGTCCGGAAGGGTCGGCGTGGTTTCACGCTGATCGAACTGTTGGTGGTGATCGCGATCATCGCCATCCTGATCGGCCTGCTGCTGCCGGCCGTGCAGAAGGTGCGCGACGCTGCCGCCCGCATGCAGTCGTCGAACAACCTCAAGCAGATGAGCTTGGGGCTACACACGATGGCCGGTTCAAGCGATGACGCCTTCTGCCCCGGTCTCGGCTTCTTCCCCGGCACAGTCGGGACCGCGAACCCGGCTTGGGCCACGGCTGCCCGCCCCTGGACGGTGCACCTGCTCCCCTACATCGAGCAGGACAACATCTACAAGTCCGCCGCTTTGCCGAACAGCTACATCAAAACGTACAACGCCCCGGCAGATGCTTCGTTCACCAACACCGCCGTCGCAGGGCTCAGTTACAAGGCGAACCAGAAGGTATTCCCGGCCACTGGCATCAACACGGCCAACGGTATCCCCGGCGGCACCAGCGCCCGTGCGAACCTGAAGGCCTCGTTCACGGACGGTACCTCGAACACGATCGCTTTCGCTGAGGCATACGCCACTCCCGCCGTAAACAACCCGGCCGGAACGAACGTACAGCGCTCCTGGAACACCGTCACCGCGACCCACGTGCTTTGGGAACAAGCGGCAACGACCACAGGTGTCCCGTGGCCATTCCAGGTCAAGCCGTCAATCCCCACGGCCGACGGTCGCGTGCCCCAGGGTTGCTCGTCGGGCGTTCTCCAGATTGGTCTGTGCGACGGTAGCGTTCGCAGTTGCAGTACGGGCGTCAACAACGTGACCTTCTTCCAGGCGATGACCCCGGCGAACGGCGAAGTGCTCCCGTCCAACTGGTAAGCACGAGTTGTTCAACGTTACGTGAAATGGGCCGCGCGCTCTCTGAGCGCGCGGCCTTCTTTATTTGTGTGTACCCTTGCGGGGTGAGTGATGCGGACCGGCGGAATCGTGCTGTGCGGCGGAGTCTCGTCGCGGATGGGACGCCCGAAAGCGTGGCTGGCGTTCGGCGCGGAGTTCATGTTGCAGCGCGTCGTGCGCGTTCTGCGGGACGCGGTCGAACCAGTTGTCGTGGTCGCGGCGCCGGATCAGGACGTGCCACCGCTTCCGGAGGGAGTCGAGATTGCGAGGGACGAGATTGGGGGGAAGGGTCCGCTCGGCGGCTTGGCGGCGGGACTCGCGGCGCTCGAAGGGCGGTGCGACGCGGTGTACCTGTCGTCGTGCGACGTGCCGCTGTTGCGAGCGGCGTTCGTACGCCGCGTGTGCGAGGGGTTGGAAGAACCTCTCCCCCCAACCCCCTCCCCTAAGAAGGGAGGGGGAGCAGAACAGGCACCTCAGACGCGCTACATCGTTCGCGGACAACGCGTCGCGGAAGAGAAAGCACGCCGCGCGAAGGAACTCCGCCGCGAAATGACTCCTGCCGAGCGTCTCCTGTGGGAACTCGTTCGCGCGAATCGGTTGGGATATCACATCCGTCGCCAACAGGTCATTGAGGGTTACATCGCTGACTTCTACTGCCACGCCGCGGCGTTGGTTATCGAAGTCGATGGAGCGATTCATGACGACCACATCGAATACGATGCGCGGCGAACGACCGCATTCGCCGTGCATGGGATCAGGGTGATCCGATTTCGGAATGATGAGTTGCTGGGCAATCTCGAAGCGGTTCGGGAACACATCCTCGCCGTTTGCGAGGAGCGGCTCGCGGGTCGGTCCGAAGAACCTCTCCCCCCAACCCCCTCCCCTAAGAAGGGAGGGGGAGCAGAACAGGAATCCGCGAGCGCGAGCGAGCCGCTTCTTACTCCCCCTCCCTTCTTAGGGGAGGGGGTTGGGGGGAGAGGTTCTTCCCTTTGCGCCGTTCCCCGCGTCAACGGATTCCTTCACCCGCTCGCGGCGGTGTATCGCGTCGAGGTGCTGCGCGTCGTTCGTGAAATGCTCGCGGCGAACCGGCTCCGCATGACGGATCTCTTCGACCTCGTGACCACGCGATTGATTGACGCGGAAGAACTGGTTAGCGCGGACCCCGAACTCGCATCGCTCCGTAATGTGAACACGCCCGGGGAGTACGAAGCTGCGCTTCGCGAACTTGCTCCGCCCGCCTAGAATGCACCCCCGCAAGACAACCGTTGACGGATGACCCAAGACGAAGGACGCGACGCGATGCACCCACACAAGAATAAGCCGCACCACGACCGCCATGCCGGGACCGACGCGAACAAAGACTTCCTTCACAAGATCAGCCGCGAGCGGATCGACCCGCCGGCGGTCGCGAGCGGCGCGACCGCGGCCGACTTGATCGACTCTGCGTTCCTCTCGTACAACGGCGGGCGATTGCGCGAGGGCTGCCAGCTCTTCGTGCGCAAGATGCTCGCGAACAACGGCACCATCGGGCTGGCGCTATCAGGCGCGCTCACGCCAGCGGGCCTGGGGATGTCGTGCCTGGTGCCGCTTGTAGAAGCCGGCTTCGTCGATTGGATTGTTTCCACCGGTGCGAACCTGTACCACGACACGCACTACGCGCTGGGCATGGACCTGTTCCAGGCCGGGCCGAACCTGCCGGACCTGGAATTGCGTGACAATCAGGTGATCCGCATCTACGACATCGTCTTCGACTACGAGAACCTGCTCGGCACGGACAAGTTCTTCCGCACACTGTGCCGCGGAGAAGCGTTCCAACAGACCATGGGGACAGCGGAGTTTCACAACCTCGTCGGGAAGTACCTCGCGGAGCGCGAAGACCAGACCGGCGTGAAGGGTAAGAACCTGCTCGCCGCTGCGTACCGGCACGCGGTGCCAATCTTCACGAGTTCGCCTGGGGACAGCAGCATCGGCATGAACCTCGCGGCGTTGATGCTTGAAGGCGGGAAACTCCGCATCGACCCGCTACGCGACGTGAACCAGTCCGCCGCGGTAGTGTGGGACGCGAAGGCGAGTGGTGGCACCAGTTCCGTGCTGATCCTTGGAGGCGGTAGCCCGAAGAACTTCATGTTGCAAACGGAGCCGCAGATCCAGGAAGTGTTGGGCCTGCTCGAAGCCGGTCATGACTATTTCTTGCAGTTCACGGACGCGCGCCCGGACACCGGCGGCCTCTCGGGTGCGACGCCGAGCGAGGCGATGACGTGGGGCAAGGTCGATCCGGACAAACTCCCGGACTCGGTGACGTGCTATGTCGATTCGACGATTGCACTGCCGCTGCTGACCGCGTACTCGCTGACACGAACAGAGAAACGTGTGCCGAAGCGCCTCTTCGACAAGTTCCCGGAGTTGACCCGCCGTCTCGAAGAAGGTTACGCTCGGACGATGGCCGACCGCAAGGAATAAGTAGCTTCGTTTAGCGTTCGCCCCGGAGGGGCGACGCATCTTCAAGCGAAGTCGCCCCTCCGGGGCGAACGCTAAACGGGTATGCGAGGAGAGGTGCGATGAATCACTCTGTGTTCATGCGTGGCCGCTCTCCTCTTATTTCTCCTTCACCCAATCCAGCGCGAAGCGTGCGAGCGTGAGCCGGCCGTAGTTCGCGACCTTGTCGCCGGCGCGCTCGTAGAGAAGCAACACGGTGCCGTCCTTCGCGAGCGCGAGGTCTGAGTAGGCGCTCATGCCGGTCTCGACGCTCCGCTTCGCGAGCCACGTCTTGCCGTTGTCTTCGCTGAGGCGCACGGTCACGTTCTTGCGGTCGCGACCAATGCCAGGTACACCATCCTTCCCGCCTTTCTGAAGGTTGTCAGGGTTACTGAATAGCAGCACCGGCTTCTTGCCCGGCACCGCGAGCAGGCTGCCCATACAGATCGGCTCCGGCAGTGCGTTATCGAACCCCGGCTTGCTCCACTTCGTCGCACCGTCGGCGCTCGTCACGATGAGACGTCGGTTGTCCTTCGACTCGCTCCGGGTGTTCATCATCACGGTGCCATCGGGCAACTCCGCGACACACGACTCGTTAGGGTTTACCAATTCCTTGGTGTTCGGAACCGCGATCTCGCCGTACTTCCAGGTTTTGCCGGCGTCGTCACTGAAGATGGTGGTCACGACACTTGGTCGGTGTGCATGGCCACCGGTGCCCGTCGAGAGCCACACGGGGACTAGCAACCGGCCGCTCTTGAGTTGAATGCCGTGTCCCGGTCCGGTGGCGAGTACCTTCCAGTCATATTCCTTCTTGAGCGGGTCGAACGCGCTTGTGGTGATTTCGGTCGGCTTGCTCCATGTCTTGCCGTCGTCGTCGGATCGCGCGTAGAAGCACCGCATGTATTCGAGGCAGAACAGCAGGTGAACGGCCCCGGACTTGTCCGCGATCATGACTGGGTTGTTGTAAGTCACCTCATCCTTGTTCGCGAGCTTCTGTGCGAGTGCGACCGGGTTCTTCTCCTTCGGTCCGGGCACATCGGCAATCTTCTCAGGCTCGTCCCAGGTCTTTCCGCCGTCGGTGCTGCGGCGGAGCAGAATGTCGATGGTGCCCCAGTCGCCGCGCGCGGTTTTGCGGGCTTCGCAGTAGGCGAGTACGGTGCCACTCTTCGTGACGACAACACCGGGGATGCGGTAGATCGCGTACCCGCCCTTCTCGGCTTCAAAGAGGTCGATCTTCTCTGGTTCCACGGCGAACGTGGGCGAAGAGAAACAGAGCAGCAGGAACGCGGCAAGCGAGCGATTCATGGTGCAACCTCGACGGATTCGATACAACCGGAACAACGCGTAGGGTAACCGCAGCTAACGCTGCTTACAGTCGGAAAGTGATGTGGACTCGCCCGCCTGGCGCATGCCAAAGTAGCATATCTACCCAACCCTCAAGAGGTTCCGCGATGAGTCGGATATTCGCAATCGTCACGCTGTGCGTGTTGCCGTCGATGAGTCTTGCGCAACAACCGGTGGTTGTTCCCACAGCTCCTGATCTGACCGGCAAGTGGTCGGGCTACTGGATCAGCGACAAAAACGGTCACACCGGACCACTGCACGCGACGTTCACGCCGGTCGGCGACGATGCGTATAAGGTGAATTACCACGGACGGTTCGCGAAGGTGATCCCGTTCCGGTATACGACGACGATGGACGTTGTTGGTCGCGGTGACGGTGCGGTGATGCTGTCGGCGGAGAAGCCGCTGGGTCCGTTCGGGACGTTCCGCACCACCGCGACCGCGGCTGGCTCGAATTTCGACGCCACGTTCACTAGCCGGCGCGACTCCGGCCGCTTCGTGTTGAGCCGGCGGTAAGATACCCGGCCGATTGACGCCGGCGGGTCGACGAATCGCTGCCGAACCACCTGCGTCAGCCGGCCGGGTGAGCGTTCACCCCACCTTCTTCAAAAACGTGACGCGCCCAGTGCTGACCCACTCAACAACGTAGATGTTGCCGTCCTTGTCGAAGGCCGCGTCGTGCGGGTGGATGAACTTGCCTGCGGGCCACTCCTTCGGCTGCGTGCGGATCGCCGGCCCTTTGCTCAGACTGCCGACTACCTTTTCGCGCCATTCCTTATCTTCACCCAGATGCACGATTGGCTTGTTCGCCTTATCGAACAAACTGATTCGCGCGTGGAGGTCGGGAACCATCAGCACGTCGCCGCGAGTCTTCGCGTGCGCCGGGAACAGCACCACCTTGCCAGATTCGGTGGCGTCGATCGGCGCGCCGTCGAGCGCAAACCACTGGAGGCGTGCGTTCGCGCGGTCGCACACCACGAGCACCTGCTTGTCCTTGTTGCGGTCATCGACCCATTGCCCGTGTGGGGTGCGCATCTGACCCTTGCCGGTACCGGTGCCGCCGAACACCTTCCCGAGTTTCCCGTTCTTGTCATAGTTGAGCATGTAGTTGGAACCGTAGCCATCGCCGACGTTGAACCCGCCGTCCGGCAGCCAGCAGATGTTGGTCGGGTTGTACGCGGGCGCAACGGTCTTGGTGCCGTCTTTCGGATCGGGTTTGGGTTCGTACTCCTTGCACTCCGGGCGGCCCTTCTTCCACACCGTTTCGCCCTTGAGGTTGGTCTTCACGAGCTTCAGGTCCGGGGTCCACGTGTTCGCGAGGTAAATGAACTCCTCACTCCCCTCCTTGCGGATCTCGATGCCGTGGCCGCCGAAGTGCCACTCCTTGCCGAACGAGCGGACGAACTTCCCTTTCGGGTCGAACACCAGCACGGTGTCCATGTTCATCTTCGTGCCCTTCGCGCCCTGGTGCGTGACGTACACGTTACCGCTGGCATCGAGCGCGACGTTGTGCGTGGTCTGCCAGCCGTAGTCGGCCGGGAGCGTGCCCCAGTTGTGGACGCATTCGTACTTGTGGCCCTCGACGCCGATGACGGGGTTCTTCTCTTCGGCCTTGCGGGTCATGCCGAGGAGAATCGGCCCGGTGGATGCGACAGCAGCGGTGGCGATGAATTCGCGACGGTTCATTGGGAGCGTGGGGGTATGAGTGGGGGTGAGGCAACGAAGAGTGAGTTTACGCAGGCGCAAGCGAGAACGCAACGAGCCACTCGTTTAGCGTTCGACCCGGTGGGGCGCGTACGACCGATATCTCCGACTGGCGGAAGAAGACGAACGCCCCGTGGCTGATCAAGGATCAGCACGAGTGATTGCGGCGTTTTAAGGAGCCGGAAGCGGCGACGGATTCGCTTGTCCGTCGCTCACGCACTTTGAAGTTGCGCTCGATGCGTGTGCAAGAAGAATTGGCAGTTGGTTTTCGCCCCTCCGGGGCGAAAACCAAAAAGCCAACCCCTCGTGAGCTTCCGGCTCGTCAAGGGCGCTCACTCGGTTGGATTCGCCCGCAAGCGTTCGGTGCCTCCCCGCATTTCCGCGAGGCGTTCGCTGAGCGGTGGGTGAGTGCTCATCAATTGTTGGATGACCCCGTTCGGCAACTCTCCGCTCCGCAGGCGCTCCAGAAACTCCGCACCGGCTTGAACGGAGTAGCCCGCGCGGTGGCAGAACGCGATCGCGTCCCGGTCGGCTTCAAATTCGTTTTCGCGGCTACACACGCGATTCAGTAGTGTCTTGACACCGATCGCGAACAGCGGGTTTGCGGCGAGCATTCCGGCCATCGCGGTGGCTCGTGATTGTTCTCGTGCGTGCCCGCGATGGATGTGAGAGAGTTCGTGCGCGACCACGAACGCCATCTGATGGGTCTGCCCACGACAGAAATCTACCAAACTCTCCGCGAGGACGATTGTCTTGTGAGAGAGCGCCAGCGCGTTGAACGGCATCCCGGACAGCACCCGGCATACGACCTGGCGCTGGATACCGTTGTAATGCCGCAACCGGTCGAGTAGCGGTTGCACGGCACCCGACCAGTCGGGCAGTTCAGGGTGTTCCTTGAGCATCCCCGCCAGCGCCTTCGACTCGGCTGCCGAATCGTCTCCAATCAAATTCCAGAGCAAACTGAGCATTCTCGCTCCAGTCGAGTCAGGCGTGTTTCTTACCCCGCCTGGCGGATACGCAAATCTTCGCACGCGGCATGACCGGCTCCGTGTTGGAGCCGGTTATTGTACCACACCAGACTTACCGCTTCCCTGTGCGCTTCCAGAACGCGACCGTCGCTTCCTCAAGCGACGCGACCGGTTGCTCGCCTGTCTGTTGCGCCGCGAGCGTGGCTGTTCGAGCTTTGAACCACTTCTTGAACCGCTTCTTTCGGCGGTACTGCGTCGTGGGGATGAATCGCGCGTTGGACTGCACGCGGATATCCCACCAGACGCCCCGTTGAATCAGTAACTTCTTGAACCGCCGAAGTGCCTGCCCGATTGGTTCACGGTCGTGAACCCGCATCCGAAGACTCATCATCGTGCGTCTTGTACGGCTGACGCGATGCCGGTTGAAAGGAGCCGCATGCGGCTCGAAAGGTTTGGACACTCGGAATAATAGCCGCGCCGCGGTTCGTGTCAACACATCACGTCACGAAACGCGAAAGGCCTGCCGGCGATTCCGCCGACAAACCTCTGTCTTTCACTCGCACATCGCTTCAGCGAATCCACGGGATGAAGACGTTCGTCACTCCGGGGCGGCTGATGACGCCGGTCGCGGGGTTCAGGAACGTGTTGTGTTCCGGGTCGTAGTACAACCCGGTGCCGGGAGAGTACGCGCCGGTGAACGTCGGCAGGCCGCTGCCGGGGACGCGGTAGAAGGTGCTCCCGTCCGCGGTGCGAGCGATCCCGCTCAGAGGGCGGTATATCAGACCCGATGTCGGGTTCACTTGCAGGTCCGGCCCGCGGTAGAACAACTGACCCGGTTGTCGGAACGCGACCGGCGGCGTGTAGGTCGTGAACGGCCCGAATCCCGTTTGCGGCGCAACCGGGTTGTTCACGAATGGGTTATTGCGTGGACCCAGTGCGAACGGGTTGTTCACGAACGGATTGTTCGGCGGGAACAACGGGTTGAGGACCGGCTGGTTCGCGTGTGGGTTGAACGGCACAACGCGGGTCTGGTTCATGTACGGGTTGTTCAACGCCGGATTGTAAAACGGGCCGGGGTTGTAGACCGGTCGGTTGAGTTGCCACGCCGGGATGCCCGGCAGCGTGTTGATCTGCGGGTACGTGATGATCGGCGCCTTCGGCTGCTGTGCTTCGGCCCGCGACGCAAGCGCGACGACCGCGAGGACTGCGAATGTGGGTAATGACCAGTTCAGAGGAGTCATGGCGGTCCTTTCGGTACAACTCTTCCGGTGTTTCAACGTGGAACTGGCGTCGGACGGTTGTAACGCGACGCAGCTAATTCGCCGCTCGGGGCATCGCGGGTACTTGCCCAACAGTACGCCTGACCGCGATCTCTTATCAGCGAACGCCCGGTTCGGTCCGACTTGCGCGGCGGAACAGGAACAGTTTCACGAATCCGAATGCAACGAGGCCTGGCCCCTCGCCCACCACCCACCAGAGTGGCACGTTCGCTTCCAAATCCGCGAACAACAACCCGCAACCCAGCGCGATGTGCAACCAGGCGAGGACTGGTACGAGCGACCGGTATTGTGTCCATCGCACCGTGATCGCGAATACGATCGCCCCGTGCATCGCATACACGAGTGACAGCGATCGCGCCATGTACCGCGTGATGGGCGAATCGGGGAGCGGGCCCAGCCCCAGCCAGTCGCGGTGGATTGCGTCCATACACCCAACTGGGAGGAACGCGAACGGCACCGCGCATAATACGACGATCGCGTCGAGACGCATCAGGAGCCACAGCGATCGGTCAGCGGACATGCGAACTCTCCCAAACGTCGGTACGCCTCTCCGTCGCCAAGACCACACCTACCCGACGACTGGGCCGGCGCAACACCACCGCCGAGGAGCACGGTCAAGAGCCAGTACACCCCGTGCCGAGGTGTGCAGGTTGGCATTGCCATCGCGGTCTCCACGCGGGGTGGGGTATGCGGCGAGTGTAGTTACCGGCGTTCCAGGTGGCCCGCCCGGAGGCCGATTCCACACACGTACGCGGTCCCGTGCTTGCCCAGAACTTTCGCGGGGCGTAAAGTCTGCGTTGCGTCCCGATTCACCACACGCATCCGCTTCCCCACACACAGAGGCATTCCGATGGGATTCGCGCAGACCGCCGACGAGAAGGGCAAACCCAAACACCGCCCGGGCAAGGGCAGTTACCACCAGATCGGCCTCGTTCGCGGGCAGTTCGGCGGTGTGGACGAGGCCGAGTGGATCAAGTTCATCGCGGACGCCGGGTTCGACGGCTGGGAAGAGGCGTCCTGGGAACTCGACCTGCGCCGCTGCGATACCGACGCCGGCGCGGCCGACTACGCGAAGGAACGTGTCGCACTCGCGAAGAAGCACAATCTCGAAATCTTCACCGTCGCGACACACCTTCAAGGGCAGGTGCTGGGCGACGAGCCGAGCGCCAAGACGCTCAACTTTTGCTCCGCGAAGGGCGAAGCCCGGCTCGCGTACAAGGCGTGGCGTGCCGCGGGCAACAACCCGCCGCGGACAGACCCGTTCTTCGTGCCGGATGAGGTAGGCAAACTGATGCACCAGGGGGCGCAGCGCGACCTTATGGCCGCTGCTCGATACGCCGGTCACCTCTCCAAACTCCAGAACCGGCGAGTCGCTCTCCCGGGGTTCGTCGGGAGTCCGGCGCACTGCTGGAGCCACTGGTTCTTGTTCCCGTGGTTGCCTGGCGAGATGGACGGGCATACCATTCCCGACGTGTATCAAGTGTCTCTGGAGTTACTCGTCGAGCGGTTCGGCCCGCTGTGGTCGCTCTGCAAAGAGTACGGCATCACCTACGACCTGGAGTGCCACCCGTCCGAGCGCGCGATGGGCGACCTCGAAAGCGCGAACGACTACATCAAGCACCTCGGCAAGGCCGGGTTTGGTTCCGACGTGGTCGGGTTCAACCTCGATGGTTCGCACATGGAATGGCAGAACGTGTCGGTGATCCAGTTCATCCGCGAGTTCCCGGAGTACATCCACTGCGCGCACGTGAAGGGCGTGCAAGTCGAACACGAACATTGCCGTGGCGGGCGCCTGGGCGGACACCGGCCGATGGGTCACTGGACGAACGGGTGGAAGTTCGTCACCGCCGGGACAAGTCGCGACGCCAACAGCCTGGAAGAGATCTTCATCGAGTTGAACCGCGTGGGCTTCGAGGGCGCGGTGTCGATCGAGTGGGAGGACAACGACGCGGACAAATTCGCCGGGGCGAAGGCGGCGCTGGCGAACTGCCGCAAGGCTGACCTGCCGCCGAGTTGGGGCAAGCACGACGACGCGCTCAAGGGTTGACCCGCGACCCGCACGCACCCGTTCGCTGTGGCGGATGTGTGTGGTAAAGTGGTGCCAGTTCCACTGAGGAGCGGCGCGTAACGTGAACGGAATAGTCTCGGCGAGCCGGAGCTTGTGTTTTTTCTGACAACTCACGCCGAGTTCGCCCGTGCCCACCGAAGCCGCGCTGCTCGCTGCGATCATCGCGGATCCAGACGACGATACCACACGACTCGTCGACGCCGACCTCCTCGAGGAAGAAGGCGACGAAGTGCGAATCGCGCGTGCGCAATTCATCCGCGCGCAGGTCGAACTCGCGCGCCCAGTGCAGAAAGGAGAAGCAACCCGTCGACGCGAAGCTGCGTGCGTCCGAGAAGAAACTGAGTGCTCGCTTTGGGCGCAAGGTCGAGTTCGGCCGCGTGTGAACCCGGGGACGTGTCACTTTTTCAACGGGAATCGCTCGATCTTGCATTTCGGAAACGCCTGCTACAACTGCCCTGCTACAGCCTGCGTTACCGTTGTTCTCACACGTATCAATGTCCGACTCTCAAGGCGCGGCCGAAATCGACCAGTCCTTGCGCTGGCGGCTGCTGGGAATGTTCAGCATCTTGCGGTACTTGGTCACCGTACGCCGGGCCACGGGGTAGCCGTCGGCCTTCAGCAGTGTGACGAGTTCCTCATCCGACAACGGACTCGACTTGTCCTCGTTCGAAACTAGCTCAAGCAACTTCTGCTTCATCACCTCGTAGGCAACATCCTCGCCAGTCTGGTTGTTCGCCTTCCCGCCGCCGAAGAACCGCTTCAGTGGGAACACCCCGCGGGGCGTCTGCACCCACTTGTCGTCCACAGCCCGGCTAACGGTCGTCACGTGAACCTTCACCTGATCCGCGATCTGCTGCATCTTGAGAGGCTGGATGTGTTCAGGTCCGAAATCGAGGAACGCCCGCTGGTGGTCGATGATCGCTTTCGTCACCCTCATCAGAGTGTTGCGACGCTGCTCCACCGCCGACACGAGCCATTCGGCCGACTGCAACTTCTGCTGCAATTTTTTCTGTACGTCGTCCGCCAAATCCTGCCGCTTGCACAGATCGAAGATGCGCTTGGTCACACGAATACGAGGCACCCACTCGTCGGTGAGGCGCACAGTGTAATCGTTGTCGTCAGCACGCTCCACGATCACATCGGGCATCACGTATTGGGTTCCCGAATCGGAGAACTTCAAGCCCGGCTTCGGGTCGAGGTGGTGGATCGCTGCAATCGCATCCTGGATGGTTTGGATGTCGAATCGCGTGGCCTTCTGGATCACGGGAATGCGGTTGTAGGCCACGTCTTCGAGGTGGTCGCGGATCAGGACTCGCAGCGCGTCCCCACGCGGTGCTTCCGGGGGCACCTGCATCAACAGGCATTCCTTGAGGTCGCGTGCGCCGACGCCGGGGGGTTCGAGCTTCTGGACGACGTGAACGAGCGTATCTTCGACATCATCCGCAGTTGTGGACTGGTCATAAAGCGATGCAATCTCTTCGAGAGTGACGGTGCGGAACGTGTCTTTTTCGTCGTCCTCGCTGGCCCGCTCGCGGGCGCCGAGGTACCCGGTGCGGTCCACGAAACTACAGATGTGGCGAGCGAGTTGGCGCACGTCCTCTTCGAGTTCCAACTCACCGAGTTGGTCCGCGAGATGGTCCTGAAGCGACGGCGGACGGTCCGGCATGTTCGCCATCGCTTCGAGCTTCCGGTCGCCCTGTTCTTCCAGCGACGCGCGGCTGCCGCGATGTTCCTCGTTGAAGTGGTCGTCCCAGTCGCGATTGAGTTCTTCGAGCCGCTTGAACTCAAGATCGCCAGTCTCGTCATGCTTCAATGGCGCGTCGGGGTTGAACTCGGTCGGTGCAACTTCGGCGGTCTCGCCGAGTGTCTCCTCCAACTCCAGGAACGGGTTCTCCTGTAGCGATTCCTCGATCTTCGCCTGAAGCTCGGTGATGGATAACTGGAGGACCTCCATGGACTGGATCATACGCGGCGCCAGGACGTGCTCTTGCCGTATCCGGATGTCGATTCGCATTCCAAGACCGCTCATCGGATGCCTTTCAAAAAGCAGTCGCGGGTCCTCTGCGGGGGATCAGTGGGCGTGCCCGTCGCGACCCGATCCTTAACTCACCCGAACTCTCACTTCTGGATACCCTCTCGCGGTCCGCGCCTCGCGCGGATTCTCGCGCTTATCTGCTTAAAACGTTCGTCGCCCGTCGAGTGCCTCAGCCAGCATCTGCGCGTTCGCAAGTTCCAGAGAACTTCCGCTTGGTAAGCCGCGAGCCAATCGCGTGACCGCGACGCCGGTCGGGGCCAACGCTGTGGAGGCGAACAACGCGGTTCCATCGCCTTCGAGCGTCGGACTGGTCGCGAGAATCACCTCGCGCACCCCACCGCGGCGCACTCGGTTCACGAGCGCCGTGAAGGTTAACCGCTCCGGTCCCATCCCGTCGAGCGGAGCGAGTCGCCCGCCGAGCACGTGGTACAACCCGCGAAAGTTCCCTGCGCGCTCAAAGGAGTTCACGTCACGAGGTGTTTCGACCACGCACAGCAATCCCGCATCACGCTTCGGGTCGCCACAGACCGGGCACAATTCGCCGTCGGTCAGGTTGAAGCACTCCGGGCACAGGTGAACCTTGTCCGCTACAGCTCGCAACGCGTCCGCGAGTTCGGTCGCGTGCCGCCGGTCACCGGACAGCAGGAAGTGCGCGATGCGCTCCGCGCTCTTCGGCCCGATGCCGGGGAGTTTCGTCAACTCCTCCAGAAGTTCCGCAATTACTCCCACCGGTTCTGACACGGTCTCTGTCTCCGGATTCAGAACGGGATCGGGTCGATTTTGAAAACCCTCTGCGGCATCACGTCGCCCCTTTCTTCGGGGTGTTCGCGTGCCACACCAGAGACTACGTCGTTCCGGTCGAAAAGCGACCCGGTTGCTTCAGTTCGCGCCCGGCGACGAGCATCTCGTCGCTGGTCGGTTTGGTTTCATCGGCCTGAATCGTACACCGAAGACCGCGGGGTAGGCCAATGAACGCGAGCGTGAGCGAAACTCAGCCCATTCCGGGGAACCCACCGCCACCGAGCATTCCAGGCGGCAGCCCGATGTTAGCGGCCATCTTCGCGCTCTCTTCGGCGAGTAGTGCCCGCACCTTCGCCAGCGCCTGATTCGTAGCGGCGGCAACGAGGTCTTCGAGCATCTCGCGGTCGTTGAGTTTCATCGCGTCTTCGGAAATGCGGACGCTTAACACCTCCATGCGTCCGTTCACTTTCGTTGTGACGTAACCGGCGCCCGACGACGCCTCCGCAGTGATCTGCCCGACCTGGGCCTGATACTTCTGAATCTCTTCTTGAATCTTCCCCTGGTTCCCCAGAAGGCTCAGCATCGACCCGAGTCCTTTGAACATGGCGGTCAGCCCTCGTCAGCGGTGTCCGAATCGTCATCCGTTGTCGCGGCCGGTTTTGGCGGCGCGTTCGGGTTGAAGTCGTCGTCTACGTGCCAAATCTGCGCCCCGAATACCTCGTTCGCCTTCTTGAACATCGGGAGCGAAGCGATCGATCGCTTCACCTCCGTCGGCGCTGGCGCGGCAGCACTCGGGTGTGCTGCGATTGCTGGCTTAGCAGTTGCGGAGCGGTCCGTTTCGAACCTCACACTCACCGATTGACCGGTCACGTGCTTGATCGCGTTCACGAATCGCAGCGTGTTGGCCTCGTTCTCGCACTCCTTGCGTGAGTCACTATAGCCAACTGGGAAACGGATTACTAGTGAATTTGGCCCGAAAATTGCTTGTGAACTGGTGAAACGAAGGTGATTTGCGAGGATCGGGAATTTCTCCGCTGCGTATCGCAGGAAACGTCCCCACACGTCTGGCAGTGTCGCTTCACTCAACGGAGTTGTTGATAAATCCGCAGTTTCTGAACCATTTTCACTCGACTTAACCGTCAGCGGGCCGTTTTTTTTTGCAGTGTTGGGCGTCGGATTCGCGATTGTTGGGAGAGCGCGTGGCGGAGTTGCGGTGCCAGCTTCCGCGACACGGGCTGCAACAAGTACACCCGGTCGCGTGGCGAGTTGCAAGAGTTGCCCGACCGAAATGAGGTCGGGGAGGCGGCACAACCGGACCACGGCCATCTCGAGGAGCACCTGCACATGCGCGCTGCCGCGCATCCGTGACTTCGTCGCGGTCAACACCTCAAGCCCCGCGAGAATCGTGTCGAGCGTGAGACCAGACGCCTGCGTCTTCACCGCTTCGAACTGGTTCGGTGAAACGGGAAGTTCGCGAACGTCTGGCCCGCCGCAACTCACGAGCATTATTGCACGCCAGTATTCCACGAGTTGATCGACGAGTTCCGTTATCTGAAGCCCCTGGTCTACCCACGTGGCGATCAGGTCAAGGGCTACCTTCGCGTCGCCCGCGAGAATCGCTGTTGTCAACTCGATCACGCGATCGTCGCCAGCGGTGCCGAGGACCGCGCTCACCTGCTCCGCGGTGAGTTTGCCGGGTGCCGACGCGAGTAGTTGGTCGAGGAGTGATTGGGAGTCGCGCATGGAGCCTGCGGCGCGGCGTGCGACGAGCCGGAGCGCGTCGTCGTCGGCGGGGTGGCCTTCACGCTCCACGATGCGCTTGAGTTGGTCGAAGATTTTCCCCGGCCCGACGTGCGCGAAGTCGAACCGCTGACACCGCGACAGGATCGTGATCGGGATTTTCTGTACTTCCGTGGTCGCGAGGATGAACTTCACGTGTTCGGGTGGTTCCTCCATCGTTTTCAGGAGCGCGTTGAACGCACCCGGTGAGAGCATGTGAACTTCGTCGATGATGTAAACCTTGTAGCGCCCGCGGGTAGGTCGGAACCCGACGTTCTGGCGCAGGTCGCGTGCTTCGTCGATGCGGCCGTTGCTCGCACCGTCGATCTCGGCCACGTCCACATCGTCGCCAGTCATAACTGCGAGGCAACTGTCGCACAAGTCGCACGGTGTCGGGGTAGGCCCCTTCACGCAGTTGAGCGCCTTCGCCAGAATGCGCGCGGCACTGGTCTTTCCAACGCCCCGGGCGCCGGTGAACAGGTACGCGTGCGCGACGCGGCCGGACTGGAGCGCGTTGACCAGTGAATTCGCGACATGCTCCTGCCCAATCAGGTCCGCGAACTGTTGCGGCCGGTACCGCCGCGCGACGACCGTATACGCGGGCGCGTTTGGTCGCGCGGGATTGGGCGTCGGTTTTGACTTCGCCATCGGCACATCCTGTCGGTTGACTTCTCAACCCTGAATCTACACGGAACCGGCGTTGCGAACAATCGCGGTGGTGGTGCGGGGTTGCCGACGCGTGCGGAATCGCTTCACTTAGTAGATGCAGACCAGCGTGAAGGAACCCGGGATGCCCTCGAACGCAGCCGAACTGACGCCGACCGATCACGCCACACCGGGCGTCAAGTCCGCGAAGTCGCGGAAACGGGAATGGGCGCCCCGGATCTGGGAAGGCGCCGACGTCTTCACTTGGCTGCGTATGCTCAAGGACAACGGGTACGCGGTGCAACCGGGGTACTGGTACATCGCGGCCATCATCTCGGTCAACTCCGTGATGAATACCGTGCTCCGGTGGACGCTCAACGGCTGGCACGGCGAGCGCGTTCGCGACACGGTCATTGAAAAGCAACCGGTGTTCGTGATCGGCCACTGGCGCACTGGCACGACGCTCCTGCACGAACTGTTGATCCGCGATCCGCGGTTCGGCTACCCGGATATGCAGGATTGCTTCAACCCGCACCACGCGCTGCTCACCAATCACTTCTTCAAGCGATACGCTCGGTGGATGCTGCCGGACAAGCGGCCGATGGACAATATGCCGTTCGGTTGGGAACGTCCGCAGGAAGACGAGTTCGCACTGGCGTTGTTGGGAGTGCCATCGACCTACACGGATTTCGCGTTCCCGAACCGGCCGCCAGTGCACCCCGGTGCGCTCGACCTGTCCGGCCTCACACCGGCGCGATTAGCGACGTGGAAGCGTGTATTCGTGCGGTTCCTGAAGGAGGTGACCGTTCGCACGGGGAAGCAACTCGTGCTGAAGTCGCCGCCCCACACGGCTCGCGTCCCGGTCTTGATGGAACTGTTCCCCGACGCGAAGTTCGTTCACATCGTCCGCGATCCGCGCGTTGTGTTTCCCTCGACGGTCAACCTGTGGAAGTCGATGGCTCGGCGCCACGGACTACAGACTCCGACGTTCACAGGCTTCGAGGAGAAGGTGATGCGAGAGTTCCGCATCATCTACGATCGGTTGGAGGAGGCACGCCCACTGTTCAAGCCGGGTCACTTCGCGGAACTGCGATACGAGGAACTGGTCCGCGACCCAGTCGGTGAACTGCGGAAAGTGTACGCCGCGCTGAACATTGACGGCTTCGAGGACGCGGCTCGTCCACGGATCGAGGAGTACCAGCAACAGACTGCGGATTACGAGACGAACAAGTATCAACTCACCGACGAGCAGCAAGCGCTAATCGAGGAGCAATGGGGCGACGTGATCCGCAGGTATGGGTACTGTACTTCGCGCGGTCTGGATTGAGACGATTTGACGAGCCAGAAGCGTAAGCTTTGAAGTTGCGCTCGCCTAAGCTCACGAGGAGTTGGCTTTTGGGTTTTCGCCCTGGAGGGGCGTTGGATGGTAGCCAGGGGTGCAGCGAGGCTCTGCGAGCGCAACCCCTGGAAC
>SXID01000048.1 GCA_005772955.1 Planctomycetia bacterium
CCCTGCCGGTGTTCCAGGAGTTCCAGCGCCGGTACTGTGTATTCCCGATCCCCGCGAAGCCCGGTGTGCTACACGCCCTCACGGACTCCTTCAAGCGGTGGCAGGGGAACACGTCCAACGCGCCGCGGATCGCGATCCTCGACTGGCGCGAGGTGACCACGTTCAGCGAGTTCGTGCTCTTCTACGACTACTTCCGCGCGATGGGGATTGAGGCTCGCATCGTGGACCCGCGTGAGGTGGAGTACCGCGACGGCAAGTTGATGGCCGGCGACTACCACATCACGCTCATCTACAAGCGAGTCCTCGTCAGCGAACTGATCAAACGCGGCGGCATCGACCACCCTGTCGTGCAAGCGGTGCGTGACCACGCGGTGTGCATGGTGAACACATTCCGGTGCAAGATCCTGTTCAAGAAAGCGTCGCTGGCCGTTCTTTCTGACGAGCGCAACCATGGTCTGTTCACACCGGCGCAACTCGCGGCCATCAACAAACACATTCCGTGGACGCGCGTGATGGAACTGCGGAAGACGGTGAACCCCGACGGTGCGGTAATCGACCTCGTGCCGTGGGCGAGCGCGAACAAGGACCGGCTCGTGCTGAAGCCGAACGACTACTACGGCGGGAAGGGCATCGTCCTCGGCTGGACGGTCGAGCAGCGCGTGTGGGACGAGACGGTCCAGATCGCGCTAGCGCTGCCCTACGTCGTGCAGCAGAAGGTGCGGCGGCCGTCCGAGGCGTACCCGAGTTTCGAGAACAACTCGCTTCAGTTAATTGCTCGAATGCTGGACACGAACCCGTATGTGGCGTTCGGGGCGTACATGCACGGCTGCCTGACGCGCATCTCGACGGAGGCGATGGTGAACGTCACCGCCGACGGCGGTTCGACCGTGCCCACGTTTTTAGTGGAACCGCGCTAACTTCAAGTTCCAACTTCCAACTCGGGAACCTCTCTTCTGCCTTCAACTTGGAACCTGGAACTTCGCTCTGAATGCTCCCTCGCTCACGCTCGGCATCGAAGCGAGATACCGGCCGAACACCTTTCGGCGCTTCCCGCGCTCGGGCATACCGTCACTGTTCAGCAACGGGAGCGAATACGAGGGGATGGTGGACACGATGACGCGAACCGGGTGCATCCCGGGCGGTTCGAAAAATCTGGTGCGGCGTGCGGCACAATCACCGCTACCCAACACTCGAATTCCGCATCTGCGACATCTGCACGAAGGTCGACTAGTAATCAGCGGTGAATCGCAGCGCTGTTCCAGGCGGTGATCGCAAAGTTGTGGAAACTCCGTCGCGACAACATGAAGTTCCGCGTGTACCCCACCGAACTCATCGAAGAGAACGAGTGGCGCGCGGTGCATTACGGTCTGGACGGGAAACTGCTCGACCTCGGCAAGCAGAAGGAAGTCCCGGTTCGCGAACTGATTCACGAGATGATCGACGAGTTGGGTACGCGCAAGGAGATCGAGTACGCGTGATAGATTCTGGAGGACGGTTCGAACGCCGACCGTCAACTGAAGCTCTACAAGGAAACCGTTGGTGCGTGAGAAGCAGGAGGGAGTATCGTAGTTCCCCGTTTCAAGTTGAAAGGCAAGGAACGCGTGCCAACTGCTCTGCGCGGGGGTGCTAATCCAAGTCCCACAACAGCACACGCCCGAACCGACCGCCCGCAACCGCGGTAAGGCCGTCGGTTGACACCGCGACACACGTCACCCACTCGAACCGCCAACTCCACTCGTTCACGAGCGTGCCGGTCGGCGCGTCCCACAACTGAATTCGATTACGAGGCCGCTTCACTAGAAGCCCGCGGCCGTCCGGCAGCAGCGCGAACGGCGGGTGCCACGGTTCGGCATCGGGCTGGTCCGGCTTCAGCGTGAAGGTTGTCTCCGGCGAGACGTGCGGCATCGGAGCGACCGCCGTCGCTTGAGTGGCATTCGGATTCGTGCTGTTGGCCCGCGGAACAAGCGGGGTGTCGGCATATTGCTCGTCTTCGCTCTCCGCGGCGAGACGGTCGAGGTCGTAAACGTCGAGCGTGCGTCCATCGTTGATCGCGAACCGGCGCCCGAGTGGGCAGAATTTCGCCGCGTCGGGTTTCAAGTAACCGGGATCGGCTTCGGCGTGTTCGACCGTCGCGACCAGCCGGCGCGCGCGAAGATCGAACAGCCCGTGCCGGCGCACCGAACGCCGTCCGGTCTCGAAGATCGCGAGGCGCCCGTCCGGCGAGAGTGCGTCTACCGCCCGCGACGCCTCGCGGTAGTTGGACTGATACCCGAAGGCCGGGTTCGTGACTGGGTCCGGGTTCCACTCGACCCGCGCGCCCTTCGCACTGACACCCACAGTGACGGTGCCCGCATCGACCAGCAGCAACCCCTTGAGGTACGGGCCGAGGTCCGTGACTACCGGTGCGCCGGTGGTCGCGTCGAACACCTCCACGCCCTTCGCGCTCGCGGCCGCGAGGTAGCGCCCGTCACCACAGAACGTGAGGCCCGTAAGCACGTCGCGCCGCGGCAGCGCGCAGACGCCGAGTGTGTGCCCCGTCGTGCGTTCGAGAAGTGTGACCCCATAATGCGGCTGCGCCACCGCGACCGTGGAGCCATCCGTGCTGAAGACGATGTGCGTGACGGGGTGACCGGCGAGCATTTGCAGAGGGATCATGGGCTTGGGTATCCTTTGAGGTGAACAGGACATCTGTAACTGACGCCCGGCGCCCGCGCGGGGTTCGGCCGTCTGGGCTGGTCGCCGAGTCGATCAGGTGAAACGCCCACGGGCCGCGCACGTTCTACCTTGTGATAGTCTTCATCTCCGTTCCCCCTTTCGCGAAGTGGACTCATGCGTCGCGGATCGAAACGCACCGTACCTGGTCGAGCGCTCGTGATCCTCGCGTTCTTCGCCGCGCTCGTTCCGACTGTGTTGCCGCGGGTGCGCACCTCAGCAACGCGGCGCGCTTGGTACTACCCCTGCGCCGAACGAGCGGGTATCGTGGCAGCGATCCCCTCCCCTCCCGTCAGGAGTCCGACCCCATGCGTGCTCTCCCGCTCGGCTTCTTCCTCCTCTTCGCCGTAAATCCCCCCTCATTTGGCCAAGAAGCGGACGAGAAAGCGATCCGCAAGGCTGTCACCTTCTACGCTTCGTTCGATGACGAGGTGAAGGGCGACTTCGGGAAGGGCCAACTCACCTTCGACACGCGCACCAACCACCCCACCGAGAAGGGGCAATACGTCGTCGAGAAGGGGTTCCCCGACAAGGCATTCCGCATCGCGAAGACGAAAGGCATCGCGGGCGGCGCGCTCGATGCCGTTGACATCATCCCCAAGAACGGCCGCATCTTCGTGCCCGCAAAAGGGAATCTCGCGTACAAGAACGACGGCTGGGCCGGATCCATGTCAATGTGGTGCAACTTCAACCCCGACACGATGCTGAAGACCGGCTTCTGCGACCCGGTGCAGATTACCCAAAAGGGCGCGAACAACGGAGCGCTGTGGTTCGACTTCAACGACGCGAAGCCGCGCGACCTGCGACACGGCGCGTTCCCAGTGATCCCCGACGGCAAGAAGGGTATCGGCGAGAGCGACCCAAACGCGCCGATGGTTCGCGTCCCCAAGATCGGCTGGAAAGAGGGCGACTGGCATCATGTGGTTCTGACGTGGGAGAATCTCGATACCGGGAAGGACAACGCGGTCACGTCGCTCTACATCGACGGCAAGTTAATCGGTCAGGTGAAGGGCAAGGCGATCGCGATGGGCTGGGACATCGAGAAAGCCGGCATCTACACCGCGATCAGTTACATCGGTCTGCTCGATGAGCTGGCCCTCTTCGACCGCGCGCTGACGCTTGCGGAAGTGGTCGCGCTCCAGAAGAAGCCGGGGATGCTGACGAGTTTGAAGAAGAAGGAAGGAAAGAAGGAACCGCTGCCGGTGAAGTTGCCGCCGCGAACTGGGGCGGCACCGGCCGCGCCGAAGTTCCCGTTCGATGCCGCGACCGCAAAACGCTACCAGCAGGATTATGCGAAGTGGCTCGGCGTGCCGGTTGTATGCACCAACGATCTCGGCATGATGTTCGTGCTGATCCCGCCGGGCACGTTCGTGATGGGCACACCGGAGACGGAACCCGGACACAAAGGCGCGGAATACGCGGAAGGTCCGCAACACGCGGTCACGCTCACGCAACCCTTCTACCTCGGAAAGCACGAGCTAACGGTGGGTCAGTTTGCCGCGTTCGTGGAAACTGCGAAGTACACCACCGACGGCGAGAAGAACGACGGTGGGAACGCCCACGACGCGAAAGCCGAATGGAAGCACCGGCCCGGCACGAACTGGAAGAAGCCCGGCTTCGCGGGGCCGTTCGAGTTGAGGAACGAGCAACCGGTTGTTCACGTCAGTTGGACCGACGCGAACGTTTTCTGTAAGTGGCTCGGCTCGCGCAGCGGAAGCACCGCACAGGTCGTCTACGGTCTGCCGACCGAGGCACAATGGGAGTGGGCATGTCGCGCCGGGACCGCAACGCGATACTGGTGGGGCGACGAAGAAGACATGACGGGCAAGGTCGCGAACGTGTGCGATCGCACGCTGAAGAAGGCTCAACCGGACTGGCCGCGAGCCGCGATGCCGATGGACGACGGTTATGCGTTCGTCGCGCCGGTGGGTACCTACCAAGCGAACGCGTTCGGCCTTCACGACACGATCGGGAACGTGTGGGAGTTCTGTTCAACGCACTTCGGCGCATACACGAAGGACGCAGTGACGGACCCCGGCGACATCGACCCGAAACGCGGGCACGCGGTTCGTGGCGGTGGTTGGAGCAACGTCGCGAAGGACGTGCGCAGTGGCGGTCGGAACGCCGACCCGCCGCACTTCTGCCACAGTAATCTGGGCTTCCGCGTCAGGGTCACTTTGCCGGTTGTGAAGTGAGCCTGTCGCGAGAAGTTCGCGAGATTCGGGCTGTGTTCTCCCCCGCGTATTCGCGATAATATCAACCTGAATCCTCCCCGTTCGCGACACGACTTCTCCCGCCCCGCCTGGATGTCCCCGATGCGCGTTGTCGTTACGGCCGGTCTGCTCGCTGTACTGTTCACGACACCCACCACGCCGGAACTCCGCGCGGCCAACCCCGCGCCACCCGAAAAGCCGGTCGCCGCTGATCCTGCGAAGCCGCTCGATCAGGCCGGTATCGACTTCTTCGAGAAAAGGATCCGGCCGGTTCTCACGGAGAGCTGTGCCGGCTGCCACTCCGCCGACGCGGAGAAGAACAAGAAGCTCAAGGGCAACCTTTTTCTCGACACGCGCGACGGGGTGCTGAAGGGTGGCGACAGCGGTCCCGCGATTGTTCCTGGCAAGCCGTCTGAAAGCCTTCTGCTGAAGACACTGCACTATGCTGACGAACTGAAGATGCCGCCGAAAGGCAAGCTCACGGACGCGGCCATCAAGGACTTCGAGAAGTGGATCGCGATGGGCGCACCGGACCCGCGTACCGCCACGGCGGTCGTGCCGCGCCGACAGGTCGGCATGACCATCGAAGAGGGGCGGAAGTTCTGGGCGTATCAACTCCCCAAGCGCCCTCAAGTGCCGGTTAGCCGCGAGCCGAAGGCGAGCGTGAACGAGATCGATGCGTTCATTCTGGCCGCGCTGGAGAAGAAAGGACTGAAGCCGGCACCGCTCGCGGACCGCGCGACGCTGATTCGGCGCCTCTATTACGATCTCGTCGGATTGCCGCCGTCGCCGGAGGAAATGGACGCGTTCGTCGCTGACAAGAACGCGGATGCTTACGAGAAACTGGTCGATAAGCTGCTCGCGTCGCCGCACTACGGCGAGCGGTGGGGGCGGCACTGGCTCGACGTGGTTCGCTACGCGGAGTCCGTCACGCTCCGCGGGTTCGTCTTCAATCAGGCGTGGCGCTACCGCGACTACGTCATCGACTCGTTCAACGCGGACGTGCCGTTCGACCGCTTCATCAATGAGCAGATCGCGGGCGACCTCCTTACATCCGCCGACAGCACCGACCGCGCGCGCAAACTGATCGCCACGACGTTCCTGCAACTCGGCAACACCAACCTCGAAGAGCAGGACAAGAAGCAACTCCGCATGGACGTGGTAGATGAACAACTCGACGTCATCACGAAAGGCTTCCTGGGCCAAACGGTGACGTGCGCGCGGTGCCACGACCACAAGTTCGACCCGATTCCGACGAAGGACTACTACGCGCTCGCGGGCATTCTCCGCAACGTGCGGGCGCTCGAAACCGCGAACGTATCGAAGTGGCTCGAAGTGCCGCTCCCGGCCAACCCGGATCGCGAGGCCACACTCAAGAAACACGAGGCTGCGGTCGCGGCCCTTCAAGCGAAGGTGGCCGCGGCGAAGGCAAATGGCGCCACGAAGGTCGCCGCGGGCGTACTCGCTGTTAAGGACGTGCCCGGCATCGTGGTGGACGACGCGCAGGCGAAGAAGGTCGGCGAGTGGATGGATTCGACCTCCAACAAGACCTACATCGGTGCGGGATACGTTCACGACAAGGACACGGGCAAAGGCGACAAGTCCATCACGTTCCAGCCGGAATCGCTGCCGCCGGGCCGGTACAAGGTACGGCTCGCGTACTCGCCGGGCACCAACCGCGCGAGTGACGTGCAGGTCCACGTGGCCAGCGCCGACGGCGACAAAACAATCCTCGTGGACATGAAAAAGAACCCGCCCATCGACGGCCGATTCATTTCGCTCGGCGAATACCGCTTCGAGAAGAACGGCATCGCCTACGTGCTGGTATCGAACGAGGACACGAAGGGCCACGTGTGCCCGGACGCGGTCGTGTTCCTGCCGCTCGACCAGAAGGAGCAGGCGAAGGACGATCCGAAGCCCGCGAAGGCCGAACCGGACAACATCAAGGCGCTCGAAGACGAGTTGAAGAAGCTCCAGGCGAGCGGCCCGAAACGCGATCTCACGATGTCGGTGCTTGAAGAGAAGGTGATCGAGGACACGAAGGTTCACGTTCGCGGAAGTGTTCACACGCTGACCGAACTGGCCCCTCGCGGGTTCCTCACGGTCGCGGTCCACGGCACCGTGCCTTTGATCCCCAGAACACAGAGCGGTCGCAAAGAACTCGCGCACTGGATCGCGTCCGCGAACAACCCGCTCACGGCTCGTGTGTTCGCAAACCGCGCCTGGCACTGGCTGCTCGGTGACGGCATCGTGCGCACCACGGACAACTTCGGCACCACCGGCGAACTGCCGTCAAACCCCGAACTACTGGATCACCTTGCGCTCTCGTTCATCGACAAGAAGTGGAGCGCGAAGGAACTGGTGCGGTACATCGTCCTGAGCCGGACGTACCGCCAGAGTTCGACCGGCGACGCGGCGACTTCCACCGCGGATCCGGAGAACCGGCTGTTCGGACATGCGAACCGTCGGCGCCTCGAAGCCGAGTGCATCCGAGACACCACGCTTTCCGTCAGCGGCCAGATCGACCTCGCACGCGGCGGCTTGACATTCCCCGTGACGCTCGCCGCCGACTACGGCTACAAAGCGAACTCGAACCGGCGCAGCGTGTACCTGCCGCTGTTCCGCAACTCGATGCCTGAGATTCTCGAAGTCTTCGACGCGGCCGACACCAGTGTGGTCACCGGGCGCCGCAACGCGGGCACTGTCGCCCCGCAGGCACTGTTCATGATGAACAGCCCGTTCGTACTGGATCAGTCGAAGCACGCCGCGGCGCGCGTGCTCGCGGAGAAGCACCCCGACGACGCAACTCGCTTAACGCGCACGTACCGACTCGCGCTGGGTCGCTCGCCGACGGACGGAGAGCGCGAAATCGCCGCGCGATTCCTGAAAGGCAAGCCCGAGAAGGATGCGTGGGCCGCGCTGTTCCATGCCCTCTTTGCTTCTGCTGAATTTCGCTACGTCAACTGAATCCCCGTTAGCCGCGAGCCAAAGGCGAGCGTGCCACTTACGAGAATCAGATATGCTCTCTCGTCGTGAATACCTGGCCCAAACCTCGTGCGGCTTCGGGGCGCTGGCGCTCGCGGGCCTCGCGGCGCAGGACGCCCGCGCCGCGGTGCCCGCGAACCCGCTCGCGGTCAAACCGGGCCACCATAAAGCTAAGGCCAAGCGCGTCATCTTCCTGTTCATGCAGGGCGGCGTGTCGCACGTCGATTCCTACGACTACAAGCCGATGCTCGACAAGGAAGACGGCAAGCAGTTCAAGTTCGACGACGCCCGCATCATCGCGAACACCGGGATGCGCGGCAGTAACCAGCGCGTGATGAAGCCGCTGTGGAAGTTCGCCAAACGCGGCCAAACCGGGAAGTGGGCGAGTGACCTGTTCCCCGAAGTGAACGGCGTCATCGACGACCTGTGCTTCCTCCACTCGATGCAAACCGAAGGCGTGGCGCACGGCCCGGCCACGCTGTTCCTGCACTGCGGGTCCACGAACTTCATCCGCCCGAGCATGGGCAGTTGGGTGCTGAACGGCCTCGGCAGCGAGAACGCGAACCTGCCCGGCTTCATCAGCATCGCGCCGTCTTACGGGAACGGCGGCGCGCGGAACTTCGGCAACGCCTTCCTGCCAGCGATCTACCAGGGCACACCGGCCGGGCGCGCCGGCGGCACCGCGGCCGACGCCACCATCCGCAACCTGAAGCCCGAACTTCCCGCCGGCGCCACGCAGGAACACTTCGACCTGCTCCGCGAACTGAACGCCGAACAGCTCAAAGCTAAACCCGGCGACGCGGAACTCGAGGCGGTCGCCGCGTCGTATGAACTCGCGTGGCGGATGCAGAACAACGCGCCGAACGTGATGGACATCACGAAGGAATCGAAGGAGACGCAGAAGCTGTACGGCATCGGCGAGAAGACCACCGACAACTTCGGGAAGCAGTGTCTGATGGCGCGGCGTCTGAGCGAAGCCGGCGTGCGGTTCATTCAAGTGACCTACGGCGACAACAGCGCGAACCCGGCGTGGGACCAGCACTCGAACCTGCCCCAGCACGGCACGCACGCGAAGGCCGTCGACAAGCCGATTGCGGGTCTGATCGCGGACCTGAAGAAACGCGGGCTGCTGGAAGACACGATTGTGTGGTGGGGCGGCGAGTTCGGGCGGACGCCGTACGCGCAGCAGAACGGCACCGGGCGCGACCACAACCCCGGCGGGTTCACGGTGTGGCTCGCGGGCGGCGGGTTCAAGCCGGGGTTCTCGTTCGGCGCGACCGACGAGTTCGGCGCCGCGGCCGTGACAGACAAG
>SXID01000049.1 GCA_005772955.1 Planctomycetia bacterium
ACTGGGGTAAAAATCACGAAATGTCATCGACCAGACAAGATAAACCGCTTGAACACCAATGAGGACTGGGGTAACGCGATTTGACCACCGCCACCGACGCCTGAAAATCCTGGCGCACGCCGAACGCGCAAGAACCTCGCGAAATTGACGGTTCGGTTGACTCCGCCACGCTTTGTGACATACCATTCCGCTAGTGCCTGAACACTCCGCGCACCGACCGCCACTGCCATGTCTTCGAGTCGCCAGATGGCCGAGAAAGTTTCCGAGACGTGGATCACCACACCCAAAAAACTGTTCACGGGAAAGCGAGAAGCGTGTCTGGTCCACATCTACCCGACTGGCCCGACGATGGGGTGCCGGTACCCGCTCACAGACCGGCCGCTCGTTCTGGGACGCGGCGAGGACTGCGATATCCGGCTGAGCGACCATTCCGTTTCCCGCAAGCACGCGCTCATCGAACCGGCTCCCGACGGCTACTCCATCTCCGATCAACAGAGCACCAACGGCACGTTAGTCAATGACCGCCACCTCGAAGGCACACGACAACTTCAGGACGGCGACTACCTGCGGGTTGGGAACTGCCTGTACCGCTACCTCGCGGGCGGGAACATCGAGGCCGAGTACCACGAAGAGATCTACCGGCTCACGATCCTCGACGGCCTGACGCAGATCCACAACAAGCGATACCTGGACGAGTTCCTGGAGCGCGAGGTGGTGCGGTCGCAGCGACACCACCGCCCGCTCTCGGTGCTCGCCCTCGACATCGACAAGTTCAAAACGATTAACGACAACCTGGGCCACCTGTGTGGCGACTTCGTGCTGCGCGAACTGGCGGGTGTGATCAGAGACACCGTGCGGCAGGAGGACTTGTTCGCCCGCTGCGGCGGCGAGGAATTCACGGTCGTCCTCGTGGAGACGACGAAGGACGGCGCGGTGGTGGTCGCGGAGCGCATCCGCGAGGCGGTCGCGGCGCACCAGTTCCACTTTGAGACCACGCCTATCAGCCTCACGATCAGCATCGGGCTTGTTAGTACGATGGGCGATCTGCCAGTCAGCGCCAACCGCCTGCGCAACGATGCCGATCAGAAATTGTACGAAGCCAAACGGACTGGGCGCAATCGGGTCTGCTCATAGTTCGTAGGGTGGGCACCGCCCACCTCTTCGCGCGGCGTGTCAGCCTCGGGCACATGCATGGTGGGCAGTGCCCACCCTACAACACTACAACACCGGGCTGAGCAGCCGGGCCGCATTCTCCGCGAGGCGTCCAAACAATGGGCGGTACGCGTACACCTCTGGGTCGAGCCGCACCGACCCCTCCAGATCCGTCAGGTACGCACCTTCGAGTTCCTTCACCACGGCAGCGTCGAAGAACTGACAGTTGCACTCGAAGTTCAGCAACAGACTCCGGTTGTCCGTATTCGCGGAGCCGACCGAGGCCCACACGTCGTCCACCAGCACGAACTTGCTGTGCATCATCCCGCGGCTGTACTGATACACCTTCACGCCGGCTGCGAGCATGTCTGTCCAGTAGTACCGGGCCGCGAGGAACGGGAGCCATTTATCCGGTCGGAACAGCCCCAATATCCGCACGTCCACGCCGGAACGTGCCGCTAACAGCAGCGCGTCGCGCAGCCCCGCGTCGGGCACGAAGTACGGGCTCGCGATCCACACTCGCTCGCGCGCCCGGAGGATGGCCGCGACGTAGGTCTCGCGAATCGCCTTGTAGTCGCGGTCTGGCCCAGAGGCAACCACCTGCGCGAGCGTCGTCCCCGTGTCAGATGCAGGAGTGGGGTAGTAAGCGGAGCCCTTCACCGCCGCGCCCGTTGTGAAGTGCCAGTCTTCAAGGAATGTGTGTTGGAGCCCTTCGACCGCCGGCCCCTCGATGCGAAAGTGCGTGTCCCGCCAGTAGCCGAACTGCGAGTGTTTGCCGAGATACTCGTCGCCGATGTTCAGCCCGCCAGCGAACCCAATGCGGCCGTCCACAAGCAGAATCTTGCGGTGGTTTCGCAAGTTCAAGCGGAACCGGATTAGCGGGTTCAACAGCGGGAGGAAAGCGCCAACCTCACCGCCCGCGCGCTTCAACTCGCGAAGCAACCGCGACGAAAGGTTGTACGAACCGAGTGAATCTACCAGGAACCGCACCTCGACCTTCCGCTGGGCACACCCACACAGGGCGTTGATAAACCGTCGCCCAAGATCGTCGCCACGGTAGATGAAGAACTGGACGTGAACGTGGTGCTCCGCCCGTTCGATGGCGGCGAGCATCGCGTCGAACGCGGGAGCGCCTTCGTGGTAAAGCGTGACCGCGTTCCCGCCGGTGACCGGGAACCCGCCGCTGTGGTGCCCGAGCCGCGCGAGTACGCCCCAGCGGCGCGGCACGCCCGCTGATGTCCCGTCCTCGCGTGAGGTGAGTTTCTTGTACGCCTTGCTGCGCCGCTTGCGCCGCAACAACTGACGATGGACCGTCTGGTAGCCGAAGATCAAGAACAGCAACGCGCCGACGAACGGCAGCAGGAGGACCGTGAGCGACCACGCGATGGCCGACATCGGTTCGCGCTTGATGTGCATCACCGCGAGCAGCGTCCCGGCCGTGATCACCACCTCGGCCAGTAGAAGCCACCCGGCGATGTCCTGCCAGAACGTCGTGACGAAGTTGGTGAGAGACATGGCCCCAGTATAGCATCGGTACACGAGGCTTCCGCCCTGTGTACCGTGCGAAGGAGTTCCCGTGAAGCGTGTCGTGTTCGATCGGGTCGGCCCGCCAGCGGAAGTGCTGCGTCTCGAGGACGACGTACCGGCCCCGCAACCGAAGCGCGGCGAGGTTCTCGTGCGCATTATCGCCAGTCCTATAAACCCCTCCGACCTGATGTTCATCGCGGGGAAGTATGGACTGAAGCCGCCGCTCCCCGCGACTCCCGGCTTCGAGGGCGTGGGCCTCGTCGAAGCCACTGGCGGCGGGTTACTCGGATGGCTTCGCAAAGGGAAGCGGGTCGCGGTGATTAACGACCGCATCGGCAACTGGGGCGAGTATACGGTCACGTCGGCGCGACTCGTCATTCCGGTGCCGGACGCGATGAGCGACGAACAGGCCGCGTGCTTCTTCGTGAACCCCGCGACCGCGCTGGCGATGACAATGGACGTGTTGAAGATCCCGAAAGGCGCCTGGCTGCTCCAGAGCGCGGCCGGCGGCGAACTCGGCAAGATGGTGATTCGGCTCGGGTACAAGTTCGCGTTCCGCACAATCAACGTGGTCCGTCGTCGTGAGCAAGTGGAGGAACTGAAGAAGCTCGGTGCGGATCATGTGATCGTGGAATCAGACGGCCCGATCCCGGAGCAGGTGCGAAAGCTCGTTCCCGACGGCGTGCGATTTGCGATCGACCCTGTTGGGGGCGAAATCGCGTCGCAGGTACTCTCGGCACTAGCGCAGGGCGGGCGGTGCTTGCTGTACGGCTCGCTCTCCGACGAACCGGTATCGGTTCACCCGCGTTACTTCATCGGCAACGATCTTCGCGTCGAAGGCTTCTGGCTGGGCGCATGGGCCAAGAAGCAGCGCGTCCTGACGCTGCTGAATCTGTTCAAGCGGATGCGGGTGCTGATGGCGGAAGGCGTGTTGCAAACGCAGTTCGCCGCGACGTACCCGCTCGAAGACGTGAAGAAGGCGGTGGAGCACGCAGCCGCGCCCGGCAAGGGCGGCAAGGTGCTGCTCAGGATCGGGGTGAGGTGATTTCCGAGTGGTCCACTAGCTCCACAACCGGACCGCTATCAAGAAAAAGACCAACAGGGGCTTACGCCCCACACTCGCCAAGAATAGCATTCCCTCGCGTCTCCACCCGCCTCTTCCGTCTTTCTCAGGTGCCTCGATGCGTCGTTTACTCCTGCCCGCCGTCGCGCTCGCGTTCGCACTCGTGCCCGCAATCGCGGCCGACAACAAACCTATCGAGCCGTTCAACGGCAAAGACCTTAAGGGTTGGAAGCTCAAGGACGAGAAGAAGAGCAAGTGGAAGGCAGTCGGGGTACAGATGGACCCGAAGAACGAAAAGGCGCTCGCGGAGGTGCCACTCGCCCCCGGCACGTCGGCGTTCCTTGCCAACACTACCAACGGCGGCGCCGACATTTCCACCGAAGAGAAGTTCGGCGATGTGGTGCTGGAACTCGAATTCATGGTGCCGAAGGGGTCGAACTCCGGCATCTACCTGATGGGCGAATACGAGGTGCAGATTCTCGACAGCTTCGGCAAGCCAGACGACAAACTCACGCAGGGCGACCTGGGCGCGCTCTACAGCGCGGCAGCCCCGAAGAAGAACTTTGCGAAGAAACCGGGCGAGTGGCAGAAGTTCGTGATCGAGTTCCAGGCGCCGAAGTTCGGCCCGGACGGCAAGAAGACCGCGAACGCGAAGTTCCTGTCGGTCTCGCTCAACGGAGAAGAAATCCACAAGAACGTGGAGATGAAGCAGCAGACACCCGGCGGTCTGACGGGCAAAGAGGCCGCGACCGGCCCGCTCATGTTCCAGGGCGATCATGGCCCGGTGGCGTTCCGCAACATCAAGATCACCCCGAAGAAGTGAGCCGTGGGCAGTGAGCAGTGGGCAGAGAAGAACGAGGCACGAGTGGTGTGCCTGATCTTCTCTGCCTTTTGCTTTCTGCTTTCTGGTTACTGCCCACTGCCCACTACCTGCAATACACTTTCCCCACACACCCCACTCGTCTACCGAGATCGTCCATGAGCACCGAAGCCAATTACAGACCGGGTCTCGAGGATGTGCAGGCCGCGAAGTCTGCGGTCAGCTTCCTCGACGGCAAGAAAGCGGTGCTGGAATACCGCGGCATCCCGGTCGAAGTACTCGCGAAGGAGAGCAGTTTCGAGGAAGTCTCGTGGTTGCTCATCAAGGGTGACCTGCCCACGCAGAAGCAACTCGCCGAGTTCGACCACGACCTGCGGCAGAAGCGTGCGATCCACTACCGGCTCAAAGACCTCCTCAAGTGCATGCCGGCCGAGGGGCACCCGATGGACGCGTTGCACGCGGGCGTCGCGGCGCTGGGCATGTTCTACCCGTGCCCCACGGTAAGCGATCCCGCGAAGAACTGGGCCGCATCGTGCCGGCTCATCGCGGCACTGCCCACGCTCGTCGCCGCGTTCGCTCGCGTGCGCCGCGGCGAAGAAATTCTCGACCCTCGCGCCGACCTCGATCACGCTGGCAACTTCTTCTACATGCTCTTCGGCAAGGAACCGTCGCCCGCGACGCGCAAGGTACTCGACGCGTGCCTCATTCTGCACGCCGAACACCAGATGAACGCGAGCACGTTCACCGCTCGTGTCACAGGCTCGACACTCGCGACGCCGTATCACACCATCGCCTCTGCGATCGGTTCACTGTCCGGTCCGCTGCACGGCGGGGCGAACGAAGAAACGCTCCGGCAACTCGAGGAGATCGGCGGGCCGGAGAAGGTGAAGGCGTGGCTCGACGCCAAGCGCGCCATCGACGCAAAGTACAAGGTGATGGGCATGGGGCACCGCGTCTACAAGGTGAAGGACGCCCGCGCGACCGTGCTGCAAGAGATCGCGGAACACGTGTTCGCGGAGACAAGCCGACCGAAGACCTACGAGACGGCGCTCGAACTGGAACGTGTCTGCGCCGGTATCTACGGGCCGAAGGGCATCTACCCGAACGTGGACTTCTACTCCGGCGTGGTGTATCAGGCGCTCGGCATTCCGACCGACGTGTTCACGCCAATCTTCGCGATCGCCCGCGTCTCGGGCTGGCTCGCACACTGGACGGAACAACTCGTCGGCAACCGCATCTTCCGCCCGGAACAGATCTCAATCGGTAAGACGGACGTGAAGTACGTGCCTCTGGAACAGCGAGCCTGAGCATGTCTCGGTTGCAGGAAGCGATTGAACAGATCGATTTCGCGCGCCAGTACACTCTGGAACGGGTGAATTCCATCCCGTTGGCAGAGTGGTTCACGGCTCCGCCGGGCGGCGTGTCGCACATCGCCTGGCAGGTCGGCCATACCGCGATGGCCGAGTATCGACTCTGCCTCGAGCGGCTCCGCCCTCGCACTACTGCTGACGAATCGCTCATTCCCGACGACTTCCTGACTGTTTTCGGCCGCGAATCCCTTCCGGCCCGCGTGACCGGCTACACCGCGGAGGAGATTCGCTCGGTGTACGATCGCGTTCACACGCGCATCCTGGAAGAACTGCCAACCTACCCGGATGCGGAACTCGACCTACCCCCGCTGAAGCCGCACCCGCTGTTTACCACACGCATCGCGAGTCTGCGATACGCGCCGCTACACGAGATGATCCATTGCGGGCAACTCGCGATGATCCGGCGCATGTTGGGCCACGCGCCGATCTGGTGAACCTGACGCGGGCGGCGCATATCTTGTAGGGTGGGCAGTGCCCACCTTCTTCTGCTTCCGGTGGGCACTGCCCACCCTACGAGAGCCACGAGACACCAATGCTCGACGCCGGATACATTCGCGACAACGCGGACGCCGTAAAACTCAATTGCAGGCACCGTGGCGTGTCCGAGGAGCCCGTTGATCGCGTGGTCGCGTTCGAGACGAAGCGCAAGGAACTCGCGCAGAATCGCGGCGAAACGGCGGCGAAGAAGAACGAGATCAGCAAGCAGTTCCCCCAGGCGAAAACACCCGAAGCGAAACAAGCACTGAAGGATCAGGCAGCGGCCATCGACAAAGAAGTCGGTGTCATCGACGTCGAACTGAAGAACATCGAAGCCGACCTGCTGCAGAACCTACTCCTCATCCCGAACATGACGCACCCCGACGCACCGGTCGGGTCCGAACACGCCAATAAAGTGGTCGCGCAATTCGGTGAACCACGCAAGTTCGACTTCAAGGCCAAAGATCATGTCGCGCTGTGCGAATCGCTCGACCTCGCAGACTTTGAAGCCGGGACGAAGGTCGCGGGGCAGAAGTTCTACTTCCTCAAAAACGAAGGCGCACTGCTCGAAATCGCGCTCGTGCAATACGCGATGCTGACCGCAGTGAAAGCCGGGTACACGCCGGTCATCACGCCGGACCTCGCTCGCGTCGATGTACTCGAAGGCATCGGCTTCATGCCGCGCGACCCAAACCCGGATACGCGGCAGGTCTACACCATCGCGGACACGGACCTGTGCCTCATCGCGACCGCGGAAATCACGCTTGGCGGGATGCACCGCGACCGCGTCTTCGACGAAGCCGAACTGCCGAAGCGTTACGTCGGACTGTCCCACTGCTTCCGCACGGAGGCGGGCGCCGCTGGCCGCGACACACGCGGGCTGTACCGCGTGCATCAATTCACGAAGGTGGAGATGTTCGCGTTCTGCACGCCGGAAAATAGCGACGCGATCCACGCCGAGATTCGTGCTCTCGAAGAGCAAATCTTCAACGGGTTGGGGCTAGCGTTCCACGTGATCGACACCGCGACCGGTGACCTCGGCGGGCCGGCGTACCGCAAGTACGACCTCGAAGCGTGGATGCCGGGTCGCGGTGAGGGCGGCGCGTACGGCGAAATCACCAGCACCTCGAACTGTACCGACTTCCAGGCGCGCCGGCTTGGCATCCGCTACAAGGGAAAGGGCTTCAAGGGCACGCGATTCGTTCACACGCTGAACGGAACGGCGGTCGCGTGTACGCGTGCGCTGGTCGCGATTCTGGAGAACTACCAACAGGCGGATGGCACGGTGGTGGTGCCCGAAGTGCTGCGCCCGTGGGTCGGCAAAGACGTGATTACACCGAAGAAGGGGTGATGGATTCTCTTGTGGCACAGACATTCTTGTCTGTGCTTTCTGGGGTGTGGAGCAACACAGACAGGAAAGTCTGTGCCACAAGAGAAACTCGCCCTTACTTGTCCTTCTTCTCGTCCTCGTACTTCTTGACGCGCATCTCGATGTCGGCCTTGAGTTGCGGGTTCTCGGCGGCGGCCAGCGACTTCGCACCGAAGTCCTTCGCCTTCACTTTGTCACCATTCAGGAAGTGCGCCTCGGCCAGGAAAAACAGCGCGACCGGATCCTTGTCGCCTGCCAACTTCAGACCGGCCTGAGCCGACTTCAGCGCGATCGGGTGCAGATCCTTGTTCGCGACTGCGTCTGGGAACAGTACCAGCGTGCGCGTGACCGTGTTCACCAACCCGCCGTCGTCGGCCTTGACGCCCTTCGCGAGCAGATCCTCCGCGACCTTCTTCGCCTCGTCGGTCTTCTTGGCCTTCACAAGTGAACCGAGCCGGGCACTGTGGAAATAAGGAATGCTCCCCAGTTCCGGGTACTTCTTCTCAAACGCGCTGAGCGTCTTGAGGAACACTTCTGGATCCTTGTCGCCGGTCGCCTTGAACACCGCGTTCACTTCCTCTTCGATCTTCTTCACGCCTTCGACGTCGGCCTCGGTCCACTTCCCCGCGACGACCTTCGGCAGCACCACGTCGAGATACATCGGGTGGCCAATGTACGCGATCTTGCCGGTCTTATCGACGACGAAGCAGCACGGAATCCCGCCCTGTCCGGCGGCGGTCATCCAGGCGTCGTAGGTCTCCTTGTCGTCGGAGTAGGCGAAGGTGTACGCGAGCTTTGGGCCGCGCTTTTCCACGAACGTCTTGACCTTCTCCTCCGTGTTGTTCGGGTCCTTCTTGGTGAACCCGATGAACGTGACGCCCTTATCCTTGTACTGCGCCTGCAGTTCGGCCATGTGCGGCATCATGACGATGCACGGCCCGCACCACGTGGCCCAGAACTCCATCACGTAGGTTTTGCCCGCGGCGAACTCTTTGACCTCGGCGCCCTGGAGCCACTTGGTGGCCTTGATCGCGGGGGCCTTGTCGCCGACCTTGAGAACTTCCGCCTTCTTCGGCGGATCGACCTTCGGTTCTTGGGCCGCGACCGGGGCGACCAGCCCCACGAACACGGCGAGAGCGAATAGCTTGCCCATGAAACATACCCTTCTGATGTAACTCGGGGATCAGGACAAGGTTGAGTGTACGTCACGTGAAGACGCGGGGAAGCCGGAAACCCAACCGACGAAAGCGGCCGGGGTGTTGGTATTGCCCTCTCCCCTTGCGGGAGAGGGTGGAGAAAAGGCGTCACCTTCCCCAAGAGCAAGTCCACCACCCAACACCCGCGAGCGTGAACCTGCTTCTCATCACGACAGTGGTTCAGCACATCGGTGTTGTCACAGCCCGCGTCTTGCAGCGCGTCCGCGAGAATCGGCATGCAATCAAAGGCGTGGTCGTCGCTTCGCCATCGCCCTTTCCCAGACAATACCAGCGCAAGAATGTAGCCGCGACCCGAAGGGTGCGCATGACCTGCGCGCTCCCCTTCGGGTCGCGGCTACGCGACCGACACCTTCCTTAGCGCTGTGGTGGTGCGACCTCGCGAATCAGCGCGCCGCGATCTTCACTCAACACCAGCACCGAGAACTTCTCGATCGCCTGGCGCTCCGGCGTGTTCACCGAAACGTAGTCGAAACGACCGCGAAGGTCCGTGTACCCGTCCTTGTGGAACTTCACACTGCCGTCAGCCAGCTTCGCGTACACCTTCACGTACACCTTCGGCAGCGCCTTCCCGCCGGCCGTGTCCGCCACGCGAAGAGCGCCGTAGTTCTCCGTCACGTTCACGGTCATCGCGGTCGCGTAGTACGGCACCGCACGCGTCTTGCCCGCGCCGACAATCTCGACCAGCACGTTCTTCGACGCGAACTGCTCCGGTAGCGGAACACTTAGTTTGTTCTGGCCTTTAGGAAGCGAAATCTCCTTCGTCATGTTGGGCCGGATCGACGCGAACTGCCCGCCGCTTTGCTGCACGAACGGACTCGTGCTGAACAGCAACTCCACGTCCATCGGGTAGTAGTTCACCTTCACTGTGTCGAGGTTCTGCCACGTGAGGTTGAGCGACTTGTTGTCGATGACGAACTCGAACCCGGGTTCGGTCGCGGCCAGGTTGCCCTGGTTCTGCGCGTGGTCCTTCGGGTCGATCAGCTTCCCGCCCTTGCCCTCGATCTCGTCGATCTGGGCAATGATCGTCGCGAACGTGGTCTTCCAGCGGTCCACCGGGTACTCGGTGTACTTCGCGGCGATCGCGCGCGACTTCTTCAAGTCGCCGTCGAACATCTCCAGATACGCGGAGCAGTAGTCGTACTGCATCTTCGTCGTCACCTTGTCGCGATTGACTCGCGCGAAGGTGTCGAACGCTTCGTCGATACGGTCTTGCAGCAGCAGGTAGTACGTCACCGCGAGCAGGTCGGTGTCGTTCAGCGTGTTGCGGTACGACATCACCTTCAGCATCTTGTGGTACTGCTCGAAGAGCCGGTCGTTGACGATCTGCCGGCGCTTGCCCAGAGAGTGAGCGCGAGCGTTCACGAGCGGCTTATATTCGAGATGCTCATAGGTGTGGCGCGCCACCGGATCGACGAACAACAGCGGCGAATCGATCGGGCCACCGGTCTCGTTCACGAACCCGTCCTGATGCATGAGGTAGTGCCGCGAGGTCACGGTATCCCCGTAGTACAGGCCGTAGGAGTACAGCGTGTTCTGGTACAGGTGCCGCTCGTGCAACAACCTGATGACCGTGTCGAAGAACGCGCGGTCCTTCAAGCGGAACGCGATCTTGTCCAGGTTCAGCGCCCGCACGTTCTCGCGCACCATGAACGCGATCACTTCCTCGTTCGTGCCGTTCTGCGAGACGTAGTCCCACGCCGTCGTGTCGAGTTTCGTCGCCTTCGCCACCACATTGAACGAGAACGGTTGCGCGCTCGTCACGAACAGTTCGTTCTTCGCGACGTGAACCGGGAAGTGGTTAAAGTTGCCGGGGATCGGGAAGTAGAACAGGTAGTCGATGGTCTGCGTGTGGTACGGTTCCAGCGCCAGTTGCACGGCCTTGGTGCCACGCCCGCCCGCGACCGCGAGCGCGCCCACGGGCAGTTGCAGCAAAACGCTCAACTTCTGACGCGACGATGTCGGGTTCGTCACGACCACCTGACAGCCGTAGACGGTGTGAACGACGAACTCTTCCGTCACGAACTTGTCGTACTTCTCGCCACCTTCTTCGCGGAACCGGTCACCGTGGCGGTAGAAGTTCTGGCTCACGAGGATCGGCAGTTGCCCGCCCTTCCCTTCGGCCGGGCGCACTTCCTCGTGGAAGGCGATCAGCTTCGAGCCGGGCTTCAAGGTCATCTTGCCCTGCGCGAACTGTACGTCGTGCTTCGCCGCTTCAAAGGGCAGGTCGAGCATCGCAAGCGCGAACATCATCTCCGTGAAGTTGCTGGATGCGATCGGCAGGTTGCGCGAGAGGTATGTGCCCTTCCCGTCGTGCGCCGCGTAATCGGCCCAGAACCGGTTGACCTTCACGAGGTCACCGGTCTGCTGTTGGATGAGCAACTTGTAGTAGTTGTTCTCGGCCCACTCCATTGTCGGGTCGAGCTTGCGGTACAGCGCGCGCGGAACGTGCTTCTCTCGGTCATCCTTGTAGTAGCGGTCCTCTTCGTCGCGTTTCTTCTTGGAGTCGTCCGGGTCGCCCTTGTCGCCGCCCTTCGGGTCGCCGGTTTCCTTGGCGTCCTTCTTCTCTTCCCCACCGCGGCCGTCCTTGCCCTTCTGCCCGAAGCCGGGCTGCCGAGGCCCGGGACTGGCCGGACCATCACCGGGGAACCCGCCCGGTACCGGAGCTGTTACGCCTGGGGGCGGCACACCGGGTTCGTTCGCCACGGGCAGCACGGCGGGCAACTTCGTCGGAGTGCGAGTCGCGCCGAACGGGTCGCTTGAAGACGCGCCCAACGCCGTGTTCTCCACCGCGACGTTGAACAGGAACAGGTCGCGGTCCGTGTTCGGCGGCAGGAGACGCAACAGGTCTTCGAGGTGGCGCGCGGTCTTGGTCGGTTCGCCCGCGATCTTCTGCGAAAGGAGAACGCGTTCTGTCACGTTCAACCGGCCGAACTCCCACGGCTGCATGAAGCCCTTCACGTCACCGTCGAGCAAGAAGTGATCGAGGAACGTCTTGTCCTTCTTGTTCGCGAGGTGCGGTGTAATCACCGTCTTGAAGAACTCGGGGTCTTTCTTCGAGAGGAAGAAGCTGAGTTCGTGGCACGCGAACTTCGAGTACAGTTCCTTCTTCTGTTCGATCTTGAGCGTCGGCCAGCGCAGCACGAACGCGAACTCCGCCAACTTCGGGTCTTTCGAGATGGTCGCGTAGAGGCTATACACCTTCGCGAGGCTGTCGTAAGCCTCGAACTTGCTGCCCGCGACGTCGTCGAGAACGAACACTTTATTCGGGTCCGCGATCGTCACTTGCTTCTGCTGCGTGAAGTGCTTCGTCGGATCGAGACCGTTCTTGAGACGCAGGTCAACGAAGTTCGCTAGCGATTCCGCGAGGCTCGCCGAACGGTACGTCGTGTTGAGCGGGTCGCACGCGACCACGTGAATCAT
>SXID01000050.1 GCA_005772955.1 Planctomycetia bacterium
ACCGACCCGCGTTACACGGGTCGCGTCAACGATCGTTAGTGACTTGGCTGACGGGCGCGAGCGAGCCAACTACTTGAGCCACTTTGCGACGTCGCGCGCGTGATACGTCAGGATCATGTCCGCTCCGGCGCGGCGGATGCTCGTGAGGATCTCGAGCGTCACGCGGCGCTCGTCGATCCAGCCCTTCGCGGCGGCCGCCTTCACCATCGCGAACTCGCCGCTCACGTTGTACGCGGCTACCGGCACGCGGAATTTCTCCTTTACGCGCCGGATGATGTCCAGGTACGACAGCGCCGGTTTCACCATGATCATGTCCGCACCTTCAGCCAGGTCGAGCGCGACTTCTTTCAGCGCTTCGTCACCGTTGGCCGGGTCCATTTGATACGTGTTGCGGTCTCCGAACGATGGCGGCGATTCGGCCGCGTCGCGGAACGGACCGTAGAACCCGCTCGCGTACTTTGCCGCGTAGCTTAGAATCGGGATGTCCTGGAACCCCGCATCATCCAGTCCGGTGCGGATCGCGCGCACCATGCCGTCCATCATGCCGCTCGGTGCGATCACGTCGGCGCCCGCGCGGGCGTGGCTCACGCACTGCTGCGCGAGGATGGGAAGCGTTGCGTCGTTGTCCACGTCGAGGATGCCGCCGCGGTCGCACAGGATGCCGCAGTGCCCATGGCTCGTGTATTCGCAGAGGCACTCGTCGGTGACGAGTAGCACGTCGGAACCGTGCGCCTTGCGGAGTGCGCGAAGCGCCTGCTGCACAATACCTTCGTCCTTGAGCGCGCTGGAGCCGGTTTCGTCCTTGTATTCGGGGATGCCGAACAGGATGAACCCTTTGATTCCCAGATCACGCGCCGCGCCGACCTCGTCAACGAGCGTGTCCGTGCTGAGTTGGAAGTTCCCCGGCATCGAACTGATTTCGGTACGCACGCCTTGCCCCGGCCGCACGAACAGTGGCAGGATCAGGTCGCGGGCGCTGAGGTCGGTCTCGCGGACCAACTCGCGCACAAGCGGGTTGTAGCGTAACCGCCGCGGGCGCGCGATGGGGTAGTTTGGGGCCGGTGAAGCGTCGCCGCAGATTGGGTGGTTCATTGTAGGGTGCGCGTTGGGGAAGCGAGTTCGCGACGTTGCCAATGTACTGTCTGTCAAAGTAGTAGGCACACTCCGTGTGCCGTCGCTGCTATGCGCGTGCCAGCGACGACACACGAAGTGTGTCTACTACTTTGAAACGCCGACCCGGTTCATCTGGACACGTGCTTCACGCTTCGGCATAGCTTCGCGCACGAGATTCACGTTAGGAGTTCGCGTATGCGCACGGTGTTTGCCGTGGTCGCCTTCGCATGGGTGCCGGCCACGGTGGTCGCCCAACCGGTCCCCGTACCGCCTCCGCCAGCGGAGCCGCCACTCGGTCTGGTGATGCCGGTCGGGATCGAACCACCGTTTTTGCAATCCGGCAAGGAAGTATCGCAACCGCTTACGCCGGTCGGTCCCGCGCCAGTCGAACTGCCGCCGCTCGTACACGAACCGGTGACCCTCCCGGAAGCGAAGCCGGTCACACCGCAGCGCGCGTCTGGACCGCTCGGGCCGTCGTGGGGTAGCAACGAACTGCTGTACTGGTGGCCGATGCGCCAGACGGTGCCGCCACTCGTGGTCGGCACGCGAACCGGACTCCCGCCCGTATTCGGCGACCCGAGTGCGTCTCTGCTCATCGGCGGTCGCGCGCTCGACTCGGAACCGCACGCCGGCGGGCGCTTCACGACTGGCTCCGCGCTCAACTTCTCCGAAACGTTCGGCTACGAGATTACTTACTTCTTTCTCGGAACGCGCACGTTCAGCAACCGTGTGACGGACCTGGGCGGGAGCCGCGTTCGCAGCTTCGGCCTGCCTTACACCAGCACCACCACCGGAGCGAACGAGTTCCTCACGCTCGCTCAACCGGGCGCGAACAGTTCACTCCTCAATCTGTCCACCTCGACGCGCGTGCAGGGGTGGGAAATCAACACAGTCGCGAATGTACTCGACAACGAACACCTGAAGCTCAACGCGCTCGCGGGTTGGCGCTACTTTCAGGTTCACGAAGGGCTGCGTCTCGAACAGACTCAACTGCGGTTCGCGGAGATGCCCGGAGTGGTGCGGACTGCCGACCAGTTCGACGCGCACAACCGGTTCCACGGCGGGCAACTGGGACTGCACGCAGACGCGCGCCGCGGGATCTTGTTCTGCGAGATGACGGCGAAGGTCGCGTTCGGCCAGAACTACGAAGTGGTGAAGAACGAGGGCATGACGATCCTTCAGAACCCGGTACTTGGCGGAACTGCGACGCGAGCGTTCGGCGGGAGCGGCATTTACGTGCAGCCCTCGAACGCGGGACGTTCAGCCAATGGCGTGTTCGCGGTGGTCCCCGAAGGGACCGTGAAGCTCGGGTTCCGTATTGGTGACACGGCTCGTGTCTACGCAGGCTACAGTTTCATTTACCTGAGCGACGCGGTCCGCCCGGGCGACCAGATCGACCGCACGCTGAACCCGGCCCAGATCCCGCTCGTGAATGGAGTCGGCCCCGTGTTCACCGCCGACCGACCAGCGCGAATCATGAACCGCACCGACTTCTGGGCACAGGGGTTGATCATCGGACTGGAAACGCGGTACTGAACAGTGGGCAGTGGGCAGACAGAAGCAAGCAGGACAAACCAACGAAGAAGGCGACGGGAACCTCCCGCCGCCTTTGCTTGTTTTTCTGCCCACTGCCCACTCCGCACAGCCCACTATCCGCGTGCGAACGCCGACTCCATTACGGCGCGGTCAAACCCTTCGGGCACGCGATCTTCAGCGGCGTACTGGTATAGCGCGGCGAGGAAGATCGTGTGCAACGCCGAACTAACCGCCATGTGAATCAGGAACATGATCCCGGCCACGACCAGCAGCGCGATGCCCGGCGCAGCCATGTCCTTCGTGAGCAAAACGACGCCCGCATGGAACAACAGGATCACCGGGATGAACAGCAGGGACAAGATGAAGTTCAGGCCCATGTTCCCGACGAGCGCCTCGCCCCACGTCTTGCGCAGCAGCGACACCGACTGGCCCACCGCGGCCAGCGGCCCAGTCTTCTCCACCACCAGCACTGGCACGACGAAGAACGTCATGATCGACCACGCGCTGCCGAGCAGCCGCGCGACGATCGCTCCCACTTTCCCGTGGATGTTTTCGATCACCTTCAGGAGCAAGCCGACCGTGGCCGAAACGAGCGCCCACGCGAAAATCTGCGGCAGCCGGGCGAACGCCACGCGGAACCCGTCGCTGAGTCGCGGGGTTTCGCCGTGGAAACGGAGCACCGCGCAACTGATGAGCGCCGCGTTGCAGAAGATGATGACAAAGTACGTGCAGAAGTAGAACGCGAACGAGACGCCGTACACCCACACCGGCGGCCGGTTGTTGTTCTGCTGCAGTTGCTGCTGGAACTGCTTCCAATCGACCAGAGTTGCCAGCGGCACTGCGAAGCTCGCCATCACGAGTAGGAACAGGAACCCGCTCACGAATGGAAACAACAGCAGGTGTTTGTCCTTCACGAGAACGCGCCAGGTACTCCCGGCGAGGGCAAAGCCGTTCGACATGCGGGTGAACATAGGTTAACTCCGGTTACGTGCGTGAAACGCTTTGAGTGTACCATGTGGGCACGCGCCCGCCATCTGGGACGCACCTTCACCAGTTATTCGCCGCTTAGGCGTCGGGGTTAGCGAGAATCTGCCGAAGCCGTTCGGCGAGTACCTCTGGGAACCGCTCCGGTCACGTCGCGTCGATCAAACCGAGACGCGCCATGTCTTGGAGATGCACCGGATCCTTCAATCGGAACGCGACGAGTTTCATTCGCACACGCGCGTCGCGCGAGATCACCTGGAATGCGGCACCGCGATCAGATTCTGACATCTCGGGAACCGGAACCGTGTCCGTTTCCTTCACTTTCTCGCCGGCAAAGAGCAGTTGAACGCCTTCGCTCGGCTTGCCGTCGGGGCGCTCCTTGAACAGGTGAGCGCCATAAGTGAAGGCGTACTCGAAGCCGGCCGCGTCCATCGCGGTCTTCGCACGGTCGAGTTCGTCGCGCATGATTGAGGATGTCAACGTCGCGAGTGTTCCGAACCGAACCCTCATCGACCTTCGCCACCCAGGCCGCGACTGCGTTCCCGCCGTTGACGGAGTACAGGACACTCCCGGCCTCAAGAGCCTGTGCCGCGCGGAGGAGGCGTTGTTGAACTTCGTTCACGGCTCTCGCCATCCTTTCGAGAATGTCCGTTGGCCACGGTGCGCGGACGTTCATCGTTCACCTCACGCTGAGTACGCGACTTCGGCCGCGGCCACGCCGCTGCCGGGGGTCACCTTCACGCCCAATCCGCGCAGCACTTGTTCGAGCGCCGCGAGTACCGACAGCACGCAGATCGCGCGGCTGTTGTAGCCCATGAGCCCGATGCGCCACGCCTTGCCCTTGAATTCGCCTAACCCGCCGCCGATCTCGATGCCGAACTCCGTGAGGAGCCGCTTGCGGCCCGCGACATCATCGACGCCCGCTGGAATCTTCACCGCGTTCAGTTGGGGCAACCGACACGATTCGGCGGCAATGTACTCCAGACCGATTGCCTCCAGACCCGCCCTCAGCGCGAGGTGATTGCGGACGTGCCGCGCGTGGCGTGCCTCCAGTCCTTCTTCCAGCACGAGGCGCAAGCCTTCGCGGAGAGCGTAGACCATCGTGATCGGTGCCGTGTGGTGGTATGCACGATCCCCACCCCAGTAGCTCATGATTGACGAGAGGTCGAGGTACCAGCTCTGCACCTTCGTCTTGCGCGCTTTCAGCGCGTCTACTGCGCGTGGGCTGAAGCTGATGGGGGACATGCCGGGCGGGCAACTCAAGCCCTTCTGCGAGCAACTGAATGCCGCGTCCACCTCCCACTTGTCGAGTTCCACCGGCGTGCAACCGAGTGAGGTCACGCAGTCCGTGATCAGCAGCGTGTCGAACTCATGGCACAGCTTCCCCACTTCGGATATGTCTTGCAACGCTCCGGTGGAAGTCTCGGCGTGAACCAGTCCGAGCACCTTCGGTCGTGTCGTTTTCAGGATGTCGCGGAGTTCGTTGAGGTCGAACGTCTGGCCCCATGGTTTCTCTTTCACCGTGAGCTTGCACCCGGTGCGCCCGGCCACGTCGATCATTCGCGTGCCGAAGTAGCCGATGCTACACACCGCGACCGCATCGCCCGGTTCGATCAGGTTAACGAAGCACGATTCCATCCCGGCCATGCCGGTCGCCGAGATAGGGAACGTGAGTTGGTTCTTGGTCTTATACACCTCGCGCAGCATTAGCTGCGTGTCGTTCATGATCTCCAGGAACTGCGGGTCGAGGTGACCCAGCAGCGGCGTGGACATCGCAGAAAGAACCCGTGGGTGGGCATCGCTCGGACCCGGCCCGAGGAGCAGACGCGGGGTCGGGGACAGTTGGCCTGGGATTGTCATGCGTCACCAAGAGGACAGGAATCAGGAATCAGGAATCAGGACACAGGAATCAGGAGTCGGGAATCAGGAATCAGGAGTTGAGCGTTGGACCCGCAGGGGCCACATCTAGATGAGGCAGTACAACAGTGGCCCCTGCGGGTCCAACGCTCAACTCCTGATTCCTGTCATCTGCCATCTGTGATATTGCTGCGCGCAATGACGAGTGCGCTGATCGCCTTGAACTGTGGGTGCGTGGCGTTGTGTAGCCACTCGAATGCGATCGCTCCCGCGGTGGTCGGAACCGCGCCCGCCTGTTCGAGTCGGCGCAGCGCGGTGTCGTGATCGATGGTACCACGTGCGGCGAGCGCGTCCACCGGCAGGAACACGTGCAACCCCGCGTGCAGTAGGTCGAGCGCAGTCTGCGCGACGCACACGTGTGTCTCCATCCCGACCAGCACCACGTTCGGCCGGCGCAACATTTCCAGTTCTTCGAGGAACGTGCCCGCACCGCAGCAACTGAAGGTCGTCTTCGCGGGGAGCGTGGCGGGCAGCCGACGTGCTATGTCCGCGGTGGTCGGGCCGAGGCCCTTCGGGTATTGCTCGGTTGCCCGCACCGGCACCTCCAACAGCGCCGCGACATCGAGTACGAACCCTGCGTTCCGCACGAGCGCGGCAGCGGTGGGGATCTTCACCAGGAGTCTGTCCTGAATGTCGATCACCACGACGATGGAGGTTTCGATCCGCAGGCGCTTCACGGTACTCATGCTCTACGCTCGTGGTTCAAGTGTGAGGCGGAGTTTCTCTAGCTCGCTTGCCAGTTCCGCGAGCCGGGCGTCCGACGGTGGAACTGTACCGAACCTCTCCTGATAATACGCTCCCGCCCACGCGATTGGAACCTCCGCGACCGGCGCACACCCCGGGCGATCGCGGAGCGCGTCGCCGGCGCGCAGCGCGAACTCCATCGCCGTCTCGCCGGGTTCGGGCGTGATCCCATGCGCGGCCAGCAACGCTACCAGTTCACCGAACCACCGTGTTGGGGCTGCGAGGGAAACTTCCGTGGCGTGCGACGTACGTCGACGGAGGACTACCCGCGCGACAACTGCGAGCCCGATGACGGCAGCGAGGGCGAGGAGCGTTTCGAGCCGGGTGACGCGGTCCACGAAGGCGGCGAGGTCTTTCCGACGCCGCTCCGGTGTGTAGTTGATCACGTACCGTTGGAATCGCGCCCCGACCCAGGAATTGGCTTGCTGCCACCAGCTGCTGTTTGCGTCAGAGTTCGCCCCGTTGCTGGGGGTTGGGTCCAGGCTCCGCCAGTGGTTACGCCGGACCGGTTCGCCAGCGATTTGCTCGGCCGTGGGCACTGGCACTGAGACGAACGCTTCGACCCACGCATGCGCGTGCTCCTGCTTCACCAGATACTTCCCGTCGCCGGTGTGTTCGCAGCCCTTGAAGCCGAGGACGAACATCGCTGGGATACCTTGTGAGCGGAGCATGAGTACGAGCGCGGTCGCGAACCGCTCGCAGTGCCCTGCCTTCGTGTAATAGAGGAAGTCCTCAATGGCATCGACCTTCAGATTTTCGCGCCG
>SXID01000051.1 GCA_005772955.1 Planctomycetia bacterium
CCCACTTCCGTGAACGCTGCAATCGCGCGGTCGATCTGCTCCGTAGTGTGCGCGGCAGACACCTGCATCCGAATGCGCGCCTGACCGTGGGGCACCACCGGGTAGCTGAACCCGATCACGTAGATGCCTCGCTTGAGTAGTTCGTTCGCCATGTTCGTGGCGACGGCCGCGTCGCCGAGCATCACGGGAAGAATCGGCGTCGGGCCGGGCTTGATCGTGAACCCCGCCGCTTCGAGCGCCGTGCGGAGCTTCGCGGTGTTCGCTTTCAGCCTCGCGCGAAGGTCCGCGGCACCGTCTACCAGTTCGAGCGCCTTCATTCCGGCCGCGACCAGCGCCGGCGGCACGCTGTTCGAGAACAGATACGGGCGCGATCGGTTCCGCAGCCAGTCCACGATTTCCGCGCTCGCCGCGGTGAACCCGCCGCTCGCGCCGCCGAGCGTCTTGCCGAGCGTGCCTGTAATCACGTCGATACGCGACAGCACGCCCAACTCTTCGGCGCAGCCGCGCCCGGTGGCGCCGAGGTGCCCGGTCGCGTGGCAGTCGTCGATGCCCACCGCCGCGTTGTACTCGTCCGCGAGCGCGCAGATGTCTGGCAGCTTCGCGAGGTCGCCGTCCATGCTGAACCCGCTGTCGGTGAAGATCATCTTGAAACGACACTGCTTCGCGTCTTCGAGACGCGCCCGCAGATCGGCCATGTCGTTGTGCTTGTAACGGAACCGCTGCGCCTTGCAGAGCCTTACGCCGTCGATGATGCTCGCGTGGTTGAGTTCGTCGGAGATGATCGCGTCTTGGTCCGTGAGCAGCGGCTCGAACAGCCCACCGTTCGCGTCGAAGCACGAGATGTAGAGGATGCTGTCGGCTTTGCCGAAGAACTTCGCGATCTGCTCTTCGCATCGCTTGTGGATGTCTTGCGTACCGCAGATGAACCGCACGCTCGAAAGCCCATAACCCCACGCTTTCAGACCCTCTTGCGCCGCACTCACGATGTCGGGGTGATTCGCGAGACCGAGGTAGTTGTTCGCGCAGAAGTTGATGACCTCCGCACCGTTGACCGTGATCCCGGACTTCTGCGGCGACGCGATGCGCCGCTCCGCCTTGTACAGCCCTTTAGTCTTGAGGTCAGCGAGTTGCTCGCGCAGGAACGCGTTGATGTCGTCGACCGGCATGTGAGAACCTCGTGTGGAATGCCGGAATTGTATTGGCCGCTTGCGGCTTCGCGGGACGTGCGTTCGGGCGCGTCCCACGAAGCCGCAAGCGGCCGAAGAAGATGCCGGACGCTACTCCACCACCAGCACCGGGCGGCAGAACGCACCGGTGAAGCCCTTGAAGTTCACCGGCAAGCCCATGTAGCGCACCGGTTGCGGTAGCGCGAACGCCTCCGGTGGGAACCGCAGTTCTTCGACCACCCACACGCCGGCGCCGAGCAGGATCGTGTGAACGCGCTCGTTCGTCGGGTCCGTGCAACCGCCGATGGAATAGTGGTCGATGCCCACACCGCGAATCTTCTGCTCCACGAGGTACGCGGCACCGTCTTCACTCAGGCACGGTGAGTTCCGAAGCCACTCCTCTGTCTTTGCACGCTTGTCGCCCCAGCCTGTGCAGAGCAGCACGATCTGGTCAACCAACGATTGCGGCAAACGCGCCTTGAGCATTTCGGCGGTGATGTGCGATCCGGCCGCGATGCCGCGCACGTCCGCGATGTACGCCTGACCACACCACGATTCGAGCGGGATGTCGTCGAGGCTTTTGCCGCCTGCGATCTTGTGCAGCGGGGCATCGACGTGGCTCCCGGTGTGGCTCGCGATGGTGAGCAGTTCGACGCGCCAGCCGGTTTGCGGGTGGTCTTTAATGATCTCCGACCGCACCGGCGGGTGCGCCGGGCAGTTCGGGCTGCCGTCGTAAACAGGTTGCGACAGGTCGATGAGGCGCATGGGAATCTCATAGGGGTGGGCCAGGACGGCCCGTAAAAGGCGGATTCGAGCCACTCTACGAAGACTTCCCCAACTCTTCCGCAATCACGTCGTGCAGCGCGTCGAGTGACTGCGAAATCACGTGCGTGTCGCCGGTCACGGCCATGAAGTTCTGGTCGCCGTTCCAGCGTGGAACGATGTGCCAGTGAAGGTGCCCCGGCACGCCGGCGCCCGCGGCGCGGCCCAGGTTCAGCCCGACGTTGAAGCCGTCCGCGTTCATCCGTTTTTCGAGGATGCCGATCATCTTTCGCATCACGAGTTGAAGGTCGAGCAGTTCGTCCGAAGTGAGTTCTTCCAGGCAACCCTTGTGAGCTTTGGGTGAAATCAAGAGGTGCCCGTTGTTGTATGGGAAGCGGTTCAGCACCACGACCGACAGTTCGGTGCGATACACAACCAGGTTCGCGCGGTCATCCGTGCCGGCCACGGCGCGACACAGGAAGCAGTCGTCACCGGTGGGCTTCTCTTTCGGTGCGGTGATGTACGACAACCGCCACGGTGCCCAGAGCGTATCCACGACTTTTCCTCCGGCGAGAAACACCCAACACGAGAACACGTCCACGGACTGTCCGATTCCCGGTGGCGTCGCAACTTGTGGTAATCATAGGGAGGGCGGGCGTCCGCGTTCCTTGACTGTCGCGGGTGGCGGTCCTAACATGACCGTCTTAACTCGGAATCCGACACGACCGCGAGAACCGTCATGGCAGTACCCAAAAGGCGCACCTCCCGTTCCAAGAAGGGCACGCGGCGCAGTCACCACCACGTTGTCGCGGTGCAGATTCAGTTCTGCGCGCGGTGCAACGAGCCGGTGATGCCGCACCGCGTCTGCTCCAACTGCGGGTTCTACCAGGGTCGTGACGCGATCGCGGTGGAAGACGACAAGCAAGGGAAGTGACCCATGCGGATCGCCCTCGACACGATGGGCGGCGATCACGGCCCGGCCCCAAACGTTGGCGGCGCCGCTCTGGCGTTGGCCACGAACCCCGACTTGACGGTGGTCTTGGTCGGCGACCGCGCGCAACTCGAACCGTTGCTCGCCGCCGCCTCACTGCCGATCGGACGGGTCGAGGTCGTTCACGCTGCGCAAGTCGTGGAGATGAAAGAAAAGCCGGGCGAGGCGTTCCGCCGCAAGCCGGACGCGTCCGTCTTCCGCGCCTGGCAACTGATGGCCACGGGACAGGTGGACGGTCTCGTTTCGGCCGGCAACACCGGAGCCGTCGTCGCCGGCGGGCTGATGTCGCGCCGCTTCCTCAAAGGCGTTCACCGGCCCGGCATCGCGACCGTCATGCCCAACGCGAAGGGCCGCTGCGTCATCATGGACGTGGGCGCCAATGTCTTCCCCCAACCGCGACATCTGCTCCAGTATGGCGTGATGGGCAGCGTGTTCGCGCGATACATCCTCAACATCGAGCGTCCCACCCTCGGCCTGATGAACGTAGGCGAAGAGGAAGGTAAGGGGCACGACCTCGCCCAGAAAACCTTTGAACTGTTCCGGGCCAGTCCGCTCAACGACCGCTTTGTGGGGAACATCGAGGGCCGCGACATCCACCGCGGCGCGGTCGATGTGGTCGTCACCGACGGGTTCACCGGCAACGTGATGTTGAAGCTCAGCGAGGGAGTCCTTGAGTTCGTTCTGGGTATCGTGAACCAGGAAGTGATCGGCGCGCTCCAGGTCGAGCGTGAACAGGCGCAGCTCGCGATGAAGGCGCTGATCGCGAAGTACCACTACAGCGCGGTCGGTGGCGCCCCGCTCCTCGGGGTCGAGGGCGTGTGTATCATCTGCCACGGTTCGTCGAAGGACAACGCCATCGCCAGCGCGCTCGGTGTCGCGGCGCTCAACGTACGGGTCAAACTGAACGAAAAGATCGTCGCCTCACTCGACGCACTGCCCAGTGGCGACGAGTGAGGGAAAACCTACCCCCCACCCCCCTCCCTGAAGGGGGTTGGGGGTAGGTTTCTTCGTCGCGACCCGGAGTTGCGTATGCCGAAGATAGCCTTCCTATTTCCCGGTCAGGGCGCGCAAACGGTCGGCATGGCCGGTGCGCTGTGCCAGTCCCTTCCGGCTGCCAACGACCTGTTCCGGCGCGCCTCCGAGATTCTGGGGTATGACCTCCTCGACGTGTGCGTGAACGGCCCAGCCGAGAAGTTGAGCGCGACCGATGTGAGCCAACCGGCCATCTTCGTCGCGAGCCTCGCGGCACTCGAACAGTTGAAGGCCACCGAGCCTGACGCGAGCGCGGGGGTGGTCGCGACAGCGGGCTTGAGTCTCGGCGAGTACACTGCGCTGGCGTTCGCGGGGGCGTTGTCGTTCGAGGACGGCGTGAAACTCGTTCAGGCTCGTGGCCGGGCCATGCAGGACGCCGCGACCGCGACCCGCTCCGGTATGGTCAGCGTGCTTGGAATGGACGTACCGGACGTGGAAACCCTGGTAATCGAAGTTCGCGGCGCGGACACGCTCGAAGTCGCGAACCTGCTCTGCCCCGGTAACACGGTGGTGTCTGGCGCACTCGCCGCGCTCGACCGGTTCGAGCAACTTTGTGTGCAGAAAGGCGGCATCCGCACGATCCGCCTCACGGTCGCGGGCGCGTTCCACACGAACCTGATGAAGCCTGCTGATGAGAAACTCGCCGCAGCACTCGCGACTGTGTCCCTGAACTCGCCGACGGTGCCGGTGTGGTCGAACGTGGACGCTCGCCCGCACACGTCCCCGGCCGAACTCCGCGACCTCCTCGTGCGGCAAGTTCTCTCGCCGGTACGGTGGGAGGACACGCTTCGCGGGCTATTCGCCGAGAGTGTGGAGCGATTCTACGAGATCGGACCGGGCCGCGTCCTCGCGGGCTTGATCAAGCGTGTGCAGCGAAAAGCCGATATTCGGAACGTCACCGCGTAACCCGTCGAACCGCCCGCGTCAGCGGGCCGGGTTAGCGCTTTACCCGGCCCGCTGACGCGGGCGGTTCGACAGGTTCCGGTGTCCGGTCTTTTCTTTTCTGGGCCGCGTCAGTAGAGTTTCGTTCGTAAGTCGCTGTCCGGGCGTCGGGAAATGCTCCCAACCCTTCGCGGGGTGGCCCAGCGCGATACAAAATACCAAACGCTGCGAGCGGGGGGCCGGTTGGAGCCGGCCGGACCGCGGGTGTTGCGGTGGTGCGATCACCGCCCGGAGGGTCGAACCGTGTCCGTTGAGCAACGTGTCATCGATATCGTGAGCGAGCACTTCGCCTACGACAAAGAAAAGATCACGCGCAATACCACCTTCATCGAAGAAATCGGCGCGGACTCGCTCGATATCGTCGAGTTCGTCATGGAACTGGAAGAAGAATTCGACATCCAGATTCCCGATGATCAGGCCGAGAAGATCAAGATGGTCGGCGAGGCCGTCGATTACATCGACAACGCGATCAAGAACAAGCCGCAGTGACCGTACCCACAAGCCGCCGACGGGTGGTGATCACCGGACTGGGAACGGTCAACCCACTCGCGCTGACCGTTCCCGAGTACTGGCGAGGACTCCTCGCTGGTCACAGCGGCATCGCGCCCATCACGCAATTCGACACCGCCCAGTTCAAACTCGTGAACGGCGGCACGGTCCCGTTCAAGGTGCGATTTGGTGGCGAGGTGAAGGGGTTCAGCCCCGAACCCATCATCGACACCCGCTCCGCTCGCAAGCTCGACCGGTTCACGCAGTTCGCGATCGTCGCCGCGGCGGAGGCGATCAAGGAAAGCGGTCTGGACTTCGCGAAGGAGAATGCGTTTCGCTGTGGCTGCATCCTCGGCAGCGGCATCGGCGGCATGTCAGAGTGGGAAGACGGCTACCGCACGCTGATCGAACGCGGCCCCAGCCGGCTCGGGCCGTTCCTCATCGCCAAGATGATCGCGAACTCGGCCAGCGGGAACATCTCGATCCGCTTCGGTCTTCGCGGACCAAACACCACCGTTTCCACCGCATGTTCGTCCGCGGCGCACGCCATCGCCGATTCGCTCACCGCGATCCGACAGGGTCAAGCCGACGTGATGATTAGCGGCGGTAGCGAAGCCGCGATCACGCCCCTGGGCCTGGGCGGGTTTATCGCGTGCCGCGCGCTGTCGGAGCGCAACGACGACCCGACCGGCGCGAGCCGTCCGTTCGACAAGGGCCGCGACGGTTTCGTGCTGAGCGAAGGCGCCGGCATCTTGGTACTCGAAGAGTACGAGCGCGCCAAGGCGCGAAACGCACCGATCTACGCGGAGGTGTGCGGTTCCGGGAACACGGCCGACGCGTTTCACATCACCGCACCGCACGAGGACGGCATCGGCGCTGCGCAAGCGATGCGCGAAGCCGTGTCCGACGCCGGTTGGAACACCGACGAAGTGGGCTACGTGAACGCGCACGGCACCAGCACGGGGTTGGGCGACGTGGCCGAAACGAAAGCCGTGAAAGTGGTGTTCGGCGCGCACGCGAAGAGGTTGATGGTTTCCAGCACCAAGAGCATGATCGGCCACCTGCTCGGTGCAAGCGGTGGCGTGGAAGCGGTCGCGTGTGCCTTGAGCATCAAGCACGGCGTGCTTCACCCCACGATTAACTTGCAGAACCAAGACATCGAAGCGGGCTGCGATCTGGACTACATCCCGAACACGGCCCGCGAGGTTCGCGTGCGGAAGGTGCTGTCCAACAGCTTCGGCTTCGGCGGACACAACTGCTCGATCGCGCTCGGCGCGGTGTAACTCCCTCATCACAAGCCCGCAGCGCGAGCAAGGGTCAACGGTGACTCTTGCTCGCGCTGCGGGCTTGTCGGTCATCTGGAGGTTTTCATGCCCCTCCCCGATTTGCTCGATGGCCGGTGGGCCGGCGTGTCACTCACGCAGCCCGAGTTCGCGCGGTACTCGCGGCACGTCATCATGCCGGAGGTCGGTCTCGACGGGCAACGCAAACTCAAGTCCGCGAAGGTTCTCGTGATCGGAACTGGCGGCCTCGGTTCGCCGCTCGCGCTGTACCTCGCTGCGGCCGGCGTGGGCACGCTCGGTCTCGTGGACTTCGACATCGTGGACACGTCAAACCTTCAGCGCCAGATCATTCACGGCACCGCGGACGTGGGCCGCTCGAAGTGCCAGTCCGCCGCGGACCGGCTTCGCGACGTGAACCCCGAAGTCGCGCTCGACTTGTGGGAAACGAAGTTCACATCGAAGAACGCGCTCGACATCGTGAAGCACTACGACATCGTCGTGGACGGCACCGATAACTTCCCAACGCGATACCTCGTCAACGACGCGTGCGTGCTGCTGAACAAGCCCAATGTCTACGGCAGCATCTTCAGGTTTGATGGGCAGGCCACGGTGTTCGATCCGCGTGTGGGGCCGTGCTACCGCTGTCTGTACCCGGCACCGCCGCCGCCGGGCGAAGTCCCGAGCTGCGCCGAAGGCGGCGTGCTGGGCATCCTTCCGGGCGTGATCGGCTGCATTCAAGCGACGGAAACGATCAAGCTCATCCTCGGTATCGGCGAACCGCTCATCGGCCGGTTGTTGCACTACGACGCGCTGAACATGACGTTCAGGACGTTCAAGATCAGGCGCGACCCGAAGTGGGCCGTCGGCGCACCGCACCCCACGATTAAAGGCTTGATCGACTACGAAGAGTTCTGTGGAGTGCGCGGCGGCACAGCGCCCGCTACGCCGCAAGCGGCAAAGGCAGGGGAAATTACGCCAGAGCAACTCAAGAAGCGCATTGATGCTGGCGAGAACCTGTTTGTCCTCGATGTGAGGAACCCGAACGAGTTTCAGATTTGCCGTATACCGGGCACGGTGCTGCTGCCACTCCCTGAGTTGCCTGCGCGCCTCGCGGAAGTGCCAAAGGACCGCGAAGTAATCCTCCACTGCAAGAGCGGGATGCGCAGCGCGAAGGCGATCGAGTTTCTGAAGGCGCAAGGCTACACGCGCCTCGTGAACTTAACAGGCGGCATCCTCGGCTGGGCCGACAAGGTGGACACGGGGATGCCGAAGTATTAACGTTTGTCGAACCGTCGGCGTAAGCCGGCTGGGTGCGCGGCCGATGCCGCCAAACCCAGCCGGCTTACGCCGGCGGTTCGACAAACGTTACGCGACCGGTGTGGTCTTCTCGGCTGTCGCCGGTTCCTCGATCCGGCCGGGGCGGTCGCGGAACAACACCATGAACACGCCCAGACAGACCATCACGCCGATACTCGGCACCATCCAGAACTGATCCCAGTTCACCTCTTTCGTCAACGGGTCCGAGTACCGGTCCACCAGCACGCCGCACAGCAAACTGCCCAGCCACATGCCGACCCCGTAGGTGAGGAAGCTGAACAAGGCTTGAGCGCTCGCGCGGATGTCCTTCGGTGCCTTGTTGTCGCAGTGGATGAACCCGGCGGCGAAGAAGAAGTCGAAGCAGAACCCGTGCAGCGCGACGCCGACGATGGCGAGTACGAAACCCGTTCCCTCAGGTCCGGCGTTGGCAAACAACAGGTATCGCAACCCCCAACAGAACATCCCCAGCGCCAACACCCACTTCATCCCGAACCGTATCAGGAACAGCGGCAACAGCGGCAGGAACACCGTTTCGCACACCTGACCGATCAGCATCGTTGAGCCGATGTTTTTGATCCCGCACTCCTTCGCCAAGAAGTCGGCCGTGACCGTGTAGTAGAACGCGAGCACCACGGTGATGGCGAGCGAGACGATGAAGAACGCGGCGAAGGAGAAGTCGCGGAACAGCCCCAAGGCTCGCACGAACGGGATGCCCTTGACCTCACCCTTCGGCGGCGTGTGCGGCAAGAAGAAGCTGTACACCCCGAGCGCCGCGGACAAACCCGCGGCCAGCAACAACGGGCCGTTCGTGCTGGCGGCGGTCTTCCCCCCGCCCGCGAACATCGCGTCGATGCCGAACCCGGCCGCGATCCACCCGAGCGTGCCCAGCACGCGAATGCCGGGGAAGTCACGCTGACCGTCCGGGACATGCTCGAAGGTGATCGAGTTCGCCAGCACCAGTGTCGGGTTGAACAGCAGGGCGTAAACGAGCGTCAGCGCGAACAGCGTCCAGTACTGTCCGGGTTCGTGAATCTGGGCGATTCCGTACAGCAACCCGGCGCCGGCGAGGTGACAGATCGCCATCAACTTCTCACTCGACAGCAACCGGTCCGCGAGATAACCGGCGAAGATGGTGGAGAAGATCGCCCCGAGCGCCATGTTGCCCATCAGCGCGCCGGCCTGCTCACCAGTAAAATTCATCCCGCGGAGATACGGGAAGAAGACGACGAACCACGCCCCCCAAATCCCGAACTGTAAGAACATCATCACGGACAAGTTGAGCCGCAGCGGAAGAGCAAGCGGCGGCGCGGACGCAGTCGAATCGGCAGACATGTTGGCTCCGGGTGCGGAACATCAGCAAGGAATGTCGCTGAATGTAAAGCCCGGATCGCGCCGCGGCAACGAGAAACAATGCGCCGGCTGGATTACACGGCTTTCCGGTTGACCGCGAGCGCGGCCACGTGAGAATCACCCTGTCTCATCTTTTCCCTTACAAAGCGAGAACATCATGCGACCCACATTCGCGCTCCTCATCGGTGTGCTGGCGTGTTCCCTCGGAATGAGTCAGCCGCCAGCCGAAGAACTCCCCGCGAAGACTACCTACAAACTCGGTCCCGATTCGCAGAAGCAAGACGGTGTGCCCGTCGGTGAGTTGGTCGGGCCGCTGGTGTTCAAGAGCAAGGTGTACGACGGCACCGTGCGGCAGTACTGGGTGTACGTCCCGGCGCAGTTCAAAGCGGAAAAAGCCGCGTGCGTGCTGGTACTTCAGGACGGGCAGCGCGCGGTGAACCCGAAAGGCGTGATCCGCGCGAACGTGGTGCTCGACAACCTCATTCACAAGAAAGAGATCCCGGTGACGATCGGCATCTTCGTGACGCCGGGCCACAAGGGAGCCGAGTACCCGGCGACGCTAGGCACCATGAACCCGAACAACCGCAGTGTGGAATACGACTCGCTCGGCGACTCGTTCGCGAAGCTGATCGTTGACGAGATGTTGCCGGAGGTGGCGAAGAAGTACACGCTCACGAAAGACCCGAACGAGCGGGCAATCGCGGGGTTCTCAAGCGGCGGGATCGCGGCGTTCACGGTCGCGTGGGAGCGCCCCGAAGCGTTCCGACGCGTGTACAGCGCGATTGGCAGCTTTACCGACCTGCGAGGCGGGCACGTCTACCCCGACATGGTGCGCAAAGCCGACGCGAAGCCGATCCGCGTCTACCTTCAGGACGGCATCCACGACCTACGCAGCCCCGCGAACCTGAAACGCGACTGGTTCCTACAGAATCAGATGATGGCCGCGGCGCTTCGCGAGAAGGAGTACGACTACAAGTACGTGCTGGGCGCCGGCGGACACGCCGACGACCACGGCGGCGTGCTGCTGCCGGACGCGCTCCGCTGGCTGTGGCGGGATGCGAAGAAGTAGTTGCGAGTTGCGAGTTGCGAGTTGCGAGTTACGAGTTACGAGTTGCGAGTTACGAGTTGCGAGTTACGAGTTACGAGTGACGAGTTACGAGTTACGAGCGAAAGACGAGAACCATTCGGCTTCTTGTCTTTCGCTCGCAACTCGCAACTCGTCACTCGCAACTTCAAGGTTTCGCGATCGGGAACGGCTTGATCGTCGGCGGGCGGCCGAGCGTCGGGTTCTGCTTGCCGCTGCTGAGCTGGCGGACGCGAGCCGTCGCGTACATGTCAAGTTCGTGGATGTACACGATCCCATCGCCGTCCACGTCGCCGTGGCCGCTCAGTCCTTCGACCAGACCGAGCGTGTAGAACCCGGCCTTGGTGAGCTTGCTCTCAATGGCGTATTCGCGACCGAGCGAGGCGCACATGACGATCACGCCCGAGTCTTCGGCCGTCAAATCGCGGACCAGGTTGTCGGCCCGGGCCGGTTGACGGTCCTTCTCGGCCACCGCGCCGGCGTGGCACGCGTCCAGGATCGCGACCAGCCGACCGGGCATGTTGTCCAGCCGGGACTTGAATTCGTTCCCGGAGAGGCACGACACGCAGTCCGGGTCATTCTCCACCACATCGACCGGGACAAGGTAGAACTGCCCGATGAGGTCACGCGTCCCGTGCCCGGAGAACGACACAATGCCCACGTCCTGCGGCTTCATCTTCGACTTCAGCCAGTCCAGACCCGCGAGGATCGCCTTCTTGGTCGCGGCCTTGTCGGTCAGCACCTTTGTCTCTATCGTCGTGAACACCCCCTTCGACTTCTCCTCAAACGCCTTCGCAAGCAACTCCGCGTCGCTGCTCCCGTAGGTCAGTTTGTACTTGCCAGGGTAGTCGGCGATGCCGATCGCGAGAACGTAGAGATTCGGCTTGGGTGGGTCGCCCGCCCGAACCACCACTCCCACCTTCGACATGCCCTTGCTCACCGGCGTGTCGGCGATGACGGCAATGGTGTGCTGCCCCGGCAGTAGCGGCACCTCCCAGGTGGTCTCTGCCGGAACGTTCGGCTGGGCCTTATCGAACCGCTTCACGCCCGCAGTGCCGTTGAACGGGCGCCCGTCCACCAACAACCGCATCGCGGTGATCGGGTGCTTGGCGCTTGTGGCGCGGGCCTTCACGGTCAGCGTTTCCTTGTCCTTGTCCATCTTCATCTCGACACCGTCGACGAACCCGTCAAGCGTGACCTCTGGCGGGAGGACGTCGGCCACGCTGGTCGTCTCGAACAGCGCCTTGTCGAACTTCTTGGCCATCGCCATCGCCATCGACATGTCACCGGCCGGGATGACGTACTTGAGCAGCGCCGGCTGGTACATCGACGGTCGGAACCGCGCGGCCGGGTGGATCAGCGGGAACTTCACCGCCCCGGAGTTGATCTGCCACGCGATCAATCGCTCGCCCTGCGCGGAACAGGAGTAGAACCCCTGCGGAGTCCACGCGATCCACTCGCGACCCGCGATGAAGATGGACAATACAGGTTCTTCGCGGTCCCGCGCCCAGATGCGAATTGTCTGGTCGCCCGAACCGGTCGCGAAGTACCGGCTGTCCGGCGACGGGGTAACGCACAACACGTTCCCGGTGTGACCGACGAACGTCTTCGTCACCGCAGTCGTGGATGGGGTAACCATGTACAGGTGTTCGACCCCACCAACGAGTACCGCGTTCCCCTTCGGCAGCACGGTTGCCGAGTAGATCTTCTCGCCGCCGGGCAACTTCATCGCCGTCGGCTCCCGACCAGTCGTCTGAACGATGAACCCGGTCGCGCCGGTGATCAGTTTCACGTGGTCGTCGCTGTCCACGGTCTGTGTGTACTTCGACGGGTCGGGCGGGTCGCCTACGCCGAACTCGTCGAGCCGGAATGTGCCCTCAAGGGGCAATTGCGCATCAGGAGTCGATCGCTTGTTGTTGTTGCCGAACGCGATCGACTTGCCGTCCTTCGACCACGCGACCGCCCACACACCGTTGCCGGTGCCGAGCAACCGGTGCTGAATCTTGCCGTCGTCCACTTTCCAGATCAGCGTTTCGTGCTGGTTGCCGCCGCTCGACACGATCTTCGTGCCGTCGGGCGAAACGTCCAGCGCGAACACGACGTTGCTGTGCGCGGTGACCGCGACCCGGATCGCGCCTGTGTCGGCGCTGATGATCCCGGCCCAGCCGCCGTTGCTCCACCCGACGACCACGATCTCACGATCGTTCGGCAGAAACTGGATCTGGTAGATCTTCAGCGGCTTGCCGCCGTGCGACAGTTTGGGCAGGGTCTTTTGCGCGCGGCCGTCCGGGGTGCCGAGGGAGATCTCGCCCGTCGTGCTCCCGACCGCGAGCGTGAGACCGTCGTTGCTCCACGCGAGCGTAGAGGGCGTGGAGCCGCGGATCGGGAAGTCCTGGTTCGCCGACGGGTTCGCAAAGTTCCAGAGTTGCACGAAGTTGTCGGCGCCGAGCGTCGCGAGGAGCCGCGCCTTCGGGTTCGGATTGAACTTGACCTCCAGCACGCTCGCCTTGCTCTTCACCGGCGCGGGACTTGAGACACCGCTCGCGACGTTAACCAGTTGGATCGCGCCATTCTCGCACCCGACGCCGAGCCAGTTGCCGTCGTTGGAGAAGTGCAGACCGGTGATCGCGGCAGCGCCCACTTCGAGCGGCGTCCGAACCTGGTTCCCGGTTTCGGGCGAGATGATGTAGATCGGCACCCGCCCCGGCAGAACGCCGGCCAGCGGATACCCGGCGACCGCGAACCGCTTCCCGGACGGTGCGATCGCGGCCGACAGAAGCGCGCCCTCCTTACCCGGTCCCGACGGGAACCGGATCGTTTTCACTGTCTCGTTGGTGGCCGGATCCCAGATGCGAACCGCCTTGTCTTCGCCGATGGTGATGATCCGGTCGCCCTTCGGGGTGAAGAACACCTTGCCGATGATCCCGGTGTGGCCGCCAGAGTCGAGCGTCAGCAACGGGCGTCCGGTCTTCGGCAGGATCGGCAGGTTCGGAAGCGGGCCGTCTGGCATGAAGCCAGCGGCGCGCACGAACGGATCTTCATCTGGTGCCAGCGGCGGGATCGTGGGCGCCTTCCCGACCGGCTTGCTCACGGGAACCAGCGACCCGGTAACGCGAATCTTCGGCGGCGGCGGGAGCGAAGTCGCCAGTTCCACCTCCTCCGGCAAGATCGGTTTCGGCGGTGGATTCGGATTCGGGTTATCCTTCGGGTTTGGGTTATCCTTCGGCTTCGGCGGCGGAGTAGGGTTCGGCGGCGGAGTAGGGTTCGGCGGCGGAGTAGGTTGCGGGTCCGGCTTCATCTCAACGGGGTCGGGCTCCTTCTTCACCGTCTTGTCTTTCGACGTGACCGCGTAGATGATTCCGGCGACGCCGCAGAGCAGGACCACGCCCGCGATGGCGCCGAAGAGAATGAGCTTCTTCCGCTTGGCGTCCTCGTCAGACGCGCCTTTCTTCTTCTTCTTGGGCGCGTCTTCGTCCCCATCCTCGTCATCGTCGTCCGCACTGGCTTTCTTCGCCTTGCCCTTCGTGGCTTTGCCGGGCTTGGTGTCCTTCGCCTTCGTGGCAGCGCTGGCATCGGCCTTCGTTGCCTTGGCTGGCGGTTCTTCCGGTTCGAGGGTCGCGGTGAAGTTGTGCCCACACTTCAGGCAGGTGACCTTGTGGTCGCCCTCGCCGTCAACGGTGAAGCGCATGCTGGCTTCGCACTTCGGGCACGGGGTCTTGAGTACAGCCACGGGCGCACCGTAGGTTGCGGGAACTGGAGTCGCAAGTTGTGCGGGGAATTTGGGCGCACAAAGAGGAATAACGAGATGCTGGCGGCTGCGTTAGCAGCCGTCAAGGGAAAATCAGGGCACGCGGCTTCACTATCAGATTCGCTTAATCGCGCCACAATCGCACTATTCCACGAATTCCACCGCGACCGGGTTCGGAATGATCCCGGCACGGTGCGCCTCACCGAGCAGCTTGCGGATCGCGGCGCGACCGCGTTCGCCGTAGTCGAGCGTCCAGTCGTTCACGTACATGCCCACGAACTTATCCGCGAGCGACACGTCCATGTCGCGGGCGTACTTGAGGGCGTACTCGAGCGCTTCGCGCCGGTGGTCGAGCGCGTACTGAATGCTCTGCCGGATCAGCCGGCTCACTTCTTTCATGGTTGCGGCGCCGAGATCTTTGCGAACCACGTTCCCGCCGAGCGGCAGCGGCAACCCGGTGCGATTCTGCCACCACACGCCGAGGTCCGTGACGAGGTGCAGCCCTTGGTTCTGGAACGTGAGTTGCCCCTCGTGAATGATCAACCCCGCGTCGTACTTCCCGGCCGCGACCGCCGGAATGATCTCATCAAAGGGTATCACGTCGTAGGTGAGCGCGTCCTTCGCTCCGATCGACTCGAACAGCAGCTTCAGCGTGAGGAAGGCGGTGGTGAGCGTGCCCGGCACCGCGATCTTGACGCCCGGCAGGTCGGTGACCGCGAACGGCTTCCGCGCGACGACCATTGGCCCGTACTTGTCGCCCATGCTGCATCCGGTTGGAAGCAGCGCGTACTTGTCGAGCAGGTAACTGTAGGCGTGGATGCTGACCGCGGTGACTTCGAGTTCGCCGTGGATCGCCCGGCGGTTGAGCGTTTCGATGTCCACGAGTTCATGAACGAACTTGAGATCACCGGTGGGGATCTTGTCGTTGGCGAGCGCGTGGAACATGAACGCGTCGTCCGGGTCCGGGCTGTGCCCGACGCGGATCAGTTGCTGTGTGGTTGCTGTGGTCATGTCTGAATACCTCGTGTTAGCCGCGAGCCGAAGGCGAGCGCCTGAGCTACTCCAGTGCGCTGGCGGGGCCGCCGGGGGCGAACGCTTCGGACGCCGGGCCGCTGTACACAACGCGGCCCTTTTCCAGCAGATATACAACATCGGCGATCCGCTTCACCGCCGCGATATCGTGCGACACGATGACCATCGCGACCTGCAACTGCTCGTCGTCCGCGAGATCATCGATCACGCGCATCACATCGGCTGCCATTCGCGGGTCCAGCGCACTTGTCGGTTCGTCGAAGAGTATCGCCGAGGGGTTAACCGCAAGCGCCCTCGCGATCGCAACACGTTGTTGTTGACCGCCCGATAATTGCCCCGGGTGCGCGTCGTGCTTCTCTGCCAACCCGACGCGATCCAACCACTTCTTCGCGATCGCTTCTGCCTCGTCGTGCGCTTTGCCGAGCGCGTGAACTGGGCCGCTCATCACGTTCTTGAGCACGGTCATGTGCGGGAACAGATTGAACTGTTGGAACACCATCCCGACCGCGTGGCGAAGTTGCAACAACGTGTGTCGCGAAGACGCCTCGCCGCCCTTGAGTTTGAGCGAAGTGCCGACCGCGACTTCCCCTTCCTGGAAATCCTCCAGACCGTTGATGCATCGCAAGAGAGTGCTCTTCCCGCCGCCGCTCGGCCCGACCATCGCCGCGACTTGCCCCTTCTGCACTTCGATTGAAGCGCTATCAAGGACGCGTGCCGCGCCGCGATACTTCACGATGTTCGTTGCGCGAATCATCGGTGTGCCCCTCCGACGCTGCCGAGGCGATTCTCCAACACGCGTGCCACGATCGCCAGCGGGTAGCTCATCAGGAGATACAAACCAGCCGTGATGAACGCGAGCTGGATGATATAGTCGCGGTTGAAGTTGTAGAGTTCGTTATACTTCCGCGTCAGCTCGGTGATGAGGATCACGGAACACACGGACGTGTCCTTGAACAGCGCGATGAAGTCGTTGGTGACGGGCGGAATGACGATGCGAATCGCTTGCGGCACGATCACCACGCGAAGCGCCCTGAAGGGGTTCATGCCGAGCGCGAGCGCGGCTTCCATTTGGCCACGCGGGATCGCGAGCAACCCGGCCCGGTAGTTCTCCGCTTCATACGCGGAATAGTTAATCGCCAAACCCAGAATCCCGGCCTGCAGCGGACTGAGACTCAACGCGATACCGAAAGCTTGCTGTGTCAGTGGTGGCAGCAGGTAGAACACGAAATAGAGTTGCAGCAACAGCGGCGTGCCGCGGAGGAACTCGACGTACAACCCGAGCAGGAACCGCACAAGCCACGGGCC
>SXID01000052.1 GCA_005772955.1 Planctomycetia bacterium
CGCCCTCGCCGGTCGCGTGGGTCGGTCAGTTCGCCAAGACGTTCGACCAGCGATCGGGCCATGAGCGGCTCCACACAGAGGAGCACGATCCATACCCAACCAAGCTACCTTGCCCAAGATCAATCCGTGCGTCGCCCTGGTGAGCCTGTGCAAAGCCTTGATTCGCACGACAAGATGGAAAGACAAGCGCCTCGCCAGTTTTACGCGGGCAGCACCGTCGAATCGGTCTGCACGTCGAGGATGGTGTCGAGCCGTGTCACCTTGAAGACCATTTGGACCGTCGGTGTGGGGTTGTGGAGCGAGAACCGCCCGCCAATTGCTTGGACCTGCTTGTTGATCGCGAGGAACTTACTCAGGACCACGCTCGTCAGAATCGTGATCCCGGCGAGATCGACGATCAGGTGTGGGTGTGTTCGGCTTGTACTCAGCGTGAGCAACTCGCGTTGGAGCGCCTCCGCGTTGGCTTCGGTCAGCGCGGTATCGGCGGGGAAACCGACGGTGATCCCATTCTCGCTCTCCGCGACGTGGAAGCGGAACGCGGTTTGTTGGTGAACGGACATTCGCAGATCCTCGGGTAGTCGTTGAGACGCGGTTCCGTGAGGAGGGGAACCGGTTAAGAAAGTAGAGTGTACCCAGACAGGTGGGCTTATTCTACCCGAACACGCCCCGATTCTCAACCGCGCCCAAAACCCTTCGATTGTGTTCATCTCGCGATGGCAGCGTGACGGAGGTGCGGTCTACCTCCCTCGTGGGCGGATTTCTACGTGGCGCATTTGCGTCGCGTGAGAATGTGGCGTTCGCAAGGGGTGAATTTCGCGCGCCGCGTGAATCGGGCGCGAATCTCGGGTTCTACAGCCGTCTTAAGCAGAGTCGCGGGTTGTCACTGGCGGAATTGTGCGCTACGTTTGTCGCGGACCATCATCCGAGAGAGCCGACCGATCTGCGGCACGGTGTGACCCCACGACCCGCTGAATCCATCGCTATGAATCTCTTACCCCAGAACTGTAATGACGAGCGGGGCAGCCCGCTGACGCCCCTGTTCGACGAGTTCCCGACCGACGACCATTTGCCGACGATCGGCATCGGCCCCGACACGATGGAAGCCGCGTTGCCGCCGGCCCAGTCCCTGCTCGCGCGGTTGTTGTCCCTACAGGTTCTCCTACCCGAAGAGTGGGAGGAGATTCCCCCCGACCACCGGGGATCGCTCACGCGGATCGTTTTGGTCGAAGGGTTGCTCGCCAAACTCCTCGCGCTGCACCTACTCACCCGGTTCCAGGTGGACACGATTCGCAAGGGTGGGGCCGAAGACCTGATCCTGGGAAACTATCGGCTTCTCGACGTACTTGGTCAGGGCGGGATGGGGACCGTGTACCGGGCGGAACACATCCTGCTCCGACGCCAGGTAGCGCTGAAGGTGATGACCCGTTCGGTCGATGTCAGTTCGCGTTTGATCCATCGGTTCTACGGCGAGGCGCGGGCCGTTGCCCGGCTCCAACACCCGCACATTGTCACCTGCTTTGACGCCGGTCGGCACACGCGTCTCGGTTCCCAGGTACGCGACTATTTTGTGATGGAACTGATCTCTGGCCAGGATCTGTTTACTCTGGTTCGCGACAACGGGCCGATGCCGGCGCTGCGCGCCTGCGAGTTGTTCCGCCAGGTAGCAGACGCGCTGGGCGAGGCGCACCGGCACGGGTTGGTACACCGCGACATCAAGCCGAGCAACGTGCTGATCACCCCGGACGGGCAGGCGAAGGTACTCGACTTCGGGCTGGCGCGACTTCCATCGCAACAGATGACTGAGCCGGGCGTGGTCCTCGGCACCATCGGGTACATGGCTCCCGAACAGGCTAGCGACCCGCGCGCAGTGGACTGCCGCGCGGACCTGTTCAGCCTCGGCGCCACGCTGTACTGGGTTCTTACCGGGTGCGACCCGTACCCCGAGACCGGCAACCCAGTTCAAGACTTACACCGCCGGTTCACGACCGTGCCGCTCCCGGTGCGCCGGGTGCGCCCGGAAGTACCCGTGGAGGTGTCCGATCTCGTGTCGCGGTTGATGGAACCGGCCCCCGAGATGCGGTTCTCGTCGGCACGCCTGGTGTCGGCCGCGCTGACCGGGTTCACACTCTGGCTCCCACATGGTACGACGACGGTGGTCTCGGCCTCGCGTCACTCGGACCCTGGGCGCAGGCGGGTACTGCTCGTCGAAGAAGACCCCAGCGTTCGGTCGCTCATGTGCTCGCTGCTCCAGGACCAGTATGACGTTTGCGAAGTGGAAGATGGCGAGGCCGCGCTGGCGGAGATGATGCGTGCCCCGCCCGACCTCGCGGTGATCGAGGTCGAGTTGCCGGGAATGAGCGGGCCGGAACTGGTGGAGAAAGCCCGCGCCGCCGGCTTGGAGTCCGACCGCATGAAGGTGTTCCTCACCTCCGGCGATCTGCCGGCCGAGGCGCTCGGCGGGCTGTCGGTGGCCAGCGCCGACGATTTCATCAGCAAGCCGTTCTCCTCGGTTGAGTTCCTCTCCCGCGTTCGCGCGCTGATCATGCGCCGATCGTCGCGGGCGGGCGATTCTGCGCCTGCTGTCACTCCGCCACCGGTCGGCACCCCGCGCCCGGTCGCGGTCGAGGCGCTTTCGCTCACCGTGTCGCGATTGCTCGCCGAAACCCAACTCGCTGCCGAAGGGCAGTGGCAGCGGCTCGCACTCTACGTACGCACTCTGTGCCGCGCACTGCCGGACGTTGGCCAGTACCGGCAACTGAAGGACGACCGGTACGTCGAGATCCTGGCCGCGGTTGCCCCGATGTGCGACATCGGACTCCTCGGTGTCCCGCGGCAGACACTCTTGAAGCCGGGGTGCCTGGACGCCACGGAACGCAGGGTGGTTCAGACGCATTGTTCGATCGGCGCCGAGGTGTTGATCGGGGTCGCGCAGACCTCCGGCGGCGAGGTGCTGGGGTTGGATGTCGCAGCGGAAGTGGCCCGCAGTCACCACGAGCGATGGGACGGTACCGGGTATCCAGACGGGCTGGTTGGGGAGGAGATCCCGCTGGCGGCCCGCGTGGTGGCGCTCGCGGGAGTTTACGAGGCGTTGCGCAGTCGCCGACCGCACCGCCCGCCGCTCAGTCACGCACAGACCGTGAAACTGATCGCAACCGAGTCCGAGGGCGAGTTCGACCCGACGGTGGTGGCTGCGTTCACCAGTGTCGCGGCCCGCTTCGAGCAGATCCACCAGGGGAAATAGGCAGAGCGTTGAGCGTGTTTTCGCCCTCCAGGGCGAAAACACAACACACTTTCTTTGTCCCGCGCCGACCCGTGCGCTTGTGCCTTCACGCTCGCCTGCCAATAATGGGGTCATCCTCTCCGAGGTCTCCCCATGCTGTCGGTTGGCCGTCGAATCACTCACACCTGCGCCGGGATTAACCGCCGTGCGTTCCTTCAGGTCGGTGCGTCGAGCGTGTTGGGGTTGTCGCTCAGCGACCTCCTGCGCGCCCGCGCCGCTGGTACCACCGAAGGCGCGAAGGCGAAAGCCGTTATCCTGCTCTGGCTGTGGGGCGGTCCGAGTCAACTCGACACGTTCGACCCCAAACCGAATGCGTCGCTCGACTACCGTGGGCCGTTCGGTACTATTCCCACCCGCATCCCCGGCATCCGCTTCTGCGAACTGTTCCCGCAACTCGCGAACCTCACCGACAAGCTCGCGGTGATCCGCACGCTCACGTCGCAGTCGAACGACCACGGCATCGCGGGCACGATCGGGCTGACCGGCAGCGCTGCCGGCGGCACCGGTCTCGATGGCAAGCCGCTGCAAGGTTCCGCACGACCCGCGCTCGGCTCGGTCGTCGCGAAGGCTCTCACGACCGGCCCGCAGCGCAAGCAAGGGCACGACATCCACCCGTTCTTCGTGATCGGCGGCAAACTGCACCAGGGGAAGAAGGCGATCATCGGCGAAGGCGGCGGCCCGCTCGGCGCCGCGTGGGATCCGTTCCGCCTGGAGTACGACCCCGCGACCGGCACAAAGATTCCCGCTCTTCAGCTTCCGAAGGAACTCACGCCGGAACGGATGGCCGATCGGCAGCAACTCCTCTCCGCGCTCGGGAGCGCCGACAAACGCGTCAGCGAACTCGGGTCCGCCGGCGCGCTCGACGCGTATCGCGGGCGCGCGCTCGCGATGCTTACCTCGAAGACCGCCGCGGACGGCTTCGACCTCTCGAAAGAGAAAGTCGCGACACGCGACGCTTACGGCCGCACGCGGTTCGGGCAGTCGTGTTTGCTCGCGCGCCGGCTGGTTGAAGCTGGTGTGCCGTTCGTGCAAGTGAACTGGAGTGACCACGTCGAAGCCGAAGAGGATGCCGGCGACGGCGGCTGGGACCACCACTACCGCAACTTCCAGATCATGCAGGACCGGCACGCGGTCTGGCTCGATCAGTCGATGAGCGCGCTGCTCACCGACCTGCACGACCGGCGGATGCTCGATAGCACGCTGGTGCTCGCGGTGGGCGAGTTCGGGCGCGAGCCGAAGGTGAACGACAAGGCCGGACGCGAGCACTGGCCCGGTTGTTATTCGGCACTGATCGCAGGCGGAGGCGTGAAGGGCGGGCGGTTCGTGGGCACCAGCGACACGCGCGCCGCGAAGCCGGCGGACACGCCGCTGTCACCGGTCGACCTCAACGCGACCGTGCTCAACCAGATCGGCCTGACCAGCGAGCAGGTCACCGGTTTGGGTCTGACACCGGTCGGCCGCGTCATCGAAGAGTTGTTTTGAGGGGAAACGATGACATACCGCGTCGGGCACTCGCACACAGGGCTTCCGCCCTGTGTCGCCTTCGCGGACGCAGCGCGCGCCTGGGTCGCCGTTTGCGCCCTCTGCGCGTTCGCGGCCCAACCCGGCTTCTCTGCGGAACCGCTTCGGCTCACCGCCGATGGCAGTTTCAAGCAGAACATTCAGTGGTCGCCGGACGGTAAGACGCTGCTGTTCACGCGCATCCACGAAGGCAAGATGGCGCTATGGCTGATGCCCGCCGAGAAAGGCGGTGAGATGAAGCGGCTCCTGCCCAGTCACACCGAACCGCACTTCGACGGGCACTTCGCGAAGGACTCCAAGCGGATCGTGTACGTGTACGACAAACTCGAAGGCACCGACGGCAAGTTGCGCATCAACGTCTGCGCCGCTGACGGCACCGACGACCAGATTCTCGTTCCGCACAAGTCGTTCGAGGAGTCGCCGCGATTCTCCCCGGACGGGAAGAAGGTGTTGTGGGTTTCGACGCGCGACAAGAACCCGGACCTGTACACGGTGGACGCCGAAGGCAAGAACGAGAAGCGCCTCACCAACGACCCCGCGTATGACCTCCACCCCGCGTGGTCGCCCGACGGGAAGTTCATCGCGTTCGCGAGCGGGCGCAGCGGTAAGCAGAAGATTCACCTGATGCTCGCCGACGGCACCGACGTGAAGAAGCTCACCGACGGCGAGTTCCTCGACGCGTGGCCCGCGTGGCGCCCGGACGGAAAGCACATCGCGTTCGCGTCCAACCGCGGCGGCAACTCCGACATCTGGCTGATGACGAATGAGGGCAAGGAATTGCGAAACCTCACGGAACACAAGGCGCAGGACACGTCGCCCGCGTGGCACCCGGAGGGGAAGAAACTCGCGTTCGTGTCCACGCGCGATGGTGGCAGCGACATCTACGTCATCGACGTGAAGTAACACCCATGACCGACTTGCAAGCACTCTACGCGGGTATCTGCGAGCATTCAGACGAAGACACGCCGCGACTCGCGCTTGCCGACTTTCTTGACGAAGAGAGCGGCAAGGAGAACGCGTTCTGCGTGCCGAACCGTGGTCGCCCGAAGCACGCGAGACGTTTCCGCACTGGGTCAAACTGCACGCCGCCGCGATGAAACTCGCCCAGAAGCACTAACTCCCGTGGGTGACGCACCTCAAGAGCCGCGTCCAAGCGTGTTTCTTCGAACGCGGGCTGGTCGGTGAACTGCGGCGGTTCGTGGCGGAAGGGGCGTCGTGCAAACTTCAGGAACTCAACTTGCGGTATCGCGTGATCGGCGACGACGGCAGAAAGCTGCTTGCCGTTGCCGCGAAGGTTCGGCCGTCGCTGCGCCGTCTCGACCTGAGCGGGTGCAACCGGACGCTCGAAGGCGTCAATACGCTATCGAAGTCGGAACTGGGTCAGCGGCTGCTGTATCTGGGCTTGGCGTACAGCCCAGAACTGTCGGAACACAAGAAGAAGTTCAAGAAGATGTTTCCGTTCGCGCGCGTGCAGGAGCCGCTTTAACATGTCGATGAGCGACCGCGACGCGCTGCTCGCCGCCATTATCGAGAACCCGGAGGAAAACACTCCGCGTCTCATGTTTGCGGACTGGCTCCAGGAGAACGGCGGCGCAGCCCAGGGTGAGTTCATTCGCTTGCAGGTCGAAGCGGTGCAAGCGGAACCGTTCAGCCCTCAAGCGCGAGAGCACGAAGCCGCAGCACAGAAGTTACTCGACCGGCACGTTAACGTGTGGACCGATCACATCTCGGAACATGTGAATGGGCAGCGGTTCGCACGCGGGTTCGTGGAACATGTGGACGTGAACGCGGCCACGTTTGCGCGCGACGCGGCGAAGCTGTTCGCGGCCGAGCCGATTCGCTCGGTCCTGGTCGAGCGGTTCCTGGACACGACGCCACCCACACCGCTCGACGCGTTCTTCAACCTCCCACAAATGACGCGGGTGACGCGCCTCGATTTCAGCAAACTCCGCCTGCAACCGGACGACTTCGTCCCGTTCACGTTCGCGTGGCCGCGGTTCAGCGCCCTCACGGACCTGAGCCTGCGGAACACCGCGGTGTCGGTTCCGTGGCTGGGCAAACTGCTCACCGGCCAGGAATTGCCGGCGCTCGCGGGCCTCGATCTCGCCGACGACGCACACCTCGGCCCCCTGCTCGCGACCGAGTTGCCGCGTGCCTCGCACCGCCGGCTCACACGGCTCGACCTGAGCTACATCGTGTTCAAGTCGGATCAGATCCAGAAGGTGCTCGCGAGCCGGTGCCTGCGTGCGATGGAAGAGTTGCGATTTGCGTGGAGCAAGTCGGCGGGAGCGGGACCGCTCACGTATCTGAACATGGGGTGGACGCTCCCGTGGGACTACCTTCGTGTGCTCGACATCGAAGGTCAGGGTATCGGCGACGAAGGAGTTCGCGAGACCGTGGCGGCACTGTGTCGGCGCAAGGACTTCGCACCGTTGCGGTGGCTCGGACTGGCGAACACCGGCCTCCGCGGGGACGCGGTCAGCGCGCTGGTTAACTCCGACGCCACGCGGTTGAAGTTGTACTACCTCGACGTGCGGAACAACGGACTGACCGCGGCGCAGTGGGTGGCGCTGAAGAACCGGTTCCCGGAAGCGGTGGTGCTCGTGTGATGTGGTCCCTGACCGGGCATTTTCGACACCGCAACGGTGCCGCAAACGCGTTCGCCCGGCGCACGACGCCGGGCGAACAGTACACTTTCGCCCACAATCACTTGGTCGCGGGCACGAGCACGATCTCGAAGTGCAGTTTCTGTGGCTTCGCGGCTACGCGAATCTTTGCGTCCGCTTCTTCAACCTTCGTGGTCATCGCTGCGAGGTCGTCCTTCAACTTCACGTCCGCGCCCTTCGCGTGCGCCTTCTGCGAGAGCGAGCGCCAGCCGCTGACCAGCGTTTCCTTGTCGGAGACGGCTTTCAGAACGGCCCGCATCTGCGCGATGATCGGGTTCACGTCCTTCGACATCGGAACCGGTGCGAGCGCGGTCAGGTTGATGCCCTCGGCCAACTGCTTCGCGGTGACGCGGCCACACGTCACGCCGCCGATCTTCAACAGGTAGTCGCCGTCCTTCAACCCCTTCACCGCGACCGTGTACGTGCTCAGCGCGAGTACGTCCGGGGCGATCGGCAGCACGACGCGCGCGTCGTCCGGGATCGGGAACGGGAGGCACTCGTCGAGCCGATCGAACGACGCGCCGGTCGGCGCGGTCTTGATGTCGGTCACGATACAGCCCTTCGACTCGGCGGTGCCGACACCGGCGTCCACGGTCGTGCTGCTGACGAACCCTTCAGCGCCAAGTTCCTTGAGGAGCGCCGCGGCCATCATGAGTTGCCCCGGTGCGCCTGGGTGAACCGGGTCGCCCAGCAAGTTCACACCCTTCGACGGGTTCTTCTCCTGCGCCGCGAGGAACGCCCGGAGTTGCTCGGCGCCCGCGAGGGTATCGTCGGTCGCGGCCAACTTGAGGTCGGCGAGCATGGCCGCCGTCAGTTTCTCACGCGGCTTGTTTCGGCCCCACGGGTCGAGGCACGCGTGGAACTGGTCCGCGTAAGGGAGTTTCTCCTTCTCGCAGAACACTTTCAGCGCGGTCGCGTACTCGTCGAGGCGCAGGTTGCGGCCAGCGAGTTTGGTGGAGAGTGTGCCGTCGTTCACCGGGCTGGCGGAGAGGATCACCGGCCGCGCACCGGACTTCTTGATTCGCTCGACCATGCCGCCCATGTTCTTGACGAAGTCTTCGGTCTTGGTGCCGCCGCTGTCGTTCATGCCGAGTTCGACGGACACGACGGTTGGCTTCCAGGCGGCGATGTCGTATTCGAAGCGGGCGAGCGTGGACGGGATCGTGTGTCCGCCGACGCCAGAGTTGCGGAACGCGAATTTCGTCTTCGGGTAGCGCGCGTAGCAGAACGCCTCGAAGTAATTCGAATGCAGGTGCTGCGCGGTGATGCTGTCACCGGCCATGACCCAGACGTCGCCCTCTTTGAGTGGGAACGTGGGGTCGGCAGCGCGTGCGGGGCTGGCCAGTAGGCTGAGTAAGACCGCGAGCGCGAGGAGACGAGCGAGACGCATGTGTGGGTTCTCCGGGGAGGGAGTGGGGAAGGGGATCGATCAGGCGGGACCGGCGTATCGTACCCGCGAGCGGCAGGAAGAGCTAGCGCCGACCGAAGACTGCAAAGCGGCTTCCGGGTGGTCCGCTCGCTCCGCGAACGGTGCGATAGCCAGCGGAAAGCGATTGGAACAATCGCTCGACCCGAACACCCGCATCGCATCCGCTCGCGGAGCGAGCGAACCACCCTGAGAAGTGCGTGATACTTCGCGCGGTCTGGATTGAGACGATTTGACGAGCCGGAAGCGTAAGCTTTGAAGTTGCGCTCGCCTAAGCTCACGAGGAGTTGGCTTTTGGGTTTTCGCCCTGGAGGGGCGTTGGATGGTAGCCAGGGGTGCAGCGAGGCTCTGCGAGCGCAACCCCTGGAACCACACACGAGAAGGGATCGAAGCCCCGTTTGGGGCGACGGACACCTTTACCCGGAGGTTCCGTCGCCCCTCCGGGGCTTCTGGTTATTTTGTCTCACCCACCAGGGGTTGCGCTCACCTTCGGTTCGCTTCACCCCTGGCTACCATCCAACGCTCCTCCGGGGCGAAAACCAAATGCCAATTCTTCTTGCACACGCATCGAGCGCAACTTCAAAAAGCGAAAGCGACGGACAAGCGAGTCCGTCGCGTACGCTTCCGGCTCGTCAAACACGACTCGCCTCACTTCTGGCCGCGTGGAGTATACTTCCGAACGGCCGCGAACACGTCGCGCAGCGGAACGTTGTGTTCGCGCGCGACCCTGGCGCAGTCCTCGTATTCGGGCGTGAGTACCTCGAAGCCGTCGGCGCGCCAGCCGCGCTTCGCCTTCACCGGCCCCCACGGGGTTTCCACTGTGACCGCTTCACGCTGCAACTTTGAGCGCGTCGCGGTCGTGCGCCGAACACCGAACGTACCAGCTTCGCGGAACAGAATTGCTTCGAGTGTGGGTGCCGTTTCCGGCGCGCAGATCACGCTCAGGAGTACGCCGGGGCGGTTCTTTTTCATCTGAATCGGCATCGCGAACACGTCCAGCGCGCCAGCCGCGAACAACCGCTCGATAGTGTAGCCCACAACTTCCGGTGCGATGTCGTCGAGGTTTGTTTCGAGCACGGTCACGGTGTCTTGTTCGTCCGCACCGCCGGCCTGCGGTCTGGCGGCTTGTCCGAGCATCAGCCGCAGAATGTTGGGCTGTTCGAGGAAGTCTTTCGTTCCAGAACCGTGGCCGATGCGATCGATGGTCATGGCGGGCGTCGCGGTCCATTCCGTGACGACTGTGGTGAGGATCGCGGCCCCGGTGGGCGTGGTGAGTTCCGTTTTGATGGTGGACGCCGCGAGCGGGACGCCTTTGAGCAGTTCCGCGGTGCCGGGCGTGGGCACAGGCATGATGCCGTGCGCGCACTTCACCGTGCCGCTGCCGGTCGGAACCGGCGTACTCGTGAACTTCTCGACGCCGAGCAAATCTAATCCCACCGCGGCGCCCACAATGTCCGCGATGCTGTCGAGTGCTCCGACTTCGTGGAAGTGGACGCGTTCGAGCGGCATCCCGTGGACAGTGGACTCCGCGACCGCGACCTTGCGGAAGATTGTCGTCGCGAGTTCGCGTTGTTTCGGTGTGAGGGTGCCTTTCGCAAGAATCGCTTCCACATCTGGCAGGAACCGGTAATCCTCTTGATCCGCGGCTTCGACGGTGGCTTTCGTCGCCGCGAATCCGCAGCGCTTCACGCGTTCGACTTCGAGTTTGATCGGCAGACGCAGCGAATCGAGCGCCGCGCGGATCGTGTCCGCCGGGACGCCGGCGTCGATCACCGCGCCGAGAACCATGTCCCCGCTGATCCCACTGAAACAATCGAAATGAGCAACTCGCACGGTTTCTTCCTCTCGTTGCCGGTGTTGTAGTGGCCGAACGGCCCAAAGTAGTAGGCACACTCCGTTTGCCGTCGCCACAACTACCGTGAAGCGACGGCACACGGAGTGCGCCTACTAGGCCGTATTGACTGAAGCTGGGCGAGTTTGGTGAGCTACGCGAGCATAATTGCGATGGAGGCCAGCCAGACGAACCCGAGGAAGTTGGTTGCCTTCTTGTCGTATCGGGTCGCGACCCGGCGGTACTGCTTGATCCG
>SXID01000009.1 GCA_005772955.1 Planctomycetia bacterium
ACGCCGTACGCGCAGCAGAACGGCACCGGGCGCGACCACAACCCCGGCGGGTTCACGGTGTGGCTCGCGGGCGGCGGGTTCAAGCCGGGGTTCTCGTTCGGCGCGACCGACGAGTTCGGCGCCGCGGCCGTGACAGACAAGATTCACATGCACGACCTGCACGCGACGATCCTGCACCAACTCGGCTTGGACCACGAGAAGCTGACGTTCAAGTACGCGGGCCGCGACTTTCGCCTGACCGACGTCCACGGCCGCGTCGTGAAGGAAGTCGTGGGGTAACGGAGTGCGTTTTGGTTTTAGCCCCGGAGGGGCGGCAGATGGTAGCCAGGGGTGGAGCGAGTCCGCGAGCGCAACCCCTGGACCAACGGCATACGTGCATTGAAGCCCCGGAGGGGCGACGGAACCTCATGCGAAGGTTTCCGCCGCCCCTCCGGGGCTTCATCTCATTTCGCACCGGGTTCCAGGGGTTGCGCTCGCAAAGCCTCGCTCCACCCCTGGCTACCATCCGCCGCCGCTCCGCGGCGAAGACGGGGCGTCACTCCTTGCCCAACACCAGATCGACAACCCAACACCCGCGAACGTGCGGCCCTTCGGCGCGACAGTGATCGAGCGTGGGGCGGTCAATCATCCCATTCGTCGCCGGTAAGTGCTTCGCCGCAATGCTTGCACTCTTGCCGCCGCTTTACACCGAGTTGTTTCTTGCACTCCGAGCATCGTGGGATGCGAGTGCCGCAGTTCTTGCACTTCCGCGCACCGCTCACAATCGTGCCCTTGCAGTACGGGCACGTCGGGTTATCATTCGGCGAGATTGCGATGAGAAGCCAACCCACCGGACCAAGCAAGAACCCGACGATCGCCCCGCGAAGCGGTTTGCCTTTGGTCTGTCCGATGAAATATCCGATCAGCGCAGCAATCGACAGCCCACAAAGAATCATCCAGCCTTCCACGACAATTCCACCGAAGTCTATTTTCCACACTCGATCGAAAGATGTGGCGTCGCCCCTCACTTCACCAGTCCAGCTTTCACCACGCCGCCCTGCATGACCGCGATGAAGCGCGAGCGGTCTTCCAACGCGCTGATGTCGGCCAGCACGTCGCCGTCCACAACGAGTACGTCCGCGAGTTTGCCTTCTTCGAGCGTGCCGAACTCGTCGGCGCGGCCCATGATCTCCGCACCGGTGCGCGTGGCGCACGTCAGCACTTCCAGCGGCGAGAGGCCGACGTACTTCACGAAGAACGTCAGTTCGCGGGCGTAGTCGCCGTGCGGGTTCCAGCCGAAACCGTAGTCGCCGCCCATACCCAGGCGCCCACCGGTTTGCAGGATGCGCCGGGCGCTCTCGGCTCCACCTTCCAGCGTCTCCTTGTGGCCGTCGATCACGCGCTGCGACAGCTTGAACTCCTTGCCGCGTTCGACACTCGCTAACTCGAAGTACAGCGCCGGGACGCACGGCACGTCGCGCTTCAGGAGCAACTCCAAGCCCTCATCGTCGATGAACGTACCGTGTTCGATCGCGTCGTAGCCGGCCCGAAGCGCGTTCTTGATGCCCTCCGTCGCGCGGCAGTGACCGGTTACTTTCATCTTGTGGTTGTGCGCCGTTTGCACGACCGCGTGCATCTCCTCGAAGGTCATGCAGAGCGTGTGGTGGTCGTTCGTGTCGGGTGCCGCCGCGTCGCCGGTGGGGTACGTCTTCACCCACTCCACGCCGTCCTTCACGAGCTTGCGCACCGCGGAGCGCGCCTCGTCGGGGCCGTTCACGAGCAGCACCAACCCCTCCATGCCGATCTTGCGGAAGTCCGGGTTCCAGTCCATCAGCCCGCCGACGCCGCAGATCTCGCGACCGCTCGCTGAGAGCCGCGGGCCGGGGCACACGTCGCTTTCAATCGCCTTCTTCAGCCACACGTCGATGTTGAACAGGCTGCCGCCGCTGCGGGCTGAAGTGTAACCGCATTCGAGCGCGAGCTTGCAGTTCGCGGCGGCGAGCAGCGTGACGTACTCGACCGGGTACTTGATGTCGAGGTCTTCGAGCGCCGCGACGTTGAAGTACGTCGGATGGAAGTGCGCCTCCACCAGCCCTGGCATGATGGTTCCGCCGCGCGCGTCGATGCGCGCGGCGTCGGGTTCGACTGATGGCACACCGCGATGCGGCCCAGCGTAGGCGATGCGGCCGTCGCGCACGATGAGCGCCGCGTCACGAACTGGCGGCCCGCCGTTGCCGTCGAGGAGCGTGCCGTTCGCGATGACCGTCGTGCCGGTGGCGAGTTTCATGGGAGTGTCGGTGAATTACCCGGCCTGCGGACGCAGGCGGTTCGACGGCGCTTGTCGAACCGCCTGCGTCAGCAGGCCGGGTTGGTTGCGCTACAGCGAACCCAGGAAGCCGTGCAGCAGGCGCAGCGTGGCGCTCGTGTCCTGCCAGTGAACCAAGTGGCCGACGCCCGGTAGATCGACCCGTGAGCAGTCGGGCAGCGCCGCGGCCAGAGGGTTCGCGTCTTCTGGCGGAAGCATCCCGCCCCGCTCCGCGTCTGCGACTACCAACAGCGCAGGGCACTTCACCTGATTCGCGACCGCAAACACGTCGAAGCCGTCGAGCCATCGCTTTTCGAGCGGCGGGCCGAACACATTCGGGTCGAGGTCTTGCAGGCACCGCGCTACGAATCGCAGCGAGGTCGCGTCACGCACGTCGCCAAGTCGCGTGATCTCGCCTGGGTGCGCCGTGGTCACGCGAAGTTCCGCCAGTTCCTTCGCGACGGCGCTGGTGTCCTTCCGCCCGGCGTGCTTCCGCAGCGCGGCCCAGATGGTGCCGTAAGGCGTGGTTTCGATGCGCGACAGGAACCCCGGCCCCGGCGGGTCGAGCAGCACCACCGCACTCACGAGGTCCGGCAGTTTCGCCGCGACTCCCATCGACACGAGCGCACCGAGCGAGTGACCTACGAGAACACACTTCTTGCGCGCTTCCTTCACCGCGTTCACGAGATCGGGAATGTAGTCGCACACCCGGTACGCGCCCGGCGTGCGAGCCGACTCGCCGTGCCCGCGGTGCGAGTACGCGTGGACGTGCCACCACGTCGTTAGATCGGCCATGATGGGGCTGAAGTCTTCCCAACACCTGGAGAGACCGTGAACGAGCCACAGCGACTCCTTCGCCGCCGGACCCGCGACGCCCCACAGCGCCGAGTATTCCTCGTCGCTCGCCGTGGGATTGACGATGGGAATGCTGTCGGTCGTGAACATGGGAGAGGCTCCTCAGACCTACCCCCCAACCCCCTCCCTGAAGGGAAGGGGAGAAAGGCAGTGTTTGTTTTACTCCCCTTCCCTTCAGGGAGGGGGGGTAGGTCTTCGCTACACCAGTTTCCACCCCTTGCGATACTCGCGGCGGATGAACTGGTCCGCTTCTGGGCAGTTCGTCGCCTTCATCTTCGTCGCGTCCCATTCGAGCCGCTTGCCCGCGCGGAACGCGACGTTGCCCAGGTGGTTCGATTCGGTCAGCCACCCCGCGTACTCGAAGTTGCACGTGGTCGGTGCGCCCGTCTTGCACGCGTGAATCCACTCCGCGTAATGGCCGAGCGACTTTTCGATGAATGGCTTCGGCCGCGCGAAGTCCGTGAACTGCTTCTCCGGTAACAGGATGTGCTTCGAGTAGTCCGAGAGGAGCATCCCCTTGTCACCGACGAACAGCACGCCGCTGGGGTATTGTGGGATCTTCTTTTCGGTCCACTGCGAGGGCTTGTAGCTGCCCTGGCTCCACGTCACTTTCACCGCAGGCATGTCGCCGCGTGCGGGGAACTCGTACGTCGCTTGCATCGACGCGGGCGCGATCTCCGCGTGCGGCTTCGGACCCGATGCCTCCACCGCGAGGGGGGCTTTCAACTTGAGCGCCCAGAACGGAAGGTCGTTCCAGTGGGAGCCGAGGTCGGACATGGTGCCGTTTCCGAAATCCCACCAGCGATACCACTTCGGCCCCGGCACATACACCGGGTTGAACGGCCGATCCGCGCACGGTCCGAGCCACAGTTCCCAGTTAAGGTCGGCAGGCGGCTTCACGTCGTCCTTCGGCCGCTCGGTCACGTACACGATGTCCTTGTTCAGCTTCGCATCTTCCGCGGACTGAAGCCCCCACGCACGCCCCACCCACACGTGGGCCTCGCGCACCGGACCAATGGCCCCTGTCTGGATCAGTTCGACGACGCGCCGGTAGTTGTCGCTGGCGTGAATCTGCGTGCCCATCTGCGTCGCAAGCTTCGTCTTCGCGGCGGCCTCGCGGATGACGCGCGATTCCCAGATGTTGTGCGTCAACGGCTTTTCACAGTAGACATGCTTGCCGGACTGTAACGCGAGCAGCGTGGCGAATGCGTGCGTGTGCTCGCACGTGCTGACCACGACCGCGTCGAAGTCCTTCGCGGCTTTGTCGAAGAGTTGGCGAAAATCGGTGAACTTCGCGGCCTTCGTGTGTTTCGCGGCGGCGGCATCGACGGCGGCGTTGCTCACATCGCACAGCGCGACGATGTTCTCGCCTTCGACGCCTTTGAGATTCGCGCCCCCGCGACCGCCGGCACCGATGATCGCGATGTTTAACTTCTCGTTCACGTTGCGGGCGCGAAGGAAGCCCGGTGCGGTGAACACGGCACTGGCCGCGGCAGAGGTCTTCAGGAAGGTGCGGCGGGACGGAGAGGAACGCAACATCGGCGGCTCCTGTGGTGAGGGGTGCGCCCGATTATCGCGCCGGTCACGCACAACACAAGGAGAAAGGCGGCACAGGGCGTTTCAAAGTAGTAGGCACACTCCGTGTGCCGCGGCTCGCAGGACGCGCTGAGCAACGGCACACGGAATGTGCCTACTACATTAAACCGAGGGGCTTGCGCTGTGGACTTGTAACTCAGCCGCGTTCGGCCGAGTTCGCGTCTTCCCCGTCGATGAGTTTCTGTAACTTTTTGGCGATGGGTGAGAGCTTCATTGTTCCGAAGGAACCCTCCTGGCGTTGAGCCT
>SXID01000001.1 GCA_005772955.1 Planctomycetia bacterium
AGTCCGCGGAGGGGAGCGCGCCGCGTAAGTTGCGCGATCCCCTCCGCGGACTACGGGTCGCGGCTAAACGGGTGCAGGCTCGATCACGCGCATCGACTTCCACTTCCCACTTCTAAAGCGGAACCAGAAGCACACGCTCATCCCGATGATGTGCAGCGTGGCGAACACCCAGCACCAGTAAACGCTGCCGCCCGCGGCCACCGTGATCGCGGTGGGAATCACCATCAGCGGCCACGCGAGCGCGAACGTGAGCATTGTCACGTACTTCGTATCTCCGGCACCGCGCAGCGCGAACGCAAACGACAGGTTGACCGCGTCCGCGAGGGAGAACACCGCGACACACACCAGAAGCGTCGGCACGATTGCGATGATCGTGGCGAACTTCTCCTGCTCCTCCGGCTTGTCCGGTCGGAACGGTTCGACCAGCAACATCGGGATCGCGACGTAGGCGAGTGCGACGAGCGTCATGTACCCGAACGACCACTTCAAGCCCGTGTACGCGCTCTGCTCCGCGAGGTCCGGCCGGTTCTCGCCGAGCCGCTGACCCACCATGATGCAGATCGCCTGACCGAGTCCCATCATCGGTAGGAACGCGATCATGTTCAACCTGATCGTGAGTGTGGTCGCACCGAGAGGCGCATCGCCCAACCGGCCGACGAGTTGCGTGAAGAAGTTGAACACCAGCACATCGAGAAATACCTGCATGCCCGCGGGACCGCCGTACTTCATGAGCCGTTTGAAAAGCTCCTTCTCCGGCTTCCAACCGGTTGTGTTGAACTCGGCGCGGTACCGTCCGCGGAGCATCAGTGCCAGCGCGAGCAGCGCCGCCGCCCACGACCCCGCGACCGTCGCCCACCCCGCACCTTCGATTCCCATTTCGGGAATGCCCCATCGCCCGAAGATCAGCACCAGCGCGAGCGCAATGTTCACCGCAGTGCCGAATGCTTCGATGCCGAGAACGGTCCACGTCTGCCCGCGACCGGAGAAGAATCCGTTCACGGCAGACATTACCAGCATCGGCAGCGCGGCGAAGCTCAGACACTTCAGGTAGATTGTTTCGAGCTTCTGGATTTCCGGCGTGTGGCCGCCGAGCGAGATGAAGAACGAACTGAGCGGCACGACAACGAGAAAGAGCAGCCCGGCGACTACCGCGAAGTGGATGCCCTGCCACACGGCTGGCCCAACGCGGTGCGCCCGCTGTGCTCCGGTGTACTGCGCGACGAAGGTCGATGTGTAACCCGCGGTGACTTGCAGCACGCCGAAGAACAACCAGTACCACATCACCGCAGGGAACGACGCGGCCATTTCCAAAGGGTCGTGCCGCGACAGCAGCACGGCGTCCACGAACACTTGCGCCGTCATGAAACTCTGACTGACGACCAGTGGCAGCGCGAGGTGGAGCAACTCCCGGCTGCCGCCGGGGCAGGAGCGACGAGTGGAGAGTGATGAGTGATGAGTGGCGTCATGTTCGGGTGCTGTGTGGGGAGAAGAGGGAATCGGGTCAACCGCATTTGTCTTTAACTCATCACTCATCACTCATTACTCATCACTGTTTGAGGAGCCAGACGTTGCGGAACTGAACCGGGTGGCCGTGGTCTTGCAGCAGGATCGGGCCGGGTTTGGAGATATCCCCGCCGAGACCGGCTCGCGTGTTGTCGCTGGTCACGGCCACGTTGTCGTGAATCTTGATTCCATTGTGAGTCACCGTCATGCGCGCGGGTTCGGTCTTCTTGCCGTTTTCCACCTTCGGAGCCGTGAATTCAATGTCATACGTCTGCCATACGGTCGGCGCCTTGCACGCGTTGACAGACGGCGCCGCCACTTCGTAGATCGCGCCGCAATCGTTCTTGCCAGACTTCAGCCCGTAGCTGTCGAGTACCTGCACCTCGTATCGCCCTTGCACGTACACACCGCTGTTGCCCTTGCCCTGACCCGCGGCGCCCGGCTCATACGGTACGCGGAACTCGACGTGTAACTTGAACTTCCCGCCGAACGTGTCCTTCGTGATGATGTCGCCGTGACCCTTCACGCCCTCCATCACGCCGTCCTTGAGCGTCCACTTCACCTCGTCCTTACCATTCTTCTTCGCCCACTTGGAGAAGTCCTTGCCGTCGAACAGCACGACTGCGCCTTCCGGCGGCTTGGTGCCGGTCGCGTCCTTCAGGTCTTCGGGCTTCGCGGGCTTGAACTTATCGTCGAGTTTCCAGGAGTCGGCGTCTGCGGCGAACGCGGCGAACGGCGTGACCAGCAGCGCGAGAGCGAACAGCGAGCGCATGGGAAATGCTCCAAGGGAGGGTGGGACACGAAGGGAATTGTATTGGCGAAAGACAGACCCACCCCCCAGCCCCCTCACCACGTCGAACCGCCTGCGTAAGCAGGCTGGTTACACCACGTTAACCCGGCCTGCTTCCGCAGGCGGTTCGACGAGCCTCTTCAGGGAGGGGGTTGGGGAGCAGCTTCTTCGCGGTTATACTCTCTCGCACCTCGCTGGAGTCCCCACATGTTTCGTATCTCGCTCGCCACGCTACTTGTGTTGCCCGTGTTCGCGCACGCGCAATTCGACCGCACGCATCAGGTGAAGCTGAACGGCCACACGTTCACGCTACCGGAAGGATTCACCATCGAAGTCGCGGTCGGTGCGGACCTCGCCCCGCGACCCATCGCTGCCGCGTTCGATGAGAAAGGCCGGCTGTACGTCACCGATTCGTCTGGCTCGAACGAGAAGTCTGCGATTCAGTTGGAGAAGAAACCGCACCGCATCGTGCGACTGGAGTCCACGAAAGGCGATGGGAGGTTCGACAAACAGACCGTGTTCGTGAAGAACGTGATGTTCCCAGAAGGCGCGATGTGGTTGAACGGCTCGCTCTACGTCGCGGCCCCGCCGCACATCTGGAAGTTCACCGACACGAATGATGACGGTGTCGCGGACAAGGAAGAAATCTGGTTCGACGGGAAGACACTCACCGGCTGCGCAAACGACCTGCACGGCCCGTATCGCGGGTTGGATGGCTACATCTACTGGTGCAAAGGTGCATTTGCAAAGCAGGAACACACCAGCAACGGCAAGAAGTTCACCACTCGCGCCTCACACATCTTCCGCGCGCGACCGGACGGCACGAAACTCGAAGTGGTAATGACCGGTGGCATGGACAACCCGGTCGATCTGGTGTTCACGCCCAGCGGCGACATCATCTTCAGCACGACGTTCTTCCAGCACCCCGCCGGCGGCAAACGCGATGGCCTCATCCACGCGGTCTACGGCGGCGTGTACGGCAAGGATCACGACGTGGTGTACGAGCACCCTTGGACATCGCCCAACCTGATGCCGGTACTCACGCACATGGGACCGGCGGCACCCTGCGGCTTGCACCGCTACGAATCCGATCAGTTCGGGAAGGACTACGCGAACAACCTCTTCTGCTGTCAGTTCAACCTGCGCAAAGTGAGCCGGCACGTACTCGTTCCGAAGGGTTCGACCTACGAAACGCAGGACTCCGATTTCGTGGTATCGGACAACATCGACTTTCACCCGACGGACGTGATCGAGGACGCGGACGGCTCGCTGCTCATCGTTGATACTGGCGGCTGGTACAAGCTCTGTTGCCCGACTTCGCAACTCGTGAAACCGGACGTAACCGGCGCGATCTACCGCGTGAAGAAGACCGGCGCGCACAAGGAGCAGGTGAAGCCGAAGCCAAAACCGCTCCCCACTCTGAAGCTCATCGGTCTGAAGCGCGACCCGGTCAGAATCCAGACCGCCATCGTGGGCTTGGGCGACACGGACCAACACACACGCCGACACGCGGCCGAGGCACTCGGTCGAATGGGCAGCGCAAAGGCCATCCCCGCGATTCTCAACGCACTCGCGGACGAGGCCAACGACCGCGTTCTTGACCACGCACTCACTTACGCGCTGATTGAAATCGGCGACGCGAAGGAGACGGCGAAAGGACTTTCGCACGATTCGCCGCGGGTTCGCCGGGCCGCGCTCGCGGCCCTGGAGAACATCCCCGACAGCGAACGCGACGCGAAGACGGTGCTCGCCGAACTCGACGCGAAGGACGCGGCACTGCGCGATACCGCGTGGTGGATCGCCGCGCGACACCCGCAATGGGGCGACCAACTCGCGGACTACTTCAAGGGTAAGTTCAAGCTCATTGAGAAGATGACGACGCCCGAGCAAGATGAGTTGGTTGCTCGCGCGTTGCCGTTCCTCAAGACGGACGCAGTACGGAAGACCGTGGGCGACGCGCTCGCCGCGACCGTGATCGATCCGGCACAGCGGGCCATCCTCCGCGGCCTTGCGAAGAGCGGCCTGAAGGCGTTCCCCATGGAGTGGACGGACGGCGTGTTGCTCGCGCTGTGCTCGCGAAGCGACGAGGTCGTGCGCGACGCGATTCTCGTGCTCCGTGCCATACCACCCGGCAAGGAAGACTTCCTTTACCTCGCTACGAAGGCATCGAGTTACCGCAACCGAAACACGATCCCGTTCCCGAAGGAACTCGGTTACGCGCTCCGCGCCGCCGGGCCAGCCGGCGCCGCGATCCCGGCCGACGAGGCCACCGCAGTCATCACTGACGTTCACCGCGACCGCACCGGCCCGGTGCGCGCCGCCGCCGCCGACTGGCTCGCGCGGGCCGCGCTCGCTAGCGATTCGCTGCTCGCGCTAACGGCATCGCTGAAGACCGCGAACCCGCTCGAACTCCCGAAGTTGATCGGTGTGTTCGCGAAGTCCGCGGACGCGAAGGTAGGCCTGGCGCTCGTGACGGCGCTTCGCGACCCGACGGTGCGACCCGCGGTTCGGGCCGAGATGGTGAAACCGATTCTGGACAAGTACCCGAAGGCCGTGAAGGATGAAGCCGAGAAGCTCTACGCCGAACTCGCGGAGGCGCGCAAAGGCGAAACCGCGCGGCTGGAGAAGATCCTCGCGGACCTGAAACCGGGCGACATTCGACGCGGACAACTCGTGTTCAATAGCGCGAAGACGCAGTGTATCGCGTGTCACAAGGTCGGGTACGTCGGCGGCGTCGCGGGACCAGACCTCACGCGCATCGGCGGCATCCGCACCGAGCGCGACCTGCTCGAATCGATCATCTTCCCGAGCGCGAGCTTCGTGCGCAGTTACGAACCGGTGCGCGTCGTCACCACCGACGACCGCGTGCTCAACGGCGTGTTGAAGAAAGATGCACCGGACGAAATCATCGTGGTGGTCGCGGCGGACAAGGAAGAGCGGATCGCGCGCGCGAACGTGGAAAGCATCAGCCCGAGCACCGTGTCGCTGATGCCCGCGGGGATGGAGCAACAACTCACGCCACAGGAACTTGCGGACCTGATCGCGTTCTTGAGAGCGTGCAAATAGGGACAGGCGAACCCCGGCCTTGCGGCCGGGGGTTGAAAGTTTACCCCCGGCCGCAAGGCCGGGGTTCGCCTGTCGGCTTCCACAACACGAGCATCGCGAGCAGCGCCGCGAGCGGCGCGAGGCCGGCGACCAGGAAACCCGGTGTGTAGTCGCCGGTCGCCTTGATGTGTGCGCCGATCATGCCCTGTGCCGTCCCCACGGATATCCACGTCATCGCGGTCAGGCACCCGGCCAGTAGTCCCATGTGCTTCGCCGGGAGTTCCTGCGCCAGCGCGTAATAAATGGGGTGTAAGCCGAGAATGCCCGCGCCGACCAGCATCAACACCGGAACGAGAACCCAGAAGCCACCGCCGAGGAACGGTACGGTCGCCGCGAGCGAGGTCAGCCCGCACCACAGCGCGAACACGATCACACGCGACCCGTGAACGCTCCGTCCACGGCCGGCCAGCACCTTCACAGTGAACCCGGCCAGGATGCAGCCCACGTCGGCCGAAATGTAGTACAGCGCGACCGCGGTCGCGGACACTGACGGTTCGTAGTGGTGGAACTCCTTCAGGTATTTCGGCAGCCAGGCCCGGATGAACTGCCAACTCAGACCGAGGCACGTCACGGTCACGGCGAGTACGGCATAACGGCGCAAGAAACCGATCAGGTCAAATGGTTCTGGCGACGCGTTGTTCACCGTCGGCAGTTGGCGGTCGAGGTCGCCCTTCCGCACGAGCGCGAACCACAGCGGCACCCACAACAACCCAAACAGACCGACCGTCCAGAACACGACCTGCCACCCGCCACCGAGCGACCGCACGAGCAGCACGTAGAGCGGCGTGATGACGGCCCCGGCGCTCGCACCGCTCTGGAGGATGCTGTTGCCGAACGGGCGGTCCGCGGCGGTAAGCACCTGTCTCGCGGTGATGAGCGCGCACGGCCAGTGACCCGCCTCGAACAGACCGAGAACCGTTCGGCACAGGATCAGCCAACGGTAGGTGCCCGTGCCGGGCGCGTCGCCGGGGTCTTCGAGCCAGCCGATCGCCCCCGGCGAGGCCGCAAACGTCGTGGCGATGCCCGCCAGCGACCAACCAATCAGCACGATTGGGTAGAGGCGCCGCGGGCCGAAGCGATCCGTGAGGAAGCCGAACAGCACGCCCCCGGTCGCGAATGCGTAGCTGAAACACTGCTCGACCGTCCCGTACCGCCCGTCGTCCAGGCCGTACCGTGCCTTCAACTCGGTCGCGGTCTCGGAGAGCGCCTGCCGGTCCATGTAGTTCAGCAGCGTCGCGAGCAAGAGCGCACCGCAGACCCACCACCGCCAGGGAGAGGGATGAGGGGTGAGGGATGAGGGATGAATAGTCACACTGGCTCCGACCGTGGCGTTAGCGGGTCTGTCGTGCGTCGTCTGGATTCATCCTTCAACCTTCAACCTTCATCCTTCCTTACTGGTCCCACGTCCCGTTCCACGCGACGACGCGCTCCAAATATGCCGCGACACCCGTGGCGAAGTGCGTGAACAGCGCCTCGCCCTTTTCGGCGGTTGCCGCTGATGGGGTTCCCACATGCCCCGGCTCGCTTCGGTCCGGCATCACCCACGCACGGTAGCCCGGTGTGAACTCACGACCGTGCAGCACCTCCGGCACCTTCGCCACCTCACCCACCACGAGCTTCGGATTGAGTCGCAGCACCATCGACGTTTCCCACTCGCACGCGTGGCCCATCCGCTTCTGCACCAGACCGGGAATCGCTCCCGAGGACGGATTCCCGGCCGCGTCCCAGTACGTGAGCGCGAGCAAAAGAAGGTCGCGCCGGTCGCGGTGCTGCTGCTTCAACTCGAAGAGCGCCTGTTGGTAGGGCGTGACGTTCCCGCCGTGGCCGTTCACGAACACAAGTCGCGTGAAACCGTGAGCCAGGAAGCACGTCGCGAGGTCTTTGAGGAGATCAAGGTACACACGCGGCGATGCCGACAACGTGCCGGGGAAATCGAGATGGTGGTGCGAGTTGCCGAGCCACTGAAGTGGCGCGAACAGGCACTTCTCCGCGATGGAGCTTAACTTCACGCGACGAATAACTTCGCCCAGGAGGAGCGAATCGGTGAACACCGGCATGTGTTTCCCGTGTTGCTCCAGTGCGGCAATCGGGAAAATGACAGGTGTGGTTCGCGGCAACGCGGCGACCGCGGGCCATGCGAGTTCTGCGAGTTCCATGGTGTGCGTTCCGGCGGGAGCGGAGGCGGATTGCGGCTTAGTGTACCGGAATCGAAAGACTTGTGCGCGCCCCGAGTAGCGGGATATGAAAAGGGAACATGACGGAGATGCGGTAGGACCGAGAAACCGAAAAAGTACATCGTGACGGACGGCGAACTCACGCTGGAGTTAGAGCGTGGTACTGCGTGACCCGTCCGTTCAACCAGGACGGTCGTTGCGGCCACGGCTCAACAGAGGCGGAAATACTAACTCTTGATCGGCTAAAGGAAATCCCTCACAACGTTGCCCTCCGGGGCTGCGTTGATGTTGCGCCTCGGTTCCAGGGGTTTCGCTCGCAGAGCCTCGCTCCACCCCTGGCTCCCAGCCGCCGCTCCGCGGCTCAGAGCACAAACCTTGCGCCTTCGCTATGGCAGGGGCTGCGGCGCGATGGGGCCGAGCATCACGCCGCCCGCGTCGAGCGGCGTCGGCTTGATCACGGGCACGTCCGAGGGGAGCGTCGGGGCGGGCTTCACGAAGGCGGGCTGTGAACTGATGACTCGGTCGCCAGCGGGCGCACTTCCCTCAACAATAACCCGCCCGACGCGGTCCGACTCCGGCATCGACTTGAGTGCCCGCATCCGTTTCAAGAAATCGTCGCCGAACTGCGCGAGCGCTTTTGCCTTCGCCTTCGCGATGGCGTCCTTATCTTCGATCACAAACGTTGGGCGCATGATTTTCCCCACGCCCTCGGCTTGAACGCCGGTGTAGATGTAGCCGTTGTCCACGTCGAGCAGAACGCCCTCCAGCACGAACAGCGAGTCTTTGTGACTACCGGGAACGACGTAGCCGCCCACGAGCGTCAGGTTGAACACCGCTGCGAAGTTCTTGTAACTCGCCGTCTGGGTCGCGGCGTGAACCACGAACAACGCATCGGCTCCGCACTTGGCCGCCGCGACCCGTAGCTCCTTCAGATCGCCCTTGTCACTTCTGGCCGTGAGTATCTGCGGGAGCGTGAACACATCGCTCGCGATGCCTTCCTTCTTGAGTGCGTTCGCCCACACTTCCATCGCAGCCTTGTCTTCCTGCGTCCAACGCCAGTCTCCGCTTTCGGGTTGGAGGTAGACCGCGATCCGACACGGGAATCGCAGTTGCGGCTTCAGGTCGCGCGCCGCCGCAATGGTCGAATCCGGCATCTGAATGGAGTCGTCCTTCAACCGCTCCCGGAGCACGTTCCGATCGAAGTTCGCGGTACCGAATCTTGGGGTACACCCGCAGAGCAGCAGGGGCAGGAGCAGCGTCAACTTGAGTGAAGCGCGCACGGCGACCTCCGCGAGGGTTGGATGTGGCTCGCGGATAGCGGAAGAGATATCCGACGGTCAAGGCCAACAACAGTGACGAGTGGCGAGTGACGAGGAGAGGCAGGAGACCAGAAGCAACGGTGCCTCTGATCTTCTGCCTCTCCTCGTCACTCGCCACTCGTCACTCGTGACTACTTCTTCGGCTCTTCCTTCTTCGGCTCCGCGTCGGGCGGCAGCGCGGCCTTCAACAGCGTGCCACTTGTGCCGTTGTACACGCGTACCACGCCGTCCTCACAGCCGCTCGCCACGACCGCGCCGTCCGTGCTCGCGCTCACCGCGTACACGAAGTCGGCCGCACCGGTGAAGCTCCGCACGTTGCCGCCGTTGTCCGCGTTCCACATGCGGACGCTCGCGTCGCCGCTGCCGGTCACGAACTGCGCCGTCTTCCCGACGAAGATCAGCGACGTGACTTGCTTCTGGTGGCCCTGCATGTCGCGGAGCTTCTCGCCCTTTTCGTAGTCCCACACCTTCACGAAGTTGTCCGCGCCGCAACTCGCGATCTTCTTGCCGTCCGGCGTCCAGCCAACCCCCATGACGTGGTGCGTATGGCCCTCGAACGACTTGACGAACTTCGCCGGCTTGGTGGCGTCCGCGGGTAGCTCGAACACCTTCACGAACTTGTCGGCGCCGCAGGTCGCGAGCAGCTTCCCATCCGGGCTGAACGCGGCCCCGAACACCGTGTCGCTGTGCCCGGCCAGGATCGTGGTGAACAGTTTACCCGTGTCCGCGTCGTAGACCTTGATCTCGCCGTCTTCGGTCGGAGAGCCGCCGCCGGTCACGAACTTCTTGCCGTCCACCGAGAACGCGATCGCGCACACCTTGTCCGCGAAACCGGCGATGCGCTGCTTCGGTTCGCCTTTCGCCACGTCCCAGATTGTCACTTCCTGGAAACTGCCGGTGATGAGCGTCTTCCCGTCGGGGCTGAACGCCATCGCCTCCACAAGGGAGATGTGCGCGGCCTTCGCGGCCTTGCCATCGGGAGTCTTCAGTTGCGGGTCGAAGAACGACTTCGCATACGACCACTCTTGCGTGTCCTTTCCGCCCTTCTTCTCGGCCGGGATCGTCTTCACCTCGAAGATGTGGAGTTGGTTCCCGCGGCTCGCGGCGACGGCCTTGCCGTCCGGCGAGACCGCGACCGCCCGCACTGGCCTCACCAGCGCCGGCGGCAGGTTCGGAATGACCCGGTCCTTGATCTTCACGGTAGTGGGAGCCTTCGCGCCCTCCTCGATCCACAGCTTGATGAGCGAGACCTCTTGCGAGTTCAACGGCTCGTCGGTCTTCGGCGGCATCATCGGCTGCTTCTGACGCGAGCAGAACACGAACAGATTGCTCTCGGCTGGCTTGCCGGCCACGACCGCGGTGCCGCGCTTGCCGCCCTTGAGCACCTTCGCGTGGGTACTCATGTCGTACTTGCCGCGCAGCTCCGTGCCGGAGTGACACACGAGACACTTCTTCTCGAAGATCGGCTGGATGTCCGCTCCGTACTCGATCGGCGTTTTCCGCTTCAGGTCGATCGTCGGAATCGGCGGGTACTCGTCCTTCTTGTCGTCTTTCTTCTCTTGCGCGTAGCTCGAAGCTACCAGTAATGCCAGCGCAAGAGCAACAAATCGGCGCATGGGTTAGGTCTCCAAGTGTTCGTGAAGGTTTATCGAGTTGTGATGCTTTGTTTCGTGACTGCCCAATGGGACTCACCGGTTCTTCACCCCGAAGGGGTGGGACAACGTAGCCCAGGGCAACGCCCTGGGTTCGTCGCGTGTTTTCTTTGCAGGCGGAAGGCCTGCGACACACCACCTGTCGTAGGCCCTCCGCCTGCAAATCATTGCCAATTATGACCCAGGGCGTTGCCCTGGGCTATGTTGTCTCACCCCTTCGGGGTGAAGAACAGACAACGTCAACCTTCAACTCCCAGCCTGTACCACCCAATCAGTGGTCACTTCGCCAAAGTAAAGCTCACCTTGTTCTCGTAGGTCACAGTGTATTTCCCATCGTACATCGCCGTCACCACCACAGTTCCCGCGAGCGCGCCAGGTTTGGCGTCTGCCGCGGTCTTCAGCACCAACTTCGCTTCGTCCTTGCCGGCGGCGATGACCACATTGGCAGCGGTCACTGCGGTCACGTCCTTCGCGGGGACGAAGGTCACCTTGTACTCGCCCACGAAGTCGTACATCCGCTCCACCTTGATCACCAGATCGGTGCTGGTGCCGAGCTTGAGGGTGTTGTTCGGTAGCGGGCCGGTCGTGAACTTGCCCAGCGAACTCGGCACCACCAGAATCGTGATCGGCGTGCTGAACCCTTCCGCCGGGATGTTCGGTTTCGTCTTCGCCATCGGATCCTTCGCGAACGGCACCTGCGCCGCGCCGCGCAGAACGATCGTGTACGTACCGGGAACGGCGGCGGTCTTCGCGTCGAGGTTCACAAGCACTTCCGGTTTGTCCTTCGTCGGCTGCCCCGCGACGGTTGCCGTGATCGGCGAATTCTGGACGTTCTGAAGCATTGGTTCGGCGGCGAGCGTGACGTTCGGCTTCTCCGGCACGGTCCATTCGACCTTCACGGGAACCGTCGCCTTGTCGCCTTGCTTCATCACGATGACCGGACCGGTCACCTTCTCTTCCTTACCCATCGTCGGCTTCACGATCGCGTTCGCGAGATCGGCTTTGATGGTGAAGATAGACTTCTCGGGCCGCACCGCGATCACGAGCGACTGATCCAACTTCGCGATCACAGGAACCTGCTGGTCCGGCTGGTTGTTGCCCCACGTCACCGACGCCGGGCGCGCGTTGCGCACGAGCGACTTGCCCGCGGTGTCGGTACCGGTGAGTTTCACCGTGAACGCAGTCGTGGACGGCGCGGCGCCCGGCGCGATGTCGAGGACAAGCAGCCCCCACCGCACCGCTGGGCCGATGGTAAGCGCCTTCGCGGTCACGCCGGCCGGCAGCCCTTCAGCCGCAACCGCGATCGACCCGGTGTAGCCGTCCTGCCGGTGTGCGAAGACGTAGTACGCCTGCGTTCCACCCTGCCACGCGGCCGAACCGGTCTGGTAGAACCGGCTGTATGGCATCACCACCGCGCGGAAGTCCGGCACCAACTGCCCGATGCGGAGCCGATACGCGGCTTTCGGGCCATTCAGATAGCTCGCCTCGCGACAGCCGATCGCGACCAGGTACTTCCCGTCATCCGGTGCGGTGAACTGATAAGCGCCTGGATCACTGGTTCGCGTGTAGAAGCCAAACGGGTGGAGCGAATCGGGGTCGTCGTCCTGTTCACCGGACAGATCCTTCTTCGGGTCTTTGCCATCGCGCACGGAGAAAAAGAAATCGCCGCTCGCGCCGATGCGTTCGGCGGCGAGGTCGATGGTGAACTTGTCGCCCTTCTTCGCGTTGAACGCGATCCAGTCCTTCTCGCCCTTCTTCGCCAGGAATCCCGCGACCTCGCCGGGTGTGGCAACCACTTCGGCTGTTTCCGGCGTGCCGGCGGGCTTGGTCTTCACCGTGAGTTTGTCGCGTGCGAAGTAGATCGTGACCGGGTTGGAGATCCCACCCGGACCTTTCAGGCTGTAAGCGAAGCCGTCCTGAAGTGCGCAGTTCGGTTCGACGTGCGCGAGGCTGGTGAGCAACGTGTTCGCGCCCGCGCCGCTTGGCGGCGTGATCGTGACCGTGAGTTTTTCGAGCGGGCGCCCGTCCGCGGTGTAGCCTTCCGAGGGCGCACCGCCCGGCAGGTTGCGACCGTAGAGCGTCACCTGTGTGGCTTTGCCCGACTCGACCACCGGCGGGAACACCGCGTCGATCCACGGCGCCGCACTCACGCTCAGGCGGTAGAAGTAGTCCGGCCCGCCTACGGTATACGTGAACTGGAACAACCGGACGAAGTATTCGCCATCGGTGGGGAGCACCACGTCGGTGACGGCGTCGTTGTCGCGGTAATTACGGTTGATCGCGAGCTTGCGTCCGCTCACGTCGAACACCTCGATCATCGGCGCCGCCTTGCTGTCGAGCGACGACGCCTGACACGCGACGACAACGCGTTGCCCCTTCTTCCCCGTAAATACGGTGTAGTCCACGTCGGTCGGTGCGGAGATCACGCCGTTCACCGTGGTGCCAATCTCGATCTTTTGCGCGTCCGGCACGTCGTTGTTCGACTCCTTCTCGTTCGCCTCGATCAGGTCGCCGATCACGAATGCGCGCGGGTTGCTTACGCCCCACTTCCCAACAAAGCGCAAGTCGTAGACCCCCGGCGGTACGTTGGCCGCGGCGGTCACCTTGAACTTGTGCGGTCCGGCCGGGTTGACCTTCGGCGGCGGGATCATCTTCTTCGGGTCTTTGGGATCCGGCGTTGGGTCTTTGGGTGGCGCGAGGTATTCGCCCTTCAACCCCGGGTGCGCGAAGAGGAGTTTCTCCGGGTCTTCCACGTCGAAGCCGGTGACGGTGACCTCAACGTTGGTGCCGGCTTTCGCACCGTTGGGGAACACGTTCTGCACTCGCGGCGACGGCAGACCGGGCGGAGGTTGGGCGGCGGCCGTGCCGCACGCGGCGAAAACCACGAGGCCGAACACAAGCCGGCGCATGGGAGAAGTCTCCGAGGTTGTGCGGTCAGTTGGCAAACTTGAGGCTGCGTTCGCCCAGGGCGGGGTGGGATCGCGTTTTGGTGGGGTGAAGATAATCGTAAGCCGTTGGGCTGTGCGGGTCAAGCGAATCGTTCCGACGATCGCCCGCGCAATTCCGAGTTTCCTGTTGCGGGAACAGCGACCGACGCTATAGTCCCGCTCCTTTCCCGAATGGCCGGTGTGCGATGGATCGCGCCGCGGTCGTTCGCTATGGCGGATGACACGCATGCTGCGGCGAATGATGCTGGGGTTGGTTGGCGTGGTGGCGATGTGCGGCGCGGTCGCGGCCAAGCCGCCGGGGCTGCAACCCAGTCCGCACGCGGAAGGACGCGAACTCGACCCGGTTACGCGGGAGTATTACCTCCCCGAATCGCCGGCGACGAGCGAAGATTCCACGCCTGCTCGCGGCCCGACTGCGGACGACAACTGCGGCGCACTCTGGGCGATCATGATCGGGGCACACGAAACGATCATCAACGAATTCACGATGCAACTCGGCACCGTCTCGCCTGCCGGAATGTGAACAGAGTGAGTCTTGTTCTTCGCCCTGAAGGGGCGGGACAGCATAGCCCAGGGCAACGCCCTGGGTTTGTGCATTTTGGTTCGGCACCCTGGAGGGGTGCGACATGGAGAGCCTCTGTCGTAGGCTTTCAGCCTGCAAATCCTTGGTGTTTGCGACCCAGGGCGTTGCCCTGGGCGATGTTGTCCCGCCCCTTCAGGGCGAAAGCCAAAACCAAGACTTCTCACTCCTTACTCGCGTTATTCCAGCGTCTTCGGCACTGGGAACGCGGCGTCCTTCGGGTGGCGCACGTTCAGCCACTGCGCGAAGATGCTCGCCATCGCTTGTGGGGTCGTCGGTTCGGTCCGCACGCCACCGCGAATACCGGGACCATACACCAGCAACGGCACGTGCGTGTCATAGTTGAACGGTGTCCCGTGCCCCGTACCCGTGCTGCCTTTCGTGGCTGGCAGCGAGTACGGTTGGAGCACCACCGCGAAGTCGCCACACCGCGACGGGTAGAATGACCGTTTCATCCGGTTCGCGATCACGTCCGATTCGGGGAACGTCCCCGCCAGTTCCGCTCGCGTGAAGGTCCGCATCACCCGCTTCTCGTTGTCTTCCGCCAGCGCCTTCACGGTCTCCTCCACAAGCGCCGCGAGCGGTTGCCCACTCGCCTTGACCAGCCGCTCGTTCAACCGCACCCACGGGAAGATGATCGAGTCCACCCAGCGTGAATCCTTCCCGTCTGCGGGCTTCAACGCGGGGAACTTCTTCGTGAGGTGCGCGTTGATGAAATCGGCCAACTCACCCGTGCCGACTCGCGCCGCACCGGGCACCTTGCTCACCTCGGGCAGCGGACAGACGCCGTGGTCCGCGGTGATGCCGAGAAGGTACTGGTCCTTGCCCACCTTCGCGTCGAGAAACGCGAGCAGATCGGCCACCACCGCATCCGAACGGAGCGTCACGTCCAGCACCTCGTGCGAGTCCGGCCCCCATGTATGCCCGATCACGTCGTTCGAGGAGAAACTGATGACGAGCAGGTCCGGCACGTCGTCGTCGCCCAGGCGCTCAGCGGTCACGCAGGCCTTTGCGAGTTCCAGCAACAGGTCGTTGCCGAACGGCGAGTTGACGACCGCGTCGTAGTAGGTCGCAGTGCGCGTCGGCTTCCCGCCGGTGGTCGGGTGCGGGAACGTGACGCCCTGTCCCTTCCCACTGCCCTCACCGCGCACGTCGTCTGGACCGCTCCACCGGGTGTAGTCCAACTCCGGGCGGAAGCGGGTCCAGTCCTTGCCGAACCACTTGTCCGCGAACTTCGACGCGTTGAACCGCTCGACCCACGGGTGAACGCGGTCCGCGTAGTAGGTCGAAGTGCCGACCGTGTCGCCCTCGAACCAGTACGCGCCGTCTGCGCGTTTCCCGGTCGGCAGGATCGCGGAGCGGTCCTTGAACGACAACCCGAACACTTTGGACTTCGCGCCGTGAACTTCCTTCAGCACGTCGGCGACCGTCTCGCTCAAGAGCGGCTCCGGGGTTCCGGCGTTCTTCGGCTTGACCGGCTTCTCGCCCGGCACGAACCAGTACTTCGGATCGCCCGCGCAGTACTGCAGGTGCCCGTCCTCGATCCAGGCGTTGTCCACGATGCCGTGTGCGTCGGCGCACGCGCCGGTAAGCATCGACGCGTGACCGGGGCCGGTGGTGGTGACGCCATAGGGGTAGTGGCAGTGAGTGAACCACGCGCCGTCTCGCTGGAGCCTGGCGAACCCATTCGGCCCAAATAGCGGGCGCCAGCGTTCGAGGAAGTCGCCGCGCATCTGGTCGAAGACGACGAGCACCGCGAGCTTCACCTTGCGTTCGGCGCGCGGGGTGGGTGTCGCGGGTTTGGGCGAAGTAAACAGCCCAACGGCGAGTACGGCGGCGAACAGCGCGGCGAGCGAACCAAGCGCGGGGGTCGGGCGCATGAAGAACCTGTCCAGGGGGTGGGAGTGCGGGAGTTGTATTCGCGCGCGGGTTCACTGCAATCGCGGTTCGCGTGAAAGGTTCTTCACAACGGAACTTCATTCCGGCCGATCGTCGTCACGGTCGTCAGTCAGATCAGAATCGGGGAGGGCGAGTTTGCGGGCGTATTGCTCGATGGCGCGTTCCTGATCGAGCGTCTCCACGGAGCCGGGGCGGAGGTTGCGCACTTGAATGAGCGCGGCGCGCGCCGGCAGGCCGCCCGCGACGAGGTACACGGCCAGCACGGTCCCGGTGCGGCCCAGACCCGCGGCGCAGTGGATCGCCACGCCCATGCCCGAATCGTTCGCTCGGCGGATGGTCGCGAGGATGTGGTCGAGTTGGCGGGCGGACGGAGCTTCCATGTCTGGCACGGGCACGGACACAGCGAGGACGCCCGCGTCGTTCACCCAGTTCCGCGGGAGCGGGTCTTCGGTGAGCGTCACGAGTACGTCGATCCCGTTGCGGCGCAGCCAGTGGAGGTCTTCCGCCGATCGCGGGTGTGCGAGGGCCGCGAGACGCGGCTGATCGACCCAGGAGAAGCCCGGCGGCGGCATCGCGCACCAGAATTGAGAGTGTCGTGTTCCGACGAGCGCAACTTGCGCTCGTCTGAACACGATACACGATACACGCCCCGGTCGGCACCCGATTCCGGCCTCAGGACGCCAGCGGTGTGGGCGGGTGTCCGTGTTTTTCCCGAAAGCTCCGCGATCACCGAAGTGTTTTGTGTCCGGATGCGGTGCGGAGTCGGTTCGCTTCTTGCCACACCTTTGGCTCAGTCCCGAGGAAGTCGATCAGGTTTCCGGTGGACACACCGAGCAGCGCCGCAGCATCCGCGACGCGCGCCTCGACAAGCACCAACACGTCGAGAATGACTCCGACCGCGGGCCAGAATCGCGGGTCTTTCGCACTCATTTGGAGACGCCCGTCGCGATTGTGTGCAGCGGCGTAGTCGGGCAGCGCGGCGACCGCTTCTGGAGTGGTGTCGGCCGTGAGCGGGTCGCGAAGTTCGAGGAACAGCGCGTGCCAGAGGCGTTTCAGCGCCTTCGCCTTGTTCTCATACTGTGACCGACTCTCTTCGGCGATGACGATCAGTCCCGTGGGGGTGTGCCGCAGGCGCACAGCGGAGCTGGTCTTGTTCCTCTTCTGCCCGCCGGGGCCGCTGGCACGGTACGTGTCCACCGCGCACTGCGCGAGCAGTTGCGGTTCGGTGAGCCGCGACCACGTCGCCCGCGGCAGGCCGTTCGTCGATGGGGGGGAGTGCGCCACAACCGGCCCTCGCGCCGCGAAACGAAACCGAACGGTGGACAGAGCAGCGGCCTCTGCGGTTCAGGTTCCTTCGGGGTACAGAACAAGACACCGAGCGAACCACCTTGAAACTACCAGCAAGAGAGCGGTTCGCCCAGGAACACCGAGAGGCTACTCCTATGGGTAGGCTCTCTTCAATTCGCAGTCCGCGATCACGGCTTGGCGGGGCGAAAACCTCAACTCTCCTGAATCCTGACTCCTGATCCCTCCCCCCGTGTGGTACACTTCCCCAATCACCCGTGCCGACTCGCTTCCGTTCCCACTCGCGCGAACGCCTACACCACCCGCGACGTACAGGTATCAGGGCTGTGCTGGATCCCATGCGACTTCCGCCAGAAACCGACGAACAACTGCTCGCCCGGTTGCGTTCCGGGGAGCGAGACGTGTTCGGCACGCTGGTCCGTCGATACGAGCGCGAACTGTTCGGCTACCTTCGCCGCTACCTCGGCGACGACGACCTTGCCGACGACGTGTTCCAGAACACGTTCGTGCAAGTGTACCGGAAGGTGCAGCAATACGAACCCGGGCGCCCGGTGCGCCCGTGGATTTACGCGATCGCCACGAACCAGGCCATCGACGCCCTCCGCCGACGCAACCGCCGCGCCGACCAACGTGCGGACGCGGTGACAACCTCAGACGAGGATGGCCAATCGCGCCCACTGTTCGAGTTACTGCCCGCACCTGGCGATGGCCCGCCCGAATCCGCCGACCGCGCCGAACAGCGTGAATTGGTCCGCGCCGCGGTGGACCGGCTCCCGGACCTGTTGCGGCAGGTGGTCATTCTCGCGTACTTCCAGGGGCTGAAGTACCGTGCCGTGGCCGACGTGCTCGACATCCCGGTCGGCACGGTGAAATCGCGACTGCACGCCGCACTCGCCAGGCTCACCGAGGCGTGGCACGCGGCGCAAGAAGAGGGGCCAGGGGCCAGGGGCCAGGGAGCGGAGAGTAAGGACGAGGAGTCGGGAGTCCAAATTCCACTCGGTTAGCCGCGACCTGACAGGGAGCGATAGAAGTGATGTCCGACGAAGACCTCATTGGATACCTGTTCGACCTGCTCGACCCCGAGGACCGGGCCGCGGTCGTCGCGCGCGTCGGATCGGACCCGGATGTTGCCGCGCGCCTTGAAATGTTACGGGCGGTCGCCACACCGGTATTCGTGACCGCCGAAGCGGAGCGCGATGATCCGCCCGAACCACCCCCCGGGTTGGCCGTGCGCGCGATCGCGAAGGTGGCCCGGTACGTCGTCGAACACGAGCCGCGTGCGATCGAACCTGAGCCTGCCGAACCGGTAGTCACCACATTCCTGCGCGAGTTCGCATCCGACGCGCCGGTTGATTTCGAGTTCGAGCCGGGAACCCGCGCGAAGGTGCCCGGCGTGCCGACCGCTGCCGCGCCACCGGTCAGCGACGGCCCGGACCCGCAATCGGGGCACCGGTTTCGCATCGACCTGATCGTCGCCGCGGGGATCGCGTTCCTCGGCTTCGGTCTCCTGTTCTCGGGAATCGCCAAGGCGCGGCAGCAGCAGCGCGTGTACGCTTGCCAGAACAACCTCCTGACGTTGCACACGGGTCTGACCGGCTACGCAGAGGCCAAGGATGGTCACTACCCGCAAATCGGAACCACCGGACACCCGACCGCCGACACGTTCGCGACTGAACTCACCGACCTGGGCCAACTGCCCGCCGGTTACCGACCCGGTTGCCCCACGTCCACGAACTACGTCGCCTACGCCTACACACTCGGCTTCCGCGAACCAGGCGGCAAACTTCGCGGTTTGCGCCGCTCGGACGGTTTGGCGACGGAAGGCAACGAACACGACCTGATGCCGATCTCCGCCGACTTCCCCACCGTGCGCGCCTCGCCGGGCGCCGGACCCGTCTCGCCGCATGCGGGTTGCATGAACGTCCTCTTCGTGGGCGGGAACGTTCGCCTCACCACCTCCCCGTTCGTCGGCCCGGGCGGTGACGATATCTACCGCAACGTGTTCGGTCACGTCGGTGCAGGCGTCGACCGCAACGACGCTGTCCTGGGGCGACCGGGGGACCGGCCTTAACGGGAGAACGGGTTTGTCTTCGCCCTGAAGGGCGGGATAACTTCGATCGGAGCAACTCCCTGGGGTCGCTGAATCACTTGCCGATGCAGAATCGCGAGAAGATGCGGTCGAGTAGGTCGTTGGTGTAGACCGCGCCGGTCATCTCGCCAAGCGGGTCGAGAGCGCCTCGCAGCGCCAGCGCGAGCAGTTCCGGCGGGTCGTTGTTCAACGCGAGCGCAAGGCTCTCTCGCAGGCGTTCGAGGCACGCGAAAACGTGATGCCGACACCGGCTCTGGCTCGGCGCCAGCGGCGGGCGTGCCAGTGACACCACGATGTCACTCATCGCGGTGCGCAGTGCGTCGAGGCCAGTTGGGGAGATCACAGACACGCTGACCAACGAACCGCGACCGCGAGGGCGTGGTAAACCTAAACCACTCCCTTGCGGTCGCGGCTCGTTCAGAAGGTCGCTCTTTGTCCGCACCTTCAGCACATCGGCACCCGTGGCCTTCAACCTCGTTTCATCCACTTCCGCGAACGCGCCATTCTCGTCGCACCACACGATTACATCCGCGCGTGTCGTTTGCTCGTTGCCCAATCGTTGCGCCTGTTCCGCGATCGTGTCGGAAGCGTCCTGCCAGCCGGCGGTGTCGATCAATTCGACCTGCACGCCTGCGAGCACGAGCGGTTTCGTGAGGTAGTCGCGTGTTGTGCCCGGTATCGCGCTGACCAGCGCCGCGCCACCCGCGAGTGCGTTGAACAGGCTGCTCTTGCCCGCGTTCGGCAGACCCACCAGCGCCACGCGCACCGGGCGCCCGGACACGGTGCGGTCGTCGAGTTGCTGCCGCACCGCGTCGAGTTGGTCGATTGCGGCTTGAACACGCGCGAGCGTCGCAGCTCGGCTGACGAACTCGATGTCTTCGTCCGCGAAGTCGAGCGCGGCTTCCACGTCCGCGAGGAGGTTCAGCAGATCGTCGCGGAGTGCGGCGAGCGGTTGCGACACGCCGCCGGCGAGTTGCACGAGCGCGGCGGTGAGGTCCGCGTCGGTGCCGGCCTCAATCACAGCCTGCACCGCTTCGGCCTGCGGCAAGTCCTTCTTGCCAGCGAGGAACGCCCGCATCGTGAACTCGCCCGGTCGCGCAGGTCGCGCACCAGCCGCGAGCAGGTCCGCGACGAGCCGTTCCACGAGCGGCGGCGAACCGACGGTGTGCAACTCCGCGAGGTCTTGGCCCGTGTACGACCGTGGGCCGGCGAAGAAGTACAGCATCGCGGGTAGCGGCGAATGCACGCCGGTGAGCCGAAGCGAGCCGGGGATGAGGCGACGCGAGCGGACGAACCCCTCCCCAACCCCTCCCCTAAGAAGGGAGGGGCTTAAAACCGAAGACACTGCGCCATCTTCGGTTTGTAGTTCTGCTCCCCCTCCCTTCTTAGGGGAGGGGGTTGGGGGGAGGGGTTCCCCGCCCTCGAACACCTTCGCGACCACCGCGTGTGTGTTCGGCCCGCTCACGCGAACGATCGCGCGCGGCGCGGGGCCACTCGCCGACGACACCGCCACGATGGTGTCATCGGGGTGCGGCGCGGCGGTCGCGGTGAAACTCACGGTCTAAGCACCGTAAACGCGAGGATGACAGCCCCAATTATCAGCCAGGGGGCAAGAACAATCGTGCCCGCGGCGTACAGGTGCCGCTTCCCGCGACCGCTCAGTTTCCCGGACCCTGTCGCCGCTTGCATGATCATCACAATGGCGAACAGTGTGGCGAACGGGTTCACGCACGGCACCAAAAGCCCGAGACACGCGGCAAGTAAAGCTGCTCGTGCTTCCCGCTCTCGCGCGATGGAATCCGCGACCGAATCAGCAACAGGCGGTGCGAGTTGGCGTCCCGCGTCCACAGCATCTTCCGCGGGCGCGGCTTCAGCCAAGGCAGCCAGTTCTTCCGCGCTCACGGCTTCGCCACCAAACGTCTCATCCAATATCTTCACGGCCCGTAGTTCGTCTTCCTTGCGTACCACTAATCGAATGCTGATCATCGGCAGAACCTGCCCGAACAGCGACGAGGTTTGTTCGTTGTCGAGAGCCGCTTGAATGCCCACCACCTCCAGCGCGTTCTTCGCGGTGTGTGCCTCTGTCAGTTGGTCAAACGTGGCGATCGTGACGAGTTTCTCGGCCATCGCGCCCCCATGTTCTTCCCGTCTCGGTTCGTACACCGACAATAGCCGAACGTGACGGGTTCGTACAGGAGCCGTGAATGACCGCCGCTGAAAGCTATGCCGAACTAGTGCGTCGTGCGAAGGAACTCGGCGTGCTCAACTCGTGTGCCGCCGTGCTCGGCTGGGATCACCAGACCTACATGCCCACGAAGGGCGGTCCACTACGCGGCGAACAGATGGCGTTCCTCGCCAGCCTCGCGCACCAGAAGTTCACCGACCCGAAGGTCGGGGAGTTACTGAGCGCGGTCGAGGCGTCGGACCTCGTGCGCGATCCCGAATCCGATGCCGCCGCGAACGCACGCGAACTGCGCCGCGCCTACGATCGCACTACCAAGATTCCGCAATCGCTCGTCGAAGAGCTCGCACGCGTTACCACGCAGGCGCAACAGGTGTGGGAGCAAGCCAAGAAGAAGAACAACTACGCGAGCTTCCGGCCGCTGCTGGAACAGATCGTGAAACTCAAGCGCGAAGAGGCCGACGCGGTTGGCTACAAGGAGCATCCTTACAACGCGCTCATCGAGGAATACGAGCCTGGAACCACGGCCGCGGAACTCAAGACGCTGTTCGCGGGCCTGACGGCCGAACTCGCACCGCTCGTGAAGAAGATCGTCGCGTCTCCGAAACAGCCCGATAAGAGCGTGCTGGAACGCGAGCTCCCCATCGACCGGCAGAAAGTGTTCGCGGAGGCCGCTGCGGTCGCGATCGGGTTCGACTTCGGCGCGGGCCGGCTCGACACCACCGCGCACCCGTTCTGTTCTGGCGTCGGCCCAGGCGACTGCCGCATCACGACGCGGTACAACCCGCGGTTCTTCAACGAAGCGTTCTTCGGCGTACTCCACGAAACCGGGCACGCGATGTACGAGCAGAACCTCCCGTCCGAACACTTCGGCACGCCTTTGGGTGTCGCGTGTTCGTTCGGCATTCACGAATCGCAGTCGCGGTTGTGGGAGAATCAGATCGGTCGCGGGCGTCCATTCTGGGACCACTTCTTTCCTCGCTTGAAGCAGACGTTCCACACGCTCGCGGACGTGTCGAAGGAAACGTTCTACTTCGCGATCAACGATGTGCGGCCGTCGCTCATTCGCGTCGAAGCAGACGAAGCGACTTACAATCTGCACATCGCGCTCAGGTTCGAGTTGGAGCTTGCGCTGCTGTCGGGCGACCTCGCAGTTGGCGACCTTCCAGGTGCCTGGAACGACCGGTTCGAGGCGCTATTCGGTCTGAAAGTCCCCGACGACGCGCACGGGTGCTTGCAGGACATCCACTGGAGTTTCGGCGGCATCGGGTACTTCCCGACGTACACGCTCGGGAATCTGTACGCGGCCCAACTGATGGATGCTGTGCGGCGCGAATTTGGAGGTGGGATCGAAGATGACTTCCGGCTTGGTGACTTCACACGACTAAAAACCTGGCTGAACCAACACATCCACCGGCACGGGCAGCGGTATCGGGCCGGCGAACTGTGCCGGCTCGCAACGGGAATGCCACTCTCGCCAAAGCCGTTCATTTCCTACCTCCGCGAAAAGTTCGGGGCGCTGTACGGCATGTGCTAGGGTTTGCGAGGTGGCGCTGATCCCTGATTCTCTCCTGATGCAGACAGCGCCCTCTCCTCGAACGCCGACCCCCGCGAAATGCCGCCCCTGAACAGCACCGATCCGCTTGCGCCGACATCCGTGACCGAAACCTCGGCCACCAGCGACCCACACACGCACCAGAACCGGCAGCGCAACCCGTCCCCGGATGCGTTCTCGCAGTCCGCACCGCCGCCCGAGGTGGGCACCGTAGTCGGCCCCTTCGTACTTCAGGCGAAACTCGGCGAAGGGGTGTCGTGCCACGTGTTCCGCGGCTGGGATCAGACACGATCGGCCCCGGTGGCGCTGAAGATTCTCAACTGGGCGAACGTCTACGACCGCAACTCCGCGATGAAGCAACTCCGCATGGAGGCCGCGGCGCTCGCTCGCGTTAAACACCCGAAGGTCGTCAGGTTCATCGATTTCGGCTTCGATCCGCGCTGGCCGTATCTGGCGACGGAGTTCTGCGAGGGCCGACCGCTCGGTGAGTTGCTCCGCGCCGGTGGCGCGTTGCCACCGGAGTGGTGCTTGTTCCTCATCTCGCAGATGGTCGACGCGCTCGGCGCGGTGTGGCAAGCGGGGATCGTTCACCGCGACATCAAGCCCGACAACATCCTGATCGGGCCGAATGGCAATGCGAAGTTGATCGACTTCGGATTGGCGAAAGCGGATGTGTTATCCGCGCGAGGGCGTACCGGCCCAGAGTTGGCCGGGACCGCGGCGTACCTCGCTCCAGAGCAGGCGAAGGACGCGAGTACCGTCAACCACCGTGCCGACATCTATTCGCTTGGCGTGACGCTCTACGAGACGCTCACGGGGCGTCTTCCGTTTGAAGGGCGGAACCGCGTGCAGGTGATCTTCCAACACTTGAACGCCGTGCCGGTGCCGCCGGCGGAGCGCGTCGAGGGGTTGCCGCCGCTGGTGTCCGACCTGTGCCTGTGGATGCTGTCGAAGAACGCCGACGAGCGACCGCAGAACTACCAGGAACTGCGCCAGGCGCTCGACACCGTCATCGGCATCCGGCGCTGACCGTACTTCTTCGAGTAGGTGCCGCTTGCCGAGCGGCGCACGATAGCCCACGTTCAACCGACACGGACTTCTCCGAAGTTCCCCAACGCGCGAAGCCGTGCCGCTCGGTTCGCGGCACTTGACCAAGAGTGTCCCCCGCTCGCCTTCTGGATGCCGGGCGTGTACCCTGTTCGGTGTCACATCCTTGCGAACAGGAGTCCCAATGTCTTTCCACTTCACACGCTCGGCGACGGCCGTCGCACTCGCGCTGTCGGTCAGCCTCCTCTCGCTGCCCGCGTGCAAGAAGAAGACCAAGCCCACCGTGCCCGACTCGCCGGTGACCCCGGTGACCCCGACCCCCGGTCCAGTCGTCACGCCGCCCGGACCGGGCACGACGAACTCCTTGCCACCCGCACCGAAGGGACCGTTCTTCCGCGGTCCGACCCCACTCGGCGCCGGGGTTCGCATCGCGGCCGAAAAGAACATGCAACAGATCGCCATCGCGCTCCAGAATTACGAGAGCAACAACGGCGCGCTCCCGGCCGGGTACGCGGACAAGACCGGCAAAGCGGGGCTGAGTTGGCGCGTCGCGATCCTGCCGTACCTGGAACAGGACAACCTGTTCAAGCTGTTCAAGTTGGACGAGCCGTGGAACAGCGAGCACAACAAGAAACTCATCGACAAGATGCCGAAGCAGTTCGCCCCGCCCAGCCAGAGTACCTACGGGTACACGTTCGCGCGCGCGTTCACGGGGCCTGGCACGTGGCTCCCGCCACAGGCGCAACCCGGCACGCCGGGGCAAGCGTTGAAGGGCGCCAAGATCGTGCAGTTCACCGACGGCACCACGACCACGTTCCTCGTGGTCGAAGCTGGCGAAGCGGTGATCTGGACGAACCCCGAGGAAATCCCGTTCGACCCGAAACAGCCGCTGCCGAAACTCGGCGGCGTGTTTGAAAGCGGAATGGTCGCGGGGATGGCCGATGGCTCAGCGAAGTTCGTCCGCAAGGGTGCCGACCCGAAGGCGATCGTTGGCGCGATCCAAATCAACGACGGCAGTATCGTGAATCTCGACAACTGAGGACAGAGCCGTGTACTGGTTTGCGCGCCCTTACGGAAAATATGGCGTGTCGCAACGAGCCGCGACCCCAAGGAAGTGGCTTACGTAGGCCACTCCCTTGCGGTCGCGGCTCGTTACACGACACAACGCCATCCCTGAAACTGCTCTAACCCTTTCCCAGCAACAACTCCACCACCCAACACCCGCGAACGTGTTCTCGTTGTTCACGACAGTGCGTCAGTACCTCCTCGTCATCGCAGCCGGCGTCTTGGAGTGCGTCCGCGAGAATCGGCATGCGGTCGAACGCGCGCTCCGCGTAGATGCCGCGTGCCAGCGCAAGTACGTCCGACGTGAACCATTCCAGTTGGATTTCGACCGAGCGAAAGGGATTGCCGAAGATGTCGCGAACTAACTCCGTCTGAAGCGTGAGTTCTTCGCTGAACTCCGACGGTCGCGTACCGGTCGCGGGCCAGGGTACATCGGCGGCGGCCCGGGCCGTCGCGAGCGCGGTGTCCTGGGCTGCTTCCATTTCGTCATCGGACCAACACGCCGCTGCAACAGCATCCAACAAGTGACTCAGGTAACCGGTGCGGTTCTCGACATCGTCGGCTCGCGCGGCGACGATCGCCACTCCCACCACGTCACCAACCTGTGTCAGCATCTCGCTGGTGATTTCGCGATCGGCGAAGGCCTCGGCAGCACTCACCGCACGTTCCACCAGCAGCGGGGTGAACGGGTTCAGCACCTGCCGGCAGCAGGCACAGGTGAATAACCGCAGTTTCCGCTTACTCGCGCTCTCACCGACGAACGTCAGCATCCCCCACGGCCCGTCCGCCGTCCGCCATTCCTGTTCTGTCATGCCTCCACCATATCGCGCGCCGCAGTCGGTCCGCTACGGTGCGCTCAACGGAACAGCGCGAGCGAGCTGAGCACCGTCTGCGATACGCCCCACGCAAGCGGCACCCCAACCCACGCCCACCGGAACGCGAGTGCCGGCCCGTCGAACGCGGTCGGCACGTCCGCTTCGCGCGCTGTGGTTGTTCCAGGCGCGGCGATCGCAACCGCGCTCACGCGATCCGCGCGCCGAACGAGCAGGTTGCACACGAAGCCGATGACGAGCAACCCGGCCATCAGGTACATCGTCACCGTGTACGCGTCCGCTTTCGGCACGCCACTGTCAATTTGAGCTTTGCGAATGTAGTTCACAAACACCGGACCCGCGATGCCCGCGAGCGACCACGCGGTCAGCAACCTCCCGTGGATCGCGCCGACCCGCCCGGTGCCGAACTGGTCGCGGAGATACGCGGGGATGGTCGCGAACCCGCCGCCGTACATGCTCATGATGATCGCGTAGCACGCCACGAACAGCACCACGTTACCCATTTTCCCCGTTTGCGGCGTGAACGCGTACAACGCCGCACCCAGCGCGAAGAAGACCATGTACGTCGGCTTGCGACCGATCTTGTCGGAGAACGACGACCACGCGAATCGACCGGCCATGTTGAAGAGACTCAGCAGCCCAACGAACCCGGTCGCGGCGGATACCGACACGCGACCGGGGAACATCTCCTGAATCATCGGCGATGCCTGACCCAGCACGCCGATTCCCGCGGTCACGTTCAACAGCAGCACGCACCACAGCAGCCAGAACGCGCGCGTGCGGATGGCCTCGTTCGGTGTGGTGCTCGGTGCGGGTGCGGTCGCGCGATTCACCGCGCCCGGCGGCTTCCATCCAAGTGGTGGGAGGCGCACCGTCAGCACGCCGAACATCATGAAACCGAAGTACGCGATGCCCATCCCCGCGAACGTCTCGAACACGCCCGTCGATGTCGGCGTGCGGAAGTGGTCCATCAGAAGGTGCGACAGCGGCGAGCCGAGCATCGCGCCGCCGCCACTGCCCATGATCGCCATTCCGGTCGCCATCCCCGGCCGATCCGGGAACCACTTGATGAGCGTGGACACCGGCGAGATGTACCCCAGCCCCAACCCGATTCCGCCGAGGACGCCGTAGCCGAGATACAGCAGCCAGAGCTGATGCAGATACACGCCGATAGCGGACACCAAGAACCCGCCGCCGAAGCACGCGGCCGACGCGAACATCGCCTTGCGCGGACCGGCCCGTTCGAGCCACGACCCGAAGCACGCGGCCGACAAACCGAGGAACACGATCGCGATGCTGAACACCCAGCCGATTTGCGTGCGTGCCCAATCTCCCGGCGCAGGCGTGGTGATTCCAATGAGGTGTTCGAGCGGGAGGTTGAACACGCTGAACGCGTAGGCTTCACCGATGGCGAGATGAATGGCGAGCGCCGCGGGTGGCACGAGCCACCGGTTGAAGCCCGGCGACGCGACGATACGGCTTCGGTCGAGGAAGGAGGGCATGGGTTCTTATTCTCAAGGCGAGCGGGAGGCGAAAGCCCTCCGAGTGCAGCACAACTATATTGAGTTGGACTGCACTCGGAGGGCTTACGCCCCCCGCTCGCCTTCCTCTTCGCTCGCGAGGCTCCCGTGAAACGCTTCCTCTCCTTGCTCGCGCCAGTCGCGCTCGTTGCGTGCGTGCTCGCTCTCCCCTGCCCCGGCTTCGCCGCGGAGCCGGAGTACGACCTCGTCATCCGTAACGGGCGCATCATCGACGGCACCGGTAACCCGTGGTTCCACGGCGACGTTGCCATTACGGGCGACAAAATCGTAGCCGTCGGTCGCGTGCCGGATGGCAAGGCCAAGCGCACCATCGACGCGAAGGGGCTGGTCATCGCGCCCGGCTTCATCGACATTCATTCGCACTCGGACGATCTGGTTCTCGAAGACGGTCACGCGCAGAGCAAAATTCGGCAGGGCGTGACAACGGACGTACTCGGCGAAGGACGCTCCGCGGGACCGCTGAAGGGCCAACTTGCGGCGCGGAAGTTCACCGCGCGCGGGAAGGAACTCACGTGGTCCACGCTCGGCGGCTACTTCGA